>JAAYZK010000280.1 GCA_012514895.1 Planctomycetota bacterium | reverse complement strand
GTCGGCGTGGTGACGAGGATCGAGCAGCAGTACGCGTCGATCATCTTCGCCAGCGCCGCCCCCTCGGTCGGGTTCGGGTAGAACGCGACGGGCAGGCCGGCGCAGGCGGCCAGGAGCATGGTCGCCGTCAGGCCGAACGCGTGGAACGGCGGGAGGATCCCCAGCAGGCTGTCGGCCGGGCCGATGGTGAACCGGGTCCAGGCGTCGGCGATGTTGGTCAACATGTTGCGGTGGGTCAGCGGGACGATCTTCGGGACGTTCTCCGACCCGCTGGTGAACAGGATCACGGCCGTCTCGCTCGGCGCCACGTCGCCCAGGCGGTGCAGCCCGAGCCGCGCACGGACCCACGCGGCCAGTTTCGCGCCGGTCGTCAGGGACGCCCGCAGGTCCTCCAGGTAGACGAACCGTTCGGCAGCCTCCCCCAGGTCGATGCCCTGGCCGGCCAGGCGGCCGACCAGTTCCCGGGCGGTCAGGACGCTCCGGACGCCCAGGGCGTCCAGACCGTGCAGGACGTTCCGCCGGCCGGTGGTCCAGTTGACCATCACCGGCGTCTTGCCGGCAAAAAGCGCTGCCAGGTAGACCACGCCGGCGGCGACGGAGGACGGCAGCATAATTCCGACGTGCGACCCGGCCAGCGACTCGATGGCGGGCTTCAGCGCCAGGATGCCCGTCAGCAGGTCGCGGTAGGTCTTCACGCCGCTGGTCTGGTCGGCCAGGATGGCCGCCGAGGGCCGGCGCCGGGCCTGGGCGAGGAAGGCCTCGCAGATGGTCATGCTCTCCAGCCCGTCGAGGCGAAGCGGCTCGGCGGCGGCGTTGAACCAGCGGTCGGCCACCGCCTTGAGCGGCCTGGCCGGCGGGGCGACGGTCTGCCCGCACGCCGCCAGCATCACGTCCCCCACGGTGCGCAGCGAGTCGACGTCGCCCGGCGGGTGGCCGAACTCCCGCCCCAGCCACAGCACGAGGTCCGCCCGCCCCAGCGAGTCCATCCCCAGGTCGTGCGCCAGCCGCAGGTCGTCCGACAGCGTCCCCGCGCGGCCGGTGAGCGTGCGGAGGAAGCCGGCCACCTGCTCGCGCGTGGACGCGGGGACCTGCTCCAGGTCGCCCTGCACGCCGGCGGGCCGCGGCTCCGGCAGCGTTCGCGCCCCCCCGCGCTGCCACCAGCCGTAGGGGACGTACGTGTTGTGCTCGGCGCCGACGTTGTAGAACGTCTCCAGGTAGCGGTTGAGGGTCCGGCGGTCGGCGGAGCGGGGCAGGTCGTCCGGCTCGGCCATCGTGATGTCCACGCGGCGGCGCGGGCCGAAGAAGATGCCGTTCAGCAGGAACGTGACGATCCCGCGGCGGACGATCCTCCCGACGTCCGGCTCGGTGCCCGACGCGCGGGTGAACGCACTGCCCCACAGGCCGCGCGTGCGGATGAGCACGACGCGGACGTCGGGCAGTTCCTTCAGGATCGTCTGGACGGCGCTGGCGCCGCCGAGGTCCTCCAGGCGGCTCTGGTAGGCGCGCCCGGCCGGGTAGAGGATGATATTGTCACCCTTTCTCAGGGCATCGGCGACCGCGGCGATGGTCCGGCGGACCTCCTGGCCCGCGGCGGCCCCGGCGTCGGCGAGGCTTTCGATGGGCAGCACGCCGATCCGCCGCGCCAGCCAGCGGATGAAGAACCGGTCGATCTGCCTGCGGTCGGCCAGGGCGCGGACCTTGAACGGGCCGTACAGGTGCGACGTCACGATGACCGGGTCGATCAGCCCCGGGTGGTTGGGCAGGAACAGGATGCCCGACCGCCCCCGCGCCGTGACGGCGCCCAGGCCCGTGATGCGGACGCGGTACCGCAGCCACAGTATCGCCTTCACCAGCCACGCCAGCAGCCGGTTCATGAGCCCTTCTCCTTCGCGAACGCCCGGCGCAGCAGCGCCCCCACCACCAGCGTCACCGCCCCCATCAGGGCCATGCCCCGCGTGGGCTCGTCGAGGACGGCGTTGGCGGCGTTGGCCAGCGGGCCGGATACCAGGATGCCGAAGAAAACCCCGAAGTTCGACGACGCGATCACCGTGCCCTTGCGGCCGGCCGGCGGACGCCGCTGGATGAAGGCCTCGCAGGGGATCATTACGACCCCGCCCAGGACGCCGACCGCCCCCAGCAGCCCGTAGGCCGACGCCAGCCGCGCCGAGGCCGGCATGAAGGGCAGCATCTCCGCGACCAGCAGGACAACCGCCATCGCCATCATGCACGGGCCGATCACGCGGTACCACCGCCCCTCGCCCAGGCGGCTGGCCAGCAGCCCCCCTGCCGCCAGCCCGACCAGCTCGGCCGCCACCAGGTACCCCCCGACCGCCTCGCCCCACTCGAACTGCTCGACCGCCATCACCGTGATGAACTGGATGAGCATCGACCCGGCGAACCAGATGAACACCGTCGCCAGCACCACCTTGAACAGCAGCGAGTCGGCCCGGATGGCGATCAGCTCCCGGGCCGTGCTCAGCGGCCCCTGGCGCGGGAACCTGGCGCGGGGATCGGCCGCAGGCCGGCGGACCACGCCGAAGCTCATCGCCAGCCCCCCCGCCGCAATCGCCACCACGCCGATCGACACGATCACCCGTCCGATCGGCAGCCCCCGCCATCCCGACGCCTTGAACCCCAGCGCCGCCCCCGCCGCGGCGACGCCGGCGAGGATCATGATCGTCACGACCACTTTCAGTGTGGCGTTCGCCCGCGTCACATAGACGTCCGGGTACAGTTCCGGGATCGACCCGTTCAACGCCGGGCTGAACAGGCACGACTGCATCGCCATGATGAACACCATCACCAGCACCAGGTACCAGTTCAACGTCAGCAGCCCCGCCGCCCCGAACCCCATCGCCACCACCTCCAGGGCCTTGGCGCCGATGACCACGTGCTTCTTGGAGAACCGGTCCGCCAGCCAGCCGACCGGCGAGGCGAACAGCAGGTACGGCAGGGCGAACAGGCTCATGATCCAGCCCTGCATGTGCTTGTGCCCCTCGGCGACCGCCAGCAGGATTGCCGCCTGCCGGAAGAAGCTGTCGTTGAACACGCCCAGCCCGTAGGTGATCACCATTGCCACGAAGCGGCTGCGGCCGCGCCGGATCTGCGCCAGTGTCTGTGGATCGTACTGCATCACCCTCTCGCTGCCTGCTGCAACAGGTCCCAACCGATGCCCATGATCGCCAGGTCCGCCAGGATATGGCTTACGTACACGTCCGCCAGTGAGAACCCCCGGACCCGCATCCACGCCCAGAATCCCCCGGCGACCATCGTGACCGCCGTGCACCCCGCCGCCAGCGGCCATGCCAGCATCGGCGCCAGGGCGAAGAGGTGATGCAGGCCGAACAGCCCCCCCGCCAGCACGATCAGCCGCACCGACCCGCCGGCGAGCGGCCGCAGCTCGCTCAGCAGGAAGCCGCGCCAGTAATACTCCTCGAACGCGGCGTTCGCCAGCGAGATGACGACCGCCATCGCCCAGTAGTGCTCCCGCAGGCCCAGCGAGTCGACCTTCGCAGCGATGCCCGCCCCGTCGACCGCGCCGCGCAGCACCAGCACGTAGCCCGCCGCGATGATCGCCGCCATCGCCGCGCCGATCCCCGCCCCCGCCAGCGGCCGCGGCCGCGTCAGGCCGATCCGCGCGGCCACGCCCCGCGGCCCCAGCCCCCGCCAGCGCCAGACGGCCAGGGGAACGGCGATCATGACGGCCTTCAGCAGCGGATAGGTCACCGCCGGCAGGATCTCCAGCCAGACGGCCGTCGCCGTCTGGATCGCCGGGAGCAGGCAGAACACCGCCAGCAGCGGCCACGCCGGCCCCCGCGAGCCCTCCGACCGTGACCCGCCCGTGCCGCTCATGCCCCGACCTCTCTGGCCGTCCCGCCCAGCAGCAGCGCCGTGATGCCCGCCGCCACGTCGGCCGCGATCGCCGCCGGCGGGCGCGCGACGCGGCCGTAGCGGTGCATGATGAGCGGCTGGAGGACCGACCCCATCACCAGCGAGGCGAGGACCTCGGCGTCGGCTGGCGGGATCGTCCCGTTCCGCATCTCCCGCTGACAGAAGGCCAGCAGCATCGTGAAGGGGTCCAGCGCGTCGTCCAGGACGTGCTGGTCCGGGAAGCCGTGCTGGGTGAAGAGGATGAACGCCAGGCGGGTCGGCTGGGCCTCGTAGAAGTCGTAGATGAACCGGACGGCCGCGTCCACCCGGCGGGCCAGGGGCGGCCCGGCGTCTTCCAGGAAGGGCCGCAGCGCCTCGACGAAGGCGTGGACCTCCCGCCGGAACAGCGTCGAGGCCATCTCGTTCTTGCCGGCCCAGTGGCGATACAGGGCCCCCTCGCCGACGCCGGCGGCGGCGGCGATGTCGCGGACCGTCGTCCGCGCCAGCCCCTGCGTGGCGAACAGCTCGATCGCCGCCGCCTCCATCCGCCCCTTCTTGACCGCCGGTCTGGCCATCGCCCGTTCCGCTCCCGCACCGCCCGTCGAACGCCGGCCTGCGTCCGCACGCCGCGGACCGCTCCCGGGCCGGCCGGCCCGATAGTGAATGAACGCTCACTTATTATCCCCCAGCACGCGGCGGTGTCAAGACGGGAATCAACTTGATGAGATGAGAGAGTGCGCATTCCTGCGACGTCGGGCTGCAAAGCCTGGGCCTGCCGCTCCTCAGATGCTGTAGTCGGCCACGCTGCGGCGGAGCGAGCGCTCGCGGTCGACCAGGTCGTGGAAGGTGACCGAATCGTACACCGAGTCCACCGCCCGCCCGGCACGGTCCCACAGTTCGTGCAGGGCCCGCGTGCCCCACGGCAGGTCCCCGCCCGGGGGCCCGGCCTCCGTGCGAACGGGATCCAGCGGGCCCTCGATCAGGCGGATCACCTGCCCCACCGTGATCGACCGCGGGTCGCGGGACAGGCTGTACCCCCCCTGGGCCCCGCGGCGGGACTCCACCAGCCCGCTGGGCTTGAGCTCGTTGAGAATGACCTCCAGGAACCGCTGCGGAATCCCCTGGCTCGCCGCCACCTCGCCGGCCGGCACCGGCCCCTGCCGATACCGCCGCGCTAACTCCAGGACGGCACGCACCGCATACTGACACTTCTGCGAGAGATTCACATTCATCCGCCTTCTTCGTAGTGCAAACCGCAGACGTCCGATGAACATTATCGGGTGCCCCTCCCTCCATGACAAGGGCGAACCTCAAGGCCAGTTCCAAGCCCCACTTCCACGCTTACCGCTCAACGGATTCTCCTGGAGGCTTGACAATCCTCATGATTATACCGTATTTTTGTGCGGTCCCCCGCTAGAGTGGCATCCTAGACTATACCAGACTGACCAGGCCGGGCGGGAGGCGGCCGGGCGCGCTATCATTCAGGCATGCGAAAGGAGCCGCACCATGGCAGCCATTCATGACACCATCACCGCGACGGTTGGACGAACCCCCCTGGTCCGCATCCGCAGGCTCGCCCCAGGCAAGGCGACCGTCCTGGCCAAGATGGAGAGCCACAACCCCCTGGCATCGGTCAAGGACCGCATCGGCGTGGCGATGATCGACGCGGCCGAGCGGGCCGGCCGGCTCGACGCCGACACGCTGATCGTCGAACCGACCAGCGGCAACACGGGCATCGCCCTGGCGTTCGTGGCGGCGGCCCGGGGCTACCGGCTCATGCTGACGATGCCCGAGTCGATGAGCCTCGAGCGGCGCAAGGTGCTCAAGGCCCTGGGGGCCGAGCTGGTCCTCACGCCGGCCGCCGAGGGGATGACCGGGGCGATCCGCAAAGCGGAGGAGATTGCCGCCGCCGAAAAGCGGGTGTACATCCCCCAGCAGTTCGAGAACCCCGCCAACCCCGCCATCCACCGGGCGACGACCGCCGAGGAGATCTGGGCGGACACCGGCGGGCAGGTGGACGTCGTCATCAGCCCCGTGGGCACCGGCGGGACGATCACCGGCGTGGCCGAGGCGATCAAGGCCCGCAAGCCGTCTTTCCGGGCCGTTGCGGTCGAGCCGTCCCAGAGCCCGGTGATCACGCAGGCCCTGGCCGGCCAGCCACTCAAGGGCGGCCCGCACAAGATCCAGGGCATCGGCGCCGGCTTCATCCCCAAGGTGCTCAACCTCGACATCGTCGACGAGGTCGTCCAGGTCGACCAGGACGAGGCCCTCGACTACGCCCGCCGCGCCGCCCGCGAGGAAGGGCTCTTCGTCGGCATCTCCAGCGGCGCCGCCCTCCGCGCCGCCGCCGTCGTCGCCGCACGGCCCGACAGCGCCGGCAAGGTCATCGTCGCGATCATCCCCAGCTTCGGCGAGCGCTACCTCTCCTCGGCCCTGTTCGATCACATCACGGCCTGAACGCGGCGGCCATTTCGGCCGATAAGAGACAACAGGCTCTCACGGCCCACTGGGAGGACTCCGCATGAGAGAAACGCGCATGCCGGCCGTTGCGTTCTGTCTGTCGGTTTTCCTGTCCGCCTCCGCGGACGCCGCCCTGGCGTCGGGCAGTGCGCTCGATTTCGGCATCGCCGCCCGGGGCA
Source organism: Planctomycetota bacterium (assembly GCA_012514895.1). GTDB lineage: Bacteria > Planctomycetota > Phycisphaerae > SM23-33 > FEN-1343 > JAAYZK01. The sequence goes on along the minus strand of JAAYZK010000280.1, from coordinate 11,267 downwards.
GGATCATCATGACGGGCTGCGCCCGCATCGAGGGCGTCAACGATCCTGGCGAGGCCGACATCCTGTCGGCGACGTACGGCAGCGCCGAGGCCGTCGCGCTCACCGGCAACCCCGGGATCGACGGGGACATCTTCATCTGCAACCCCCAGGGGTATGCCTCGATCACAGGCTATCCCTGGATCGGGGGCCAGACGTCCTGGGACCGGATCAGCGAACACATCCACTGCGGCATCGGGGATGTGGAGTTCCCGCAGGTCGATCCGACGGTCTTCGAGCCGTTCGCGACGGACACCGTCGACGCCGCCACGCCGACGGGGGGCAACCTCGTCTTCGAGAACATCCGCGTCGCCGCCGGAACCAACCCGACGTTCTCGGGCAACACCACCGTCCTGGGCGTGATGTTCATCGAGACGCCCAACCGGGTCTGCTTCCTCGGCAACCTGGCCCTGACCGGCGTGATCATCACCGAGGATGCCGGCCAGGACGCCTGGGACGCCAACACGATTCGCTTCCAGGGCAACACATCCTTCCGCGGCGTGGAGGACCTGCCCGACAGCCCGCAGTTCGACGCGCTGCGCGCGATGGGCGGCGCGGCGATTCTGGCGCCGGGGTTCAGCGTGTTCTTCGCGGGCAACTTCGGCACGATCTCGGGCGCCATGGCGGCCGAGCGGTTCGTCCTGTCAGGCAACGCCGGCGGGACCGTCTGCGGGCCCATCCTGAGCTACGGCGACGGGGACCTCGTGCTGACCGGCAACGCCCACCTCGCCATCGACCGCAGCCGCTACCCGATGGAACCGCCGGGCTTCGCCGACGGCGCCCCGTCGTGGACGCCCGTTGGCGACGCCGACGGGGACGGCGACGTCGACCTGGAGGACTTCATGATCCTCAAGAGGCACTTCGGCACCGCAGCCGGCGCGGATGGGTCCATGGGCGACTTCGACGGTGACGGCGACGTCGACCTCGACGACTTCGCCCTCCTCAAGCGCCACTACGACACCGGCCGTCTGCCGTGAGGGGCAGTTTCGCTCCGGCGGGAAGACGCCATCTCCGTTCCGGTGTTCCGTCGGATCAGACAGATTCGCCGGATGTGCTATAATCCGCCGGGTGCGGCCGCGTATCCGGAGGAAAGCCCATGGCAACGAAAAGACCCGCCGACCGACAGCCCCGCACGCCCAAGCCGCCCAGCGGCAGTCGGCGGACACCGCTGACGGATGAGCAGTTGCTGTCCATGGCCGAGCAGCACGGCACGCTGGGCGCCCGGGTGATCGACCCGGCCACGGTCGAGACGGCCGCGTGGGTCAGGCTGAAATGCCAGTTCGGCTGCGGCGGCTACGCAAGCAACCTGATGTGCCCGCCGCACGCGCCGCCGCCCGAGCAGACGCGGCGGGTGCTCGACGGCTATCGCCGGGGCGTCCTGTTCGAAGCCCCCCGCGGGCAGGCCAAACGCGTCGCCGTCGACTTGGAGCGCCAGGTGTTCCTGGCCGGGCACTACAAGGCCCTGGGCTTCGGGAGCGGCCCCTGTTCCCTGTGCGGCCGCCAGGGCTGCCCCCTGGAGGGCGGCTGCCGCCACCCGGACCAGGCCCGCCCCTCCATGGAGTCGTGCGGCATCGACGTCTACGCCACGGTCCGCAAGCACGGCTTCACCATCGACGTCGTCCGCGACCACGACGACGAGCAGCACTACTTCGGCCTGCTGCTGGTGGACTGACGCACCGCAAGGCTTTTGCTGACCGATGCAGAAAGAAGCGTAAGTGTGCCCGGCGGGTCATTCGGCGCCGGTCTTCCGCTCCTCCAGGTCGCCGCCTCGGACGCGGACCTCCGTTTCGGCGCGGATGTCGCGGGACGAGACACCGGCCAGAAGGCGGTACCGGCCGGGAACGATCCGCCAGCGATGCTCGCGGGCGTCCCAATGGGCCAGGTCCGGCGCCCCCAGCGTGAAACGCACCGTGGCGGCCGCGCCGGGCGCCAGGTCGACCTTGGCGAACCGTTTGAGCTCCTTGTCCGGCCTGCGGACGGGGCCGCCGGGGGAGGCGAGGTAGAGCTGGACGACCTCCTTGCCCCGGCGGCTGCCGGTGTTGGCCACCCTGACGCTGACCGCCAGGTCGCCGCCGGCGTCCAGGTCGAGCGTCTCGGCGTCGACGGCGAGGTCCGACAGCTCGAAGCGGGTGTAGGACAGGCCGAAGCCGAAGGGGTACAGCGGCTCGACGCCGGCGGTGTCGTAGTAGCGGTAGCCCACGAAGACGCCTTCGCCGTAGACCACTTCGCCGAACTCGCCGGGGAAGTTCATCCAGGTCGGGCCGTCCTTGTAACGCCGCGGGAACGTCAGCGGCAGCTTGCCCGAGGGGCAAACATCGCCGGACAGCACGTCGGCGACGGCGTGGCCGATCTCCTGCCCGCCCAGCCACGCCAGCAGCACCGCGTCGACCTGGTCGACCCAGTCGGCCATGAGGACCGGACCGGTGACGTTGAGAACCACGATGCACGGCATGGACCTGGCGCGGCAGCGGCGGGCGACGTCCCAGATCATGGCGACGTCCTGCTCGGCCAGATCGAGGTTGGGGCGGTCGCGGCCTTCGCCGCTGACGGCGCCGATGCAGACGACGGCGGCGGCCGCGTCGTCCGGCAGCTTGTCGTGGACGACGTTCGCCTCGCCGAACCGCGCCCGCAGCCCCTCCAGGGCCGACACGACGTGCGGGCAGGCCACGCCGGCCGAGCCGGTCCCGGTGGCGATCGGGTCGGTCGCGTTGGCCCCGAACACCGCGAGGCGCCCGCCTCCCAGGGGCAGCGCGCCGCGCTCGTTCCTCAGCAGCACCATGCCCTCGGCCGCCACGGTCCGGGCGACCGCCGCCGAGCGTGCGCGATCCAGCGCGGGGCGTTTTCCGTGGCGGAAGGCCGGCAGCCTGAGCATCACCCGCAGCAGGGCCGCGACCCTCTCATCGAGGACCGATTCGTCCAGCGTTCCGTCGCGGACGGCGTCGGCGACGGCCTTCGGATCGCAGGGCCCGGGCATTTCCAGGTCGTTGCCGGCCCGCAGGGCCTCGATGCGGTCGTAGGCGGCGCCCCAGTCGGAGACGACGAAGCCCTCGAAGCCCCACTCCTGGCGGAGCACGTCGGTCAGCAGCCAGCGGTTCATCGCGCAGGCCTGGCCGTTCACCTTGTTGTAGGCGCTCATGACCATCCACGAGCCGCCTTCCTGCACCGCCGCCTTGAAGCTGGGCAGGTAGATCTCGCGCAGGGCGCGGGGGGCGATCTTCTCGTCGACGCCGAGCCGCCCGGTTTCCTGGTTGTTCGCCACGTAGTGTTTGACGACGGCGGCGACGCCCTCCTCCTGCACGCCGCGGATGTATCCCACGCCGATCGCGGCCGACAGGCAGGGGTCCTCCGAGAAGCTCTCGAACGCCCGGCCGCACAGGCCGTCGCGGTGGATGTTGACGTTCGGCCCCAGCAGGATGTCCAGGCCGAACGCCCGCGCCTCGGCGGCCACGGCCCGCCCGCACCGGCCGGCCAGGTCGGGGTCCCACGTGGCCGACATGACGATCCCCACCGGGAAGCACGACGGCAGCCCCGTGGGGGCCAGTTCCCTGCGGAGCTGCCCCTGCAGGGCGGTCAGGAACGGCCGCCATTCGGCCACGAGGTCCTGCCAGAGCGGGTGGTCCGGCCCGTCGTTCATCAGGGCGATCAGGCCCTCGGCCTCCTTGCGGTGGACCGGCAGGGTGATCCTACGGACCTGCTCGCGGTCCAGCCCGGCCTCGACGGCGGCGTCGTGGATGTAGTTCTGCAGGAGATGGAAGATGTTGATCCCGTTGTGGCCATCGGCCATCACCACCGCCGGGATACCCAGCCGCTCGACGCCCGCGCTGCGGAAGGGGGTCGCCCCGCCGACCAGGGCGGCTTTCTCCTCCAGCGTCATGGCGGCGATGACCTGGGCAATGGAGGCGGCGTCGGTGAGGCGGGCGGGAGCGGCGCTGTCTTTCGCGTTCATGGTGAAATCCTGCTATTTCTGCCCCGCCAGGGCCTCCGCGACGTTCATGGCGTGGTCCTTGACGCGGCGGTACGCGTTGAGCATATCGGTGTAGATCACGGTCGTCAAGGGGTTGACCGGCGTCACCGAGACGCCGGCCAGGTGGGTGCCCCGCAGGTCGCGGACGATGTGGGTGATCCCATCGCCCCGGGAGTGGGCCTTCGAGACGATCTCCGGGTGGTTCTCGGCGCAGCCCCTGTTGACCATGGCGATGTAGTCGGCGACCTCGTCGTGCAGCCGCACCAGCGAATCGCGGTCGGCCTGGTTGAAGACCAGGTCGGCCTTCTGGTGGCGCAAGAGCAGCTTCATGATGTTGGCGATGTAATCGCTGACCGATTCGTACTCATCGGCCATGCGGATGATCCGCCGGGCCTCGTCTGCGACGGCGCGGGGCACGCTGCTGGACAGCAGGCCGGTCAGAAATACCGTCACCTCCTTCTGCATGATGTCCAGCACCTCCTCCTTGTGGAAGATCTTATCCACCTCGCTCTCGGAGAGCTGTTCGCCGGCAATGGCCTTGCGGACCCGCTGGAGCATCCTGTCGATCTGCTCGCCCATGCGGACCAGCTCGCGGCGGGACTGCTCGATGCCGATCGCCGGCGTGGCGATCAGCCGTCCGTCCAGGAGCGTCAGGTGCGGCTCCTCGCGGAACTCGCGATCGGGAAACAGGCGGGTCAGCAAGTCGGCCAGCGCGTGCGTGAAAGGCAGAAACACCAACGTGTTGACGATGTTGAACCCGCTGTGCACCGCGGCGATGCCGGCGGTCACGTCCGGGTAGGTCTGTCTGCCGTCCGGCAACGTGACGACCTCGGCCGGATCGAAACCGAACAGGCCGACGAACCTCTCGACGAGCACCAGGTAGGGGCTGAAGATCGCCGTGATCCACGCCACGCCCACGACATTGAAGATAATGTGGGCATAGGCGGCCCGCTTGGCGTTGGTGGTCGTGCCGATGGCGGCCAGGCTGGCCGAGATGGCCGTGCCGATGTTCTGGCCCATCACCAGCGCCGCGGCGGTATGGAACGGAATCACCCCCGTGACCGCCAGGCCGATGGTGATGCCCAGCGTGGCCGACGACGACTGGACGATCAACGTCATCACGCAGCCGACGGCGGCGCACTTGAGCACCCCGATGTAGTTGTCGGCCTCGAACTTCTGGAACCACACCAGGAATTCGGGCATCTGCTGGATGGGCGCGAAGGCATCCTTCATCAACTCCAGGCCGAAGAAGATCATCCCCAGGCCCATCACCGCCATGGCGCCGTAGCGCAGCTTGTCTTTCTTGGCGAATCGGTAGACCAGCGCCGAGATACCGAGCATGGGCAGGCCCTGGTCGCCGATGTTCAGCGCGAGGACCCACCCGGTGATCGTGGTGCCGATGTTGGCGCCCATGATCACGCCGATGGCCTGGGAGAGCGTCATGAATCCGGCATTGACGAAGCCGATGGCCGTGATGACCGTAACGTGGCTGGACTGCACCAGGCACGTCACGCCGGCACCGACACCCGCGGCCATGAACCGGTTGTTTGTCACCGCCTGAATCATCTTCCTCAGGCGGTCGCCGGCGATGGCCTGGAGGCCCTCCGAGAGGTACTTCATGCCCAGCAGGAATACCCCAAGACCGGCGATGAGACTCAGGAACATCAGGAATGCGGATGCACTTTCGTCCACGGAACACTACTCCATTGCGGGCAAGGCCCCCGATCCCGACGTCCCTTTGTGCCGGCGAGGGCTGTTCACGGAGATCAGGCGGGTAATTGGGAGTCCTTTCAGGACCCTTCCGCGGGCGGACGCTCTCTCGAGAACTCCGCCGGCCGGGGAGGATGCTCAAGCCGTCTGTTGACCGATTCTTCCTGCGCCACCGCATTGACACTCTACGGAAAAGCACCCGCCTGTCAACCGCCGCGGCCGGATTCCGCAAGGCTTTGTCGCCCCCGCCCCTCGACAGCCATGCGTCTCTTTGCCACGGGTCCGGCCTGACATCCGTAAGTACTGCTCCGCGAGGGTGTAAGCTCTTGGCCGGGTCGCGCGAGCCTCCGCCGTCTTTTCCTCCACTTCCGCGGGCAAAATCGCCCAAGTCCCCGTTGGCACGGAGGAAACGAGGCGTGTATCATTCCCTCCATGAGCGAAGTTGTGGCGGTCCGCGGATGGACCGCCGCGCGGAGCGGGTGTGGAAGGCATGGTCGCGACAGTCCTGCAGACGATCCGACATTTCATCGGTTACAACTGGGCCGCCCTGGCCATCACGCTGACGTGCGTCAGCCTGGGCGTCTGGTTCGCCCTGGTGCTCGCGCGGTACGTCGGGATCGCCCTGAACCTCTTCCTGGACACCACGGCCCCGCTGAGCCCCGGACCGGCCGCCTACGGCCGCATCCACGGCGACACGGTCCGTTTCCACAGCCTGGACGGCACGCCGCTGGCGGGAATGTGGCTGTGGGCGCCCGACCGCCGGGCGTCGCGGGGGACCGTCGTGTTCCTCCACGAGTTCGGCTGCGACCGCTACAGTTGCGTCCGCTACGCGCGGCCGCTGCTGCGGGCGGGGTACAACCTCTTCGCCTTCGACTTCCGCAACCACGGCGCCAGCACTGAGACCGAAGGCTACCGCCCCCTGCAGTGGGCCTCCAACCGCGAACTGGCCGACGCCCTGGGGGCGACGGCTTACGTCGCCCAGCGCCTCATCGACGAGGGCCTGCCGGCCCGCCTGGGCCTGTTCGGCATCAGCCGCGGCGCCGCCCTGGCCGTCCTGGCCGCCGAGGCCGACCCCAACGTCCGCGCCCTCATCTGCGACGGGGCCTTCAGCACCGAGGCCGTCTGCATCTCCATGATGAAACGCTGGGCGCGGATCTTCGCCCGCATCCGCCTGGCCTACGAGAACCATCCCCCGTTCTTCTGGCGGATGATGGCCTGGGCCGTCATCAAGCGGGCCCAGTGCCGCACCGGCTGCCGCTATCCTTCCGTTCAGCGCTGCCTGCGGCGGCTGAGGCGCACGCCGATCTTCTTCATCCACGGCCGTCGCGACAGCTACATCGACCCGGCCCTCGCCCGCGTCCTGCACGCCGCCGCGGCGCCGCCCAAGCGGCTGTGGCTGGTCCACGGCGCGCGGCACAACCAGGCCGCCGTGGTCGCCCCCGAGGCCTACGCGAGGCGGACGATCTCCTTTTTCGACCGCTATCTGGCCGACGGGCCCGGCGTCGCCAAGAAGCGCCCGCGCCGTGCCATGGCCGTCGGAGCGGGCGGGCGATGAGCCTGGCGCGACTCCTGCTGCGTCCCGCTGCCCGCCTGGCCGGCCTGCACGCCCGCGCCCAACTGCGGGCCTACCTCCGCGCCTTCCATCGCGGCCGCGACGCCCAGGACGCCCTGCTGGCCGGCCTGCTCGCCCGCGGCGCCGCCACCCGCTTCGGCCGCGACCACCGCCTCGACCGCGTACGGACCTACGCCGACTTCGTCGACGCCGTCCCCGTCGGCGATCATGCCGCGCGGGCGGCCTACCTCGAAAGCGTTTACGCCGGCGACGTCGAGGCCCTCTTCCCCCGCGGCGAGCGGATCGTCCTGTTCGCCCTCACCAGCGGCACGACGGGCACGCCCAAGCGGATCCCCATCACCGCCGCCGCCCTGGACGCCTACCGGCGGGGCTGGAACGCCTTCGGCTACAGGATGCTCAGCGACCACCCCGCCGCCTGGCTGCGGAAGATCCTCCAGATCTCCAGCGCCGGCATCGAGTACCGCTCGCCCGCCGGCGTGCCCTGCGGGTCGATCTCCGGCCTGCTGGCCGCCAGCCAGAAGCGGATCGTCCGCCGCATGTACGTCGGCGGCCCCGCCGCCGCCATCGCCGACCCCGCCGCCCGCCTGTACACGCTCGCCCGCCTGGCGATCGGCCAGGACGTCGCCCTGATCTCCACCGCCAACCCTTCCAGCGTCCTCCAACTGCTCACGACCGCCGAAACGCACCTGGAGGCGCTCCTGCGCGACCTGGCGGACGGCACGCTTACCCCGCCGGGCCCCGTCGAGCCCGCCGTCGGCCGTCGCCTGGCCCTCCGCAGGCAGCCGCGGCAGGCGCGGGCGATCGAACGGCGGCTGGCCGCCGACGGCGGGGTCGTCAGCACGAAGAGTTTCTGGGAGCTGGCGCTGCTGGCCCACTGGACCGGCGGGACGTTGGGGCTCTACCTGCCCGAGTTGCGCCGCCGCGCCCCGGGCGTGCCGATCCGCGACATCGGCCTGCTGGCCAGCGAGGGCCGCCTGTCGCTGCCGCTGGAGGACGAGACGTCCGCCGGGGTCGCCGACGTGCTGGGGGCCTTCCTGGAGTTCATCCCGGCCGCCCAGGCCGCCGACGAGCGTCCGACGGTCCTGCGGACCCACGAGGTCGAGGTCGGCGCCGAGTACCTCGTCGTCCTGACCAACCGGTCCGGCCTGTGGCGCTACAGCATCGGCGATCGCGTCCGCGTGACGGGCTTCCTCGGCGACACGCCGCTGATCGCCTTCCTGTCCAAGGATGCCCACACCGCCAATCTCACCGGCGAGAAGCTCACCGAGCACCAGCTCGTGGCTGCCATGGCCGCCGTCAGCCGCCGCCTGGCCGTGCCGATCGACCGTTTCCTGGCCCAGCCGTGCTTCGCGGCGACCCCGTATTACCGCATCACCGCCGAGCCCCCCGCCGCCGCTGACCCCCGCCTGGCCGAGCTGTTGGACGGGGAACTGGGCCGCCTGAACATCGAATACGCCTCCAAGCGCCGCTCCGGCCGCCTGGCCGCCCCCCGCATCCTTCCGGTCGCCCCCGGAACCTTCGACCTCCGCCAGCGCGCCCTCCTGGCCGCCCGCCGCGGCCGCGACGAGCAGTACAAGCACCAGTACCTGCTGACGGATGTGCTGACGGAGGAGGCGGGAGGATCCGGAGTCTGAGATTGGAGATCTGAGGCAGCGCAGCAAGGCGCTGACCTGCCTCCGGCCCGCCCTTCCTGACCGTTGTTACCGTTCCTGGGTCCTTCTGTTCCGTCCCTGTCAGGGAGTGCGCCCGGCGACGGCGTCCTTGCCGCGATGGCGGGCGAAGAGGGCGGAGAACAGGTCGGGGCAACTGGATCCGAAGACGAAGTGCTGGTTGCTCACCTGGGTCTGCGGCACGTCGCGAAGCTGCCGGGTGCTCTTGACCTGGGTGCGATAGCGCTCGTGGATGTACTCCTTGAGTTCGAAGATCGTGACCATGCCGTCCAGGTTCGCGTCGCAGTTGAGCGACCCCTGTTCGCCGGACCGCCGCAGGCCGTCGGCGAAGAAGTGGGCCAGGTAGCCTCCGGCCTGGAACTGGCTGGCGGCGAAGGAGGCGATGCCCTCCTCGCTGCTGAACATGCCAACCCTTCGGGGCCTGGCGGTGATCTCCTTGAGGAAACCGCCGCTGTAGCAGGAGTCCAGGATGACCATCACCAGCCCCTGGTCGGCCGGGTCGAGCAGTTCGGCCAGGTCATCGTCGGTCATGTCGCCGTCGTAGAGGCAGAGGACTTCATCCTTGCCGTCCATGTCGTGCACGTCGGGGGCCCGGTCGGCCGGGCGGTCCTGTTCGGCGCCGTGTCCGGAGTAGAAGAACACCAGCATCCCGCCCTCGCGCACCTGCCGGCCCATGCGGCGGAGGGCGTCGGCGACCTGGCCGGCGGTGGCCTGGGCGTCCGACAGGAAGACGGCGTTCTCGGAGGGCATGCCCATGCCCGCCAGGGCCTCCATGGCTCGCCGGGCGTCGCCGACGCACTCGGTGAAGCAGGTGGCGCCCTGGGCCGAGTAATCGTTGATGCCCACGAAGACGCCGTAGACGTTGCGGAAGTCCTCCACCAGGGGCACCGCACCGCCCTGGGTGTCCGACGGGGCCGTCGCGGGCGGTGGCGTGCCGTCCTGCACGCCTCCGCCGACGGTGCCTTCGTCCTCGGCGATCTCCAGCGTGTAGGCGCCCGTCTCGCCGGCGTTGAGGCTGGTGGCCCGCACCTCGTAGGGGCCGTCCTCCTCCAGGCAGAGCATCAGCAGGCTGTCGCGGCCGCGGGTGCCGCCGTCGTCGTCGGTCAACTCCTTGCCGCCGGGCGTGCGGACGACCAGGCAGGCGTCGAACTCCTCGCTCCGCAGCTCGACCCGCATCCGCCGGCCCGCACGGCCGGTGAAGCCGTACGTATCGACGTGCTTGCCGTCCTGCCGGCGGTCGTCGGCGCTCAGCCGTCCGTGGTGGACCTCCCGCTGCTCGCTGCGGCGGTGGACCAGGAGCGTGTAGCGCCCGGTCTCGCCCGCGGCTGCGCTGGTGGCCACCGCCCGGTAGTCGCCGGTCCGCTCGATGGGCAGGATGACGCAACTGTCGCCCACGCCGCCGGCGCGGTCATCGTTCTCGACCTGGGCGCCGTCCGGACCGACCACGATCAGGTAGGCGTTGAACCCCTCGCCGATCAGCTCCACGCACGCTGTCTCGCCCGCGCGGGCCGTGAAGGTGTGCACGTCGCGGTACTCGCCGCTGGAAAGGCAGTCGTCCCCGGACTGGAGCGACCCCTCGATGACCCGCAGGCCCTCGCCGGGCGCGATCCGTTCGGCCGATGCCCAGTAGTCGCCGGTGCCGTTCTCGTTGTAGGCGCTGACCGTCACCTTGTACTGGCCCGCTTCGCAGGCGGGAACCACCAGGCGCGACCAGCGGGTCGAGATGAAGTCGTCGTTGGTGAGCAGCCGCCCGGTGGGCGACTGGAGGCGAAGGAAGGTGTCGAAATCGCGGCTGTGCAGGTCGACGACCAGGGCCTCCCCCGCCCGGCAGGTCTGGGTGTAGGTCCGGCAGAATCTGCCATCGATCTGCTCGCCGCCGGCCTCCAGGCGGCCGACGACGATCGGGGCCATCGCCCCGCCGCCCCCCCCGCCGCCGGCCCGCTCGTGAGACAGGGTCAGCCGATAGGCGCCGGTCTCGCCCGCCTTGTACGAGGTCACCACCACCGCGGCGGTGCCGGCCTGCGTCGCCTGGGCCTCGATGCGCGAGTGGGAGCGGGAGCCGTTGTAGTCGTCGTTGGTGAGCGGCGTCTCCGCCCCGGGCAGCAGGACGGCGACGTACGTGTCGAAGTCGTTGCTGGTCAGGTCGGCCGTCAGCCGATCGCCGCCGACCATGTTGATCCGGTACGTGTCGCGAATGGCACTTCCTTAAGCGGCCCATTGTCGTCTCCAGGCGGCACGGGTGGTTTTCAATCTGGGGTAGTGTTTCCATTCGCGCCGGACGGCGCGAGGTTCCTGGCGATCGGGGCGGTGAGGC
>JAAYZK010000279.1 GCA_012514895.1 Planctomycetota bacterium | reverse complement strand
GTAGGCATCATCATGAACGGCGTGACGGGTCGCATGGGCACCAACCAGCACCTGGTCCGTTCCATCCTGGCCATCCGCGCCGCCGGCGGCGTGAGGGTCTCCGACGACGAGGTCATCGTGCCCGAGCCGGTCCTCACCGGCCGCAACGCCAACAAGCTTAAGCACCTGGCCGACGCCCACGGCGGCCTGCCGTGGTCGACGGACCTCGACGCCCTGCTGAAGGATGGGGCGTACGGCGTCTACTTCGACGCCCAGACGACCGACCGCCGCGTCGCCGCCGTCACGGGGGCGATCGAGGCCGGCAAGCACGTCTACTGCGAGAAGCCGACCGCCACGACGTCGGCCGACGCGATGGAACTGTACCGCCGCGCCCGGGCCGCCGGCGTCAAGCACGGGGTCGTGCAGGACAAGCTGTGGCTGCCGGGGCTGGTGAAGCTCCGCCGCCTGCTGGACATCGGCTTCTTCGGCCGCCTGCTCAGCGTCCGCGGGGAGTTCGGTTACTGGGTGTTCACCGGCGAGCACGACCCGCTGCAGCGGCCGAGCTGGAACTACCGCAAGGCCGACGGCGGCGGGATCATCATCGACATGCTCTGCCACTGGCGGTATGTCGTGGACAACCTCTTCGGCAACATCACGGCCCTGACGTGCCTGGGCGCCAACCACATCCCCACCCGCTTCAACGAGCAGGGCGAGCCCTACGACGCCGACTCGGACGACGCGGCGTACGCGACGTTCCTGACCGATCGGAACGTCATCTGCCAGTTCAACAGCTCCTGGTGCACCCGCGTCAACCGCGAGGACCTGCTGGTCCTGCACGTGGACGGCACGGACGGCTCGGCGGTCGTGGGCCTGCGGGATGCGAAGATTCAGCCCGCCGCCGCCACCCCGCGGGCCGTCTGGAACCCCGACATCGACTCGCCCATCGACTACCGGCAGGGCTGGATCCCCGTCCCGACCACCCGCACCTGCGACAACGCCTTCAAGGCCCAGTGGGAACTGTTTCTGCGGCACGTCGTCCTCGACGAGCCCTTCCGCTGGGACCTCAAGGAAGCCGCCAAGGGCGTGCAGCTTGCCGAACTGGGCATGGAGAGCTGGGCGAAACGGGCGTGGGTGGATGTGCCCGAACTGTGAGAAGCATCTGGAATCAGGCGGCCGGGGCTGTCGCCGTGCCCCAGGCCCCATCATGGGAGATGAACAATGACCGTATCGGATAGACCCGTGGCCCTCGTGACCGGCGCCGGACAGGGCATCGGCCGGGGCATCGCGATGCGCCTGGCGGCGGACGGCTACGCGGTGGTGATCAACGACGTCGTGGCCGACCCGCACAACACCGAACAGGGCGCCTACGAGGTGAAGGCGACGATCGCCGCGATGGACGGCTGCGCCGAGGTCTTCAAGGCCGACATTGCCGAGGCGGCCGACCGCGAGGCGATGGTCGACTTCATCGCCAGGATCTTCGGCCGCCTCGACCTGCTGGTCAATAACGCCGGCGTCGCGCCCAGGCAGCGGACCGACATCCTCCAGGCCGGCCAGGAGAGCTTCGACCGGCTCATGGCGATCAACCTCAAGGGCCCCTACTTCCTCACGCAGCTCGCGGCCAACCGGATGATCGCCTACAAGCAGGCGGGCGTCGTGCCCAGCCCGCGGATCTGCTTCATCACGTCGATCTCCGCCTACACGTCCTCGCCGGCGCGGGGCGAGTACTGCGTCAGCAAGGCCGGCCTGGCCATGGCGGCGACGCTCTTCGCCGACCGGCTGGGCGAGTACGGCATCCCCGTCCTGCAGATCGCCCCGGGCATCATCGCCACGCCGATGACCGCCGTCGTCACCGCCAAGTACGACAAGCTCATCGCCGAAGGCCTGCTGCCCACGAAACGCTGGGGCCAGAGCGAGGACGTCGCCAAGGTCGTCTCGGCCTTCGCGGCGGGGCTGCTGGACTACTCCACCGGCACCGTCATCGAGGTCGGCGGCGGGTTCGGGATCAAGCGACTGTAGAGAGACTGCGCACGATGAAAGAAACGACGATGAACATCGACGGACGCACCGTCCCCGTCATCGAGGTCAACACCGTGATCGTCGGCACCGGCGCCGCCGGGCTGAACTGCGCATGCCGCCTGTTCCGCGAGATGGAGGAGACGGGCGTCGCCGACCCCGCCTCCCGCCTGGCAGTGGTCACCCGCGGCGTGGGGCTGGGCACGTCCAACAACTCCGGCTCCGACAAGCAGACCTATTACAAGATGGGCACCAGCGGCACCGAGCCCGACCTCGCCGTCGACTTCGCCCGCACGCTCACCGCCGGCGGCTGCACCCACGCCGACGTCGCCCTCATCGAGGGCGCCAACTCCCTGCGGGGCTTCTACCGCCTGGCCGACCTGGGCGTGCCCTTCCCCCACAACGCCAACGGCGGGTTCATCGGCTACAAGACCGACCACGACCCGCGCCAGCGCGGCACGTCGGCCGGACCGTGGACCAGCCGGTTCATGGTCCGCAAGCTCCTGGTCGAGTTGCGCCGCTACGGAATCGCCGTCTACGACCGCTTCCACGTCCTGGCCGTCCTCACCGACGGCGACGGCGCGTGCGGGGTGCTGTGCCTGAACCTCGCCTCCGGCGGCCTGACCGTCCTGCGCAGCCGCAACGTCGTCGCCGCCGGCGGCGGACCGGGCGAACTGTACGAAATCTCCGTCTACCCCAAGGGCCAGATGGGTCCCTACGCCCAGCTCTTCGAGGCCGGGGCCGCCGCGCACAACCTCACCGAGTCGCAGTTCGGCCTGGCGTCGATCGACCCGCGGTGGAACCTCTCGGGCACCTACCAGCAGGTCATTCCCCGCTACTACTCCACCGACGCCGAGGGCAACGACGAACGCGAGTTCCTCAACCCCTGGTTCCCCTCGATGGCCGCCCTGGCCACCGATATCTTCCTCAAGGGCTACCAGTGGCCCTTCGACCACGACAAGGTCGCCGACTTCGGCTCCTCGCTGATCGACATCCTCGTCCAGAACGAGATGATCAACAAGGGCCGGCGCGTCTTCATGGACTTCCGCGAGAACCCGCGCGCCACGGACGGCCTGGAGCCGTTCGCCCTGGAAGACCTCGACGCCGAGGCGCTGGGCTATCTGGAGAGGTCCGGCGCGATGCAGGCGACGCCCATCGAGCGGCTGGCGCACATGAACCCGCCGAGCATCGAGCTGTACGCCCAGATGGGCGTGGACCTGTGGAAGGCGCCGCTGGAGATCGGCGTCTGCAGCCAGCACTGCAACGGCGGATTCGCCGTCGACGCGTGGTGGGAGTCGACCGTCCGGCACCTGTTCGTCGTGGGCGAGCTGGCCGGGACGCACGGCGTGAAGCGCCCCGGCGGGTCGGCCCTGAACGCCGGGCAGGTCGGCTCGATGCGGGCCGCCCAGCGGATCGCCCACCTCTACCACGACGACGCGATCGACGACGGCGCCTTCGCCCGGGCCGCCCAGGCGGCCGTCCGGCGGTTCGGCGGCCTGATCGCCGCCGCCGAATCGCCCGCCGCCGAGGCCCTGGACGCCCAGGCGGTGGTCCGGGACATCCAGCACCGCATGAGCGCGCACGCCGGCATGGTCCGCTCGGCCGCCGGCGTCAAGGCCGCCCTGGCCGAGGCCCGCGACCAGTGGAAGCGGATCCGCACCGCCGGCCTGAAGGGGTCGGCGATCGAGGCCCTGGAGGCCCGCGAACTGGCCCTGGCGCAGCTCGGCTTCCTGACGGCGGTCGACGCCCTGCTGAAGCGCGGCAGCGGTTCGCGGGGCTCGCACCTGGTGACCGACCCGTCGGGCGAACTGCCCCATCGGGACCTGGGCGACGAATGGCGGTTCATCGGCGAGAACCTCGCCCTGCGCGACGAGATCCTCACCGTCACCTATGACGCCGCGGCCGACGCCTTTACGACCGCCGCCGTCGCCCCCCGACGCGCCGAGGCGACCGACGACTGGTTCGAGAACACCTGGGCCGCCTACCGCGACGCCTCCGTCTTCGCCACCGACGGCGACGGCGCGCCGCTGCCGTACGCGATCTACCAGACGAAGAAACACTGAACGGAAAGACTGGAGGCTGGAGACGGGAGGTTAGAGGTACGACAACAGCGCCTCCAGCCTCCAGTCTCCAGCCATCGAAAGGGACAACCATGGCTGAACTCAAACTGCGTAGCGCGAAAGAGTGCCTGTGGGACTGCGTGAGCCTGGGCGAGGTGATGATCCGCCTGGACCCCGGCGACGGGCGGGTGCGGACGGCGCGGACGTTCCAGGTGTGGGAGGGCGGCGGGGAGTACAACGTCTCGCGGGGCCTGCGGCGGTGCTTCGGCCTGCGGACGAGCCACGTGACGGCGATCGTCGACAACGAGGTCGGCCGCCTGCTGGAGGACCTCATGCTCCAGGGCGGGGTCGACCTGTCCCACGTCAAGTGGGTGCCCTTCGACGGCATCGGCCGCGCGTCCCGCAACGGGCTGAACTTCGTCGAACGCGGGTTCGGCGTCCGCGCCGCCAAGAGCGTCTCGGACCGCGGGCACACCGCCGTGTCGCAACTGAAGGCCGGCGACATCGACTTCAAGGCGATCTTCGCCGACCAGGGCGCCCGCTGGTTCCACTGCGGGGGCATCTTCGCGGCCCTCTCCGCCAGCACGCCGCAGGTCACCATCGAGGCGATGGCCGCCGCCAAGGCCGCCGGGACGGTCATTTCGTACGACCTGAACTACCGTGCGTCGCTGTGGCAGGACATCGGCGGCCAGGCCCGCGCCCGGGAGGTCAATCGCCAGATCGCCCCGTACGTCGACGTGATGATCGGCAACGAGGAGGATTTCTCGGCGGCCCTGGGGTTCGAGGTGCCCGGCACGGACGTCCACGCCGCCAAGGCGCTGGACCCGTCGAAGTTCCGCGCGATGATCGCCGAGGTCGTCAAGACCTACCCGAACTTCAAGGCCGTCGCCACCACGCTGCGCAATGCCAAGACCGCCACGGTCAACGACTGGGGCGCCGTCCTGTGGTATGACGGGACTTTCTTCGAGGCCGTCCAGCGGCCGGACCTGGAGATCTTCGACCGCGTCGGCGGGGGCGACAGCTTCGCCTCGGGCCTGATCTACGGCTTCCTGGCCGGCAAGACCCCCGAGCAGGCCGTCAACTACGGCGCCGCCCACGGCGCCCTGGCCATGACCACCCCCGGCGACACCACCATGGCCACCCGCTCGGAAGTCGAACAGGTCATGAAAGGCGGCGGGGCGCGCGTCGCAAGATAAGTCCCCGTCGGGAAATCCGAAATCCGAAGCACGGAATACGAAACAAGCGTTTGAGGCCTGTTTCGGTCTTCGCGCTTCGGATTTCGTGCTTTGGGGCGCCGGCGCAATCTGCCTCCGTGAAGCATGCTATCATTACCATGCACCGCCAACCGAAGGGCCGCGCCATGATCGACCTGACCGCCCCGCTGACCGAAGCCGACCTCGCCGGCCGCCTCGAGCGCTTCTGGCCGCTGTCGGCCGCGAAGATCCGGCTCGTCGAGGAGGCCTGCCCGCCCGGGGGCCCCTCGCCGGTGTTCACCGTCGAGGGCCGCTACCGGGCCAAGGGCTGGACCGAGTGGACGCAGGGCTTCCAGTACGGCTCGGCGATCCTGCAGTTCGACGCCACCGGCGAGGAGGCCTTCCTGGACCTGGGCCGCCGGCGGACGCGGGACGTGATGGCCCCGCACGTGACGCACTTCGGCGTGCACGACCACGGGTTCAACAACGTCAGCACGTACGGCAACCTCTGGCGGCTCGCCCGCGAGGGGCGCTTCGACGCCGGCGAGTGGGAGCGGGCGTTCTACGAGCTGGCCCTCAAGGCCTCCGGGGCCGTCCAGGCGCGCCGGTGGACCGACCTGGGCGGCGGGGAGGGGTACATCCACTCGTTCAACGGACCCCACTCCCTCTTCGCCGACACGATCCGCTCCCTGCGGGTCCTGGCGCTGGCGCACCGGCTCGGGGGCGTGCTGATGGATGAGCAGGACGCGAAGGTCTCCCTGCTGGGCCGCCTCCTGGCCCACGCCCGCACGACGGCGGCGACCATCGTCTACTACGGTGAGGGCCGCGACGCCTACGACGTCCCCGGACGCGTCGCCCACGAGTTCATCTTCAACACCGCCAGCGGCTCGCCCCGCTGTCCCAACAGCCAGCAGGGCTACTCCCCCTTCACCACCTGGACGCGGGGTCTGGCGTGGGTCATGTGCGGCTACGCCGAACAACTCGAGTACCTCGCCACGCGCGACGACGCGGAACTGGAGGTCTTCGGCGGGCGCCGGGCGATCGAGGCAATGATGGTGCGGGCGGCGAAGGCGACGTGCGAGTTCTACATCGCCAACACCCCCACGGACGGCGTGTGCTACTGGGACACCGGCGCCCCGGGCCTGGCCCGCCTGGGCGCCTACCTGGACCGTCCCGCCGACCCGTTCAACGCCCGCGAACCCGTCGACAGCTCCGCCGCCGCTATCGCCGCCCAGGGCCTGCTGCGCCTGGGCCGCTGGCTGGGCGGCCGCAACGACGACGACGCCGAGCGATATCGCCGGGCCGGCCTGGTGACGCTGCGGACGCTGCTGGACGAGCCGTACCTGTCCACGGCGCCGGACCACCAGGGCCTGCTGCTGCACTCGATCTACCACCGTCCCAACGGCTGGGACCACGTCCCGGACGGCTCGGCCATCCCCCGCGGCGAAGCCTCCCTCTGGGGCGACTACCACCTCCGCGAGGCGGCCCTGTACGTCCAGCGCGTCGCCCGGGGCGAGCCGTACCTGGCATTCTTCGGGCCTGACGGGGCCTGATTGCCGTACGAACCGCTCCTCCTCGATGGGGAGGTAGGGCCGCAGGCCCGGGGGGGATGACGGTCCCCGGACCCCGGACGGTCCGTCACGCCGGGTGCCGTCCCCGTTTGCGGCCGCCGCCGGACGTGCGGCCGGCCGTTCCGCTCTACCGCTTCACGCGGGCGTTGCCCTGCCAGATGCTCCAGATCTGCTCCTCGTCGGCGGGCTGGGCGTAGTCGGTCAGCAGCGTGGTCACCAGCGCGCCGGTGGCCCAGCCGAACTGCACCCATTGCTCCGGCTTCCAGCCGCGGAGAATGGCGTAGAGCATCCCGCCGACGAACCCGTCCCCGCCGCCAATGCGGTCCAGCACGCCGATGGGTCGCGGCTCGACGATGTGCCACTGGTCGCCGGCCGACAGGATCGCGCCCCACAGGTGCTCGTTGACGCTGACCACCTGCCGCAGCGTCGTGGCGAACACCGACGCGCCGCCGAACCGCTTCCTGGCGGCGCCGATCATGCCCTTGAAGCTCTCGATCTTGGCGGCGAGGTCCTTCCCGCCGGCCTCGGGGCCCTCCAGGCCCAGGCACAACTGGAAGTCCTCCTCGTTGCCGACGAGGATGTCGGCCACGCCGGCGATCTCGGCGAAGATCCCGGCCAGTTCCTTCTCGCGGCCGGTCCAGAACGACGCCCGGTGGTTCAGGTCGAAGGCGATCCGCGAGCCGTGCTTCTTGGCCGCCCGGGCGATCTCCAGGCAGAACGTACCGGTCTGGGGCGACAGGGCCGCGATCAGGCCCGACAGGTGCACGAGCTGGACGCCCTCCGTGGCGAAGATCCGCTGCAGGTCGAAGTCCTTGACGTTCAGCGTCCTGCCGACCTCGCCGGCCCGGTCGTTGTGGACGCGCGGCCCGCGGGAGCCGATGCCGCTGTCGGCGAGGTTGAACTGGTGGCGGTAGCCCCACGGCCCGCCCTGGTCGAGCTCGGGACCCTCGACGGCCATGTGCCGCCGGGCCAGGTCGTCCTTGATGAACCGCGCGATCGGCGAGCCCTTGACGAACGCCGTCAGCACCTTGACCGGCAGGCCGAGGCTGCTGGAGACGCTCGCGACGTTCGACTCGGCACTGGTGGCCTGCATGGTGAACGTGTCGGAGCAATGGAACGGCTGGCCGCCCGCCGGGGTGAACCGCACGCCCATCGACGTGGGAACCAGCAACGCCGTCGCGCAATCCTTGCGGAGATTCATAGTCACGGGACAACTCCTTCGTCAGTTCAGCCCGGGCCGATCCGCTCGGCCGCGGCAGTCCGATACCAGGTGCGTACTCTCGGAAACCGACGAGGATTTGTCAACAGGCTGGGAACGTCCGACTGCAGCCCCTGAAGGCTGCGGCCTGGAGCAACGGCGACGGCCAAGGCGTCAGCAGCGGCGGCGGCGCTTCAGGGCCAGCGCGCCGGCGCCCAGGAGCAGCAGGGCGGACGGCTCGGGGACGACGTGGATGCGGAACTCGCCGACCGTCTGGTCGTAGAGCCAGTGCTTCTCGAACCGCGGCCTGAAGTAGCCCGAATCATGCACCACGATGTCGCCTCCGAACCCCGCGCTAGTGCCCGTCAGCGGGATGCCCATCGAGAACAGCACGCCGAATCCGAACTGCGTCCGGAAGTCGCCCTGCTCCAGGTAGAAATCCTCCAGCGTGATCTTCCAGTCGCCCGGCTGGTCGAGGTTCAGGTCGAAGCCGAGCGTGCCGTCGGCCCAGAAGTCCACGACCGAGGTCCGCCGCAGGCCCGTGTCGACGTGCTCGGCGATGAGGACGCCGTTGAGCAGCCGCGGCGTGAAGGAGATGCTGCAGTTGGCCAGGACGCTCACGCCGTAGTGCAGGATCAGGAGGTCGCCGCCGACCTCGACCATGGTCTGCCGGGCCGAGTCCGTGGCGGTGACGGTGCCGATACCGGTGGTGAAGTCGGCGTTGGTGGTCAGGTTGGAGTTGACCGCGGTGATCGGCAAGCCCACGTCGCCCCAGACGCCCAGGACGTTCACGCCGACCGTCGGCGTGATCGAGATATTGGCCTTGAGATTGCCGGTGACGCGGCTCTCGTCGGCGATGCCGCCGTAGGTCAACTGGACGGTGGTGTGGCCCGGCTGGGCGAGTGTGTTCTGGTACGTGGCCGTGAGGGCCCCCTCGACGTTGCCGGTCAGCGTGCCCGGGTCGAGGTGGACCGACCAGTCGAACCCGCCGCGGAACGGCCAGCTCTCGAACCGGTACGAGTCCGCCGCGTGGATGCTCGCCCCGGGCCCGGGGACGAGCATGCTGTGGTTGGACTGGATCTCACTGCGGACGATCCAGGAATGGGTCGACTGCACGTCCGCATAGACCGGGGCCGACGCCGACAGCCCCAGCAGCAGGGCCAGGACCGCCGAGACCGCCCGAACCGTGAGAGACCGCCGCGAAGCCCAAACCGCATCACCAGCGACCAGGAATCTGAACATGTCCGTCTTCTCCTCGTGAACGCCACGGAGTCCTGCAGGGAGAACTCGACTTCTCAGCGCCATAGGTCCGGCTCGACAACAGCCAGCCAGCCAACCCAGACGGCCGTCCACGACAGCCGAACGGCCTTGGCACGCCGGCACCATCCTTGACGCATGAATGGACTTCCCTTCGCACCGCTTAATCAGCGAACGAGCCATGCAACACGCCGGTACCCTTGACGCGGCACGAACGACCTGTGTATGAGCCTGCCGCCGGTACTCCGGGGCCGCGCCCCGTGCATCGCACGGGGATCCGAACCGCCACGCCCGAACCGGCGGCCGAGCCGACAGTACACAGCATACCCCATAACCTCTGATGCGCCAATGGCAAATCAAGTGCAGGTGACACCATGGTCGCTCGCGTCGCAGGACGGAATACGGGGACCGATGAAAGGCGGACTCCCACGGCGGAAGCCGCCGGTGGAAGGCCAGTTGCTGTCCCGAGTGCCCGGGACGCCGCAACTGCTGAGCGTTGCATGGAAAACTCAACATTTCCAAGCCATAGGTCCGGCTCGACAACAGCCGCAACGGCCTTCCCCGAAAGCCCAATCGCCCTGTGACGCGAGTCGACTTCCTTCTGCACTGCTCAATCGTTGCATCTGCGGGCGTGTGAACGGATGATGAGTGGCTGATGGCGCTGCGTGCCGGACTGGCGCCAACGGCGACGCCGTCCGCGCCGGCGATCGCCGGCCCGGGCGCGGCGGAGGACGGCCGCCATGAGCACCGCGGGAGCAACCGTATCCTGCTTCTGCGCCCGCAGGAAGACGCCGCGGCGCTGCACGCCGCCGACGTGCTGGACATCGGCCGCACGACAGGGAATCGTCATGCCTGAATTGCCCGAAGCCCGAACCATCGCTCGCCGCCTGGACTCGCTGGTGGCCGCGGCCGACGTGAGGGACGTCCGCCTCCGCCGCGCCGACATGCTCAGGACCGGCTCGCCCGACGACCTGGCGGCCATGGCCGGTGAGCGGCTCGTCCGCGCCGACACGCGCGGCAAGTACATCGTCCTTCACACCGCGGCCCGGCGACTGGTGATCCAACTGGGCATGGCCGGGACGATCCGCGTCTGCGACGGGTCCGAACCGACGCCGCCCCACACGCACCTGACGATCGCATTGGCCGATGGACGCGAGATCCGCTACCGCAACGTCCGCCGCATCGCCTCGGGCCTGCACGTGCTGCCGCCCGGGGCCGCCGACGTCGGGCCGCTGGCCGCGTTGGGCCCGGAGGCGGCCGAAATCTCCGCCGACGCCCTCTGGCGAGCCGTGCACCCGCGCCGCCGGCCCATCAAGTCGTGCCTGCTCGACCAGTCGCTCCTGGCGGGGCTGGGCAACATCTACACCGACGAGAGCCTCTGCCGCGCCGATGTGGCCCCGGGGCGGCCGGCCTGCTGCCTCCGGCGGGCAACGGTCGATCGGCTGGGTGCGGCCATCCGCGAGGTCCTCGCCGAGGCCATCGCCGCGGGCGGATCGACCCTGGCCGATGCCAATCCGTTCGTCGACGTCGACGGCGCCGTCGGCTCCTTCGCCGCCGCCCACCGCGTCTACGGACGCGGCGGCCTGCCCTGCCTCCGGTGCGACTGCCCCCTCACGCGCATTACCCTCGCCGGCCGCACCACCGTCTACTGTCCCCGCTGCCAGACGTAGAGGCGACAGGCTCGCGCGGCCCAGTCAACCGGCCGAAGGCCATTGGCCGGCCGAGCAGGTGGGCGGCTGGATCCGTTCGTCGGCAGAGTGTCTGCAAGGGCCTGCTGAGGAAGGCTTGCCGCACGAATGCGGAACGTGGAGCATACGTCGGGGTTCGGGGGGCGCGCACGTAATGATTCGCGGTGTTTCCGATGCGGAGATTTCCGGCCGGACGCCGGATCAGGGGGGAGGGCGGCCGGGGGGCTGTTGCCGGCGGATGGCCATGGGTTCAGCGGTCGGCCTGGGGGGGCCAGCCTTCGGTCTGGCACAGTTCGCGGGTCGTATGCCAGAGGAGGCGGCTGCCGTAGCGGCGGGCCAGGCGGGTGAAGGCTTCGCGGAGGATGGCCAGGCCCTGGCCGGTGTTGAGGCTGTTGAGGGTCTGGGCGTGGGTGGTGACGACGAAGAGGGCGCCCGACTCGATGTGCTGGACCCAGGCGCCGGCGGCTCCGTCGGCGGTGATGAGCCGGTCGACGACCTCGCCGGCGGTCGCCCGGCCGTGCATGGCCGGGTGGGCGGGGTCCTGGAGGCTATGGATCTCGAAGGCGCGGCCGAACGCGCCGTCGTAGACGACCTCGGGGGCCAGCCGCGTGCGCGAGGCCTCGCTGACGGGCGGGGAGCCGGTGAACATGAAGGAGGTGTCCAGGGCGGGCTCGAACTGGCGTTCGACGCGGAGGACGGCCTCGCCGAAGATCTCGCGGCCCTGTCCGGCCAGCAGTCCGCGGCCGCCGGCGATGCCGGAGGGGTCGGCCATGGCCCCGAGGGTCATCCCGTGGGGTCGGAATCCGGCGTTGTGCAGGATGATGTAGGCCGTCCGCAGGTAGGCGACCAGTTCGACGAGTTTGCCCTCGGCGGCCAGGTGGCTGAGGTAGGCGGTCTCGGTGTGGGGCAGCATGGCGCCGGAGTCGACGTCGTAGGCCATCGCGTGGGTGAGGACCTCGGGGGTGATGTCGAAGCTGGGGGCGATCCGCACGCGGAGGATGCCCAGCAGTTCGGCCAGTTCGTCGTCGGCATAGAGCCTGACCGACCGGTCGATCCGCCCCAGTCCGGCCGGGCACGGCAGCAGCGTGCACTTGCCGCGCAGGCCGAACGTTTCGACGAGGTCGGCCAGGGCCGCCGCATCCTCGATGCGGAACTTCGGGGCCGCGGCCAGTTCCCGCCAGCCCTTGCCCCAGCCGCGATCGGGCACGACGTAGCCGAAGGCCTCCTGCTGGTGGCGCATCCACCAGGTGGCGTTGGCGGGCAGGTCGTCGACGATGAAGCAGGCGTGGACGGGTCGGCTCATGGCTGTCTCATCCCCACTCGGGACCGGCGATGGCGAACTGGCGGGCGGGGTCGCCGCCGTGGGCGTCGGCGCCCTTGACCATGCGGATGAACGGGCGTTGAGCGACCAGGCCCAGCGAGGCGAGCCAGCCGGTCCAGTCGTCGCGGCCGGCGTCGGCGTCGATGACGACCGGCCCGCCGGCGGCGGCGTCGAAGGCGGCGCGGGCGAGGGCCTGGGCCGCCGGCAGGTCCGCGGCGGCGATCGGGCCGACGTGCTGGAAGTTCTCGCCGGGGCGGCCCAGGACGAAGCCCTCTCCGCCGGCGGCGACGTGAGCCAGGTGCGGGGCCATCGCGTAGAGCCCCTCGATCAGCCCGGCCCGGTCGGCGCCGAAGACGGCCCGGTCCATCGCGATCACCGCCGGCAGGTCCTCGCGGCGCATCGCCCGGATGGGCGGGCCGCCGGCCGCACCGCCCTGCGGCGCGACGCTGATCGTCATCCGCCGCAGGAGGCGGGCGTCGGTGAAGCCCAGCCGGTCGTACACGCGCTTGCCGGCGGGGGTGGCGTCGAGCTTGACCGCCTCGCAGCCTGCCAGGGCCTCGACGGCGCGGTTGAGCAGCATCGTCCCGACGCCCTGGCGCCGCACCGCCGGGTCGACCAGGAGCATGCCGATCCAGCCGATCCGGCCGGCGTAGCTCACGGCGGTGACGGTGCCGACGACCTGGCCGTTGCGGACCGCCACGAAGCAGCCGTCCGGCGCGAGGCGCAGGAACAGCGCCCAGTCGCCGGCCTGCTGGTTCCACCCGGCCAGGCGGCAGAGGCGCAGGCCGGCGGGGATGTCGGTGGCGGCCATCGGCCGCAGGACGATGGGCCCGTCGCCGCCGTAGCGGGGGTGCTGGTCGAACCAGGCGAGGCGCCGCCGGATCGCCTCGACCAGGTGCAGGCGGACGGAGGCGATGATCTCGCGTCCGGCCTCGGCGGAGGCCTTCGTCGGGTCGCCCCACGGCCCGGCGGGGCGGAGCACGCCCAGGCCGTAGTGGTTCAGGTCCGGCCGCGTCGCCTCCGGCAGCGGGTCGGGCGGCGGGGCGGCGGGGGTGCCGACGCGCTGGGGGAACGTCGCCAGCGTGACGGAGGTTTCCCAGAACCCCGCGTGGACCTCGCCCTCGGCCCCGGCGGCGGCGCGGCAGCCGGAGCGGTCGTACTCGCTCCAGTGCATCAGCAGGACCTTGATGGGGCGGTCCATGCGGTTGATGTCCCGCACGACGGTGGGCAGGGCGAAGTTGCCCCCGTGGCCGTTGATGATCACCAGGCGGGTGAAGTGCTGCCGCTCCAGCTCGTCGGCGAGGTCGCGGACGACGGCCATGATCGTCTCGGGGCGCAGCGACAGGCTTCCGCGGAAGCCGGAGTGCTCGTAGCTCTGGCCGATGGGAATCGTCGGCAGGCACGCGGCTCCCAGGTCGCGGGCGACCATGGCGGCGATGACCTCCACGTTCATCGTGTCGGTCAGCAGCGGCAGGTGGGCGCCGTGCTGCTCGAAGGCGCCGATGCCCAGCACCGCCACGGGGTTGGCCAGCGCCTGCCAGTCGGAGGTGGGTCGCGTGCCGTCGATCAGCGGTTTTTCCTGGTCATGGGGCGTCATGGGTCACCAGACGATGGAGAAGATGTCCAGCAGCGAATGGACGGTCTTGCGGATGGTCCGCGCGTCGAGGCGTTCGATGCCGTCCTTGGGGGCCAGGTCGTCGACCATGTCCGAGCGGTAGACGGTCATCTCCGTCACGGCCGGCAGCGTGGGGGTGAAGGGCTTGCAGGCGTCCAGCGACTTCATCGCCCGGCCGATCGCGTCGCGGATCGCCTGGTGGGCGGCGGGGATGGCCAGGCAGCGGGCCCGGTTGCGCCCCAGGCCGTACTTGACCACCGCGCACTGGACCTCGCCCAGCAGGGCCCTGGCCTCGTCGGCGGTGGCCTGGTCGCCCGAGACGGCGATCACCGGCACGTTGTAGTGGCCCGCCCAGGCGGCCTCGATGCCGATCTCGCCGAGCGGGCGGCCGTTGCAGCGGAACTCCCAGATCATCATCGAGTTCATCGTGTGGTCGAGGAACCCGTTGAGCGTCCCGGCCATGGCGTGGTGGCCCAGGAGGATCACCCCGTCGAACGACTCGTCCAGACCCGTCATCATCCGCCTGCACGCGGGCAGCTCGTAGACCGCCCGGGGATCCATGTCGGCCACGCGGACCTGCCCGCCCCCGCCGTGCGTGTCGGCGACGACCACCTCGGTGGCGCCGTTGGCGAAGCAGGCGTCGACGGCGACGTTGATGTCGTCCATCATCAGCTTGCAGCCCTCGACGTACAGGGCCCCCTCCTCGCGCTTGACCTGCTCCATCCGGCGGATGCCCGAGATGCCTTCCATGTCGCAGAGGATGTAGATCTTCGGCATTGCCTGTCTCCTTCGGCCCGGAGCGCCCGCCGCCCGTCGTCTTCCGCGCCGACGCCCGCGCGGCGCCTCCCGGCCGCCCCGATTGTCCCGCCGCCGCCCGCCAAGTCAACGGTTCTCATTCCGGCCGCCCGGCCGCCCATCTTCGTCGGCGCCGAAGATGGGCGCTTGCCCAACGTCCGACGGGCGGTAGAATCGTCCCAGGTCTGCGGGTTCGGCGTCCCTTCGATGGGGAGAATCGTGATGAAGATGCTTCGCGTGATTCTGCTGGGTACGGCCGCCATGGCGGCGATGGCCGGTTGCAGGGCTTCGGTGATGCGCGTGGGGCACCGCACGCACGGCCGCGAGCTGTGCGTTCTCGAGTTGGCGGTGACCGACTGGGACGCGCGGCCGCTGCGGGGGCGGTGGGAGGCGCCGCGGGACCTGCTCGAACAGATCGGCGACGCCGAGGACGGCCTTCCGGTGCAGATCCGGCTGCAGAGCGGGCCGGGCCGCTGGCGGGGCTTCACCGTCGCGCCGAGGACGGCGTGGGAGACGACCGACCAGGGATTCGGGCTGTCGGCGGCGGTCGGAACCGCGACGTTCACGGTCGGCGACGACCAGGGCGGCCCGGCCTCCGGCGAGTTCACGCTCACGGCGGCCGACCGCGCCGGGCGCTGGGAGGGCATCACCGGCGAGCCGGACGGCCCGTCGCTGCTGGCGCTGACGCTGCGGGCCGTCGACGACGCCTACATCGAGGCCCTCGCCGAGCCGGATGCGCCACTGACGTGGGCGCAGGTCGAGCGCCTGCACAGCCACGGCGTCTCGCCGGCCTACGTGCGGGCGATCCGCCAGGCGCGCTCGACACCGGCCACGCGCCCGGCCCCCGTCGAAGCGGCGCCCCTGGGCGAGCCGGGGCCGCTGCCGGCGTTCACCGTCGACGACATCGTCTACCTGGCCGGCCGCGGGATCACGGCCGAGTACGTCCAGGGCCTCCAGGCCGCCGGGTACCGCCTCGACGCCAGGCAACTGTACTACCTCAACTCCCGCGGCATCGGCGTCTCCTGGGCCGCCGCCTGGCGCCAGGCCGACTACGACCTGTCGCCGGAGGACCTGTATTACGCCCAGTCCCGCGGGATCGACGTCGCCTATGCGACCGCCATGCGGGAAGCCGGCCAGCCGAGCGACCTCAAGACGCTGTACTACCTCAGCACGCGCGGCATCAGCTCCCAGTTCGCCAGGCAGTTCCGCGACCTCGGCTATGCCCTCAAACCCGAGGAGCTCTACTACCTCAGCACCCGCGGCATCACCCCCGAATACGCCGCGTCCATGAACGACTCCGACCACGAACTGCTCTCTCCGCAGCAGCTCTATCACCTCCAGTCGCACGGCGTCGACCCCGACCTCGTCCGCGCCCTCCGCGGCCAGGGGCCGCGATGAGGCCCGCCTGACGCGGGCAGGCAGGAGCGCAAAGACTGGCGGCCGGTCGCAGGATCTCTATGATAGTCGGTGTGCGTCCGCGACGGCCGTACGATGCGGCCGCCGGTTCGCTCCAGACAGGAGAGCATGCCATGATGCGTCCGGCACTGACGGCGGCACTGATCGTGGCGATCGCCGCGGCGATCGCGACGGCCGGCGAGGCGACGATCTACACCCCCGACAATGCCCCGGCGGCGCCGAGGCTGGAGGACCTGCCCCTGCGGGCGTCGGTGTCGCAGTACGGGATCACCTGGACGTTCGCCGAACCGGCGCGGGTGGGGCGGTTCGTCAACGGCGACTTCTACGTCGTCGGGCCGGTCACGGTCGCGGCCATCGACCCGGCGCCCCGCTACGGCGACGCCGTTGCCGATGACGAACTGGATGCCTACGAGAAGAAACAGATCGCCGACGGGACACTCAAGACCGCCGGCCGCATCCGCAACGGCTCGATGCTCAACCCCCCGGCCCGCCAGCAGGTCGCCTACGACAGCGGGATCAGGAACTGGTTCCGCCCCGAACTGGCGGCGAAGCTGCCGATCGCGATGAAACCCGGCGACTCGCTGGTCTCGACGATCAGCCTGGCCGTCGGCGAGACGGTCCAGGCCCCCTACGTCGGCCATCGCAAGGGCCGCACGCACATGCGGGCCAACCACGACGACAGCCCCGTCCGGGCCGCCGCGGTCCTGACGTGCATGGCCGCCCCCCAGCCCGCCGACGCCTTCCGCCCGGCCTGCTGCGACACCGCCAACACGGTCTACCTCGCCCGCAACCTCAAGCGCCACCTGCTCAAGACGCTGCAGCGCCCCAAGGGCATCTCTCGCGGCGAGGGCCATTCGGCGCTGTACCACCCGGATTCCGACCCGCCGCGGGCGGAGAACCTGCCGAAGATCGAGTACTGGGCGGGCGTGTTCGGGCGCCCCTGGGTGAACACGGGGTTCTTCGGCTTCGAGCAGCCGATGGAGAACATGCCGCACTACGAGCAGTGGATCGGCCAGGCGATGTCGATGGGCGGGCTGATGCTCATGCTCGACTACACGCCGGCCGAGAAGGAGCCGCTGCTGATCAACATGGTCCAGGTGGGCATCGACTACTGGGGGGCCGTGCGGGGCGGGCATCCCGGCTGGCAGGGCTGGGGCGGGCACGGCAGCGGGCGCAAGTTCCCGATCGTCTTCGCCGGACTGATGCTCGGGGACGAGACGATGGCCTCGCCGACGAAGGCCTACCCCGGCTGCAACTTCGGCGAGGACAACCAGACGATGTACGGGGACTGCTGGACCGGCGCGAAGGTCGTCTTCGCCGGCCACAGCGGCATGCACAACG
>JAAYZK010000035.1 GCA_012514895.1 Planctomycetota bacterium | reverse complement strand
GCGCCGCTTCAACGGGCGCAACCACGAGGCGGACCAGGTCGAGTTCGCGCGGATGGACCGCCAGTGGATCGCCGGGTCGAGCCCCCGCCTGCAGGCGCATCTGGCGGCCGACCGGCCGGTCGGCTCGTCCACTTGCGCCCCGACGTCCCAACTGGGCATCCTCTCCGGGGAGATCCGCCGCAAGCGGGGCGGGCGGTCCATCCGCCGGCTGTTGCTGGACGCCAAGGACGCCGTCTTGAAGCTCAAGCCCTGCTTCATGATGAGTCCGCTGTCCGTGGCCCAGTTCATCGATCCGGCGGGGATGCGGTTCGACGTGGTGGTCTTCGACGAGGCCAGCCAGGTCGAGCCGGCCGACGCCCTGGGAGCGATCGCCCGCGGCAGCCAGGTGCTGCTGGTCGGCGACCCCAAGCAGTTGCCGCCGACGAGCTTCTTCGCCGGGATCGGGGGCGAGGGCGACTGGGCCGAAGACGAGGGCGCCGCCGGCCTGGCCGACATGGAGAGCATCCTCGACAAAGGCTGCACCTTCCTGCCGCGACGGCGCCTGCGATGGCACTACCGCAGCCGCCACGAGTCCCTGATCGCCTTCTCGAACCACGAGTTCTACGACAACGAGCTGGTCGTCTTCCCCTCCAGCCACGTCGATCGCAACCTGTTCGGCCTGTCCCTGCAGTACCATCCCGACGACCTGTACGACCGCGGCCGCAGCCAGACCAACCGCCAGCAGGCGCGCCGGATCGCCCTGGCGGTGTTCGAACACGCCCGGGAGCATCCCGACCAGTCCCTGGGCGTCGGCGCGTTCAGCCAGCGCCAGCAGCAGGCCATCCTCGATGAGGTCGAGCGGCTGCGCCGCCAGGACGACTCGCTCGAGGCGTTCTTCGACCCCGATCGGCCCGAACCGTTCTTCGTCAAGAACCTCGAGACCATCCAGGGCGACGAGCGCGACGTCATCTTCCTCAGCGTCGGCTACGGCCGCGGCCGCCCCGAAGACCGCCTCAGCATGAACTTCGGCCCGCTGAACCAGGACGGCGGCTACCGCCGTCTGAACGTGCTGGTGACCCGCGCCAGGCAGCGCTGCACGGTGTTCAGCTCGATCCGAAGCGAGGACTTCGATCTGGCCGCCACGCAGGCCCGGGGCGTGCACTCCCTCAAGGGCTACCTCGACTACGCCGCCACGGGCCGGCTTGCCCAGGTCGAGGCGGGCAGCGACGACTTCGGCTCCGACTTCGAGCGGGCGGTCTACAACGCGCTGATCGAGCAGGGGCTGCGGCTGCACAGGCAGGTCGGCTGCGCCGGCTACGCCATCGACCTGGCCGTCGTGGACGCCGACCACCCCGGGCGGTACCTGCTGGGCATCGAGTGCGACGGCGCCGCCTACCGCAGTTCGGCCACCGCCCGCGACCGCGACCGGCTGCGTCAACAGGTCCTGGAGGGCCTCGGCTGGCGGATCCACCGGATCTGGTCGACCGAGTGGTTCCGCAAGCCGCACAGCGAGGTGGACCGCGTGCTGGAGGCGGTGCGGAAGGCCAAGGCGGGCCTGCTGCGGCCGCGGTTCGCCGTCGCGCCGCCGTCCGCGGCCGCCCCCGTCGCGGCCGACGACCCCGCTCCCGCGCCGGTCCATGAGGCCGGGACGCTCATCCCGAGCCGTCCCTACAGGTGTTTCGTGCCGTCCCGCCCGCTGTCGCCCGAGCAGTTCTACGCCGACCCGGTCGACGCCCTGGCGTCCTGGGTGATCCAGGTGGTCGCGGCCGAGGGCCCGATCCACGCCGACGAACTGGCCCGCCGCATGGCCGCGGTCTTCGGCATGGCCCGGGCCGGCAAGCGGATCGCCGACAAGGTCGACCGGGCGGCCCGCCACGCCGAGCGGGAGAAGAAGATCTCGCGGCGTGGCTCGTTCTTCTGGCCGGCCGGCATGGCTGAGCCGCCGGTTCGCGTGCGGGATGTCGAGGGCCCCCGCGACGTCGACCTGATCTGCCCCGAGGAGCTCGGCCGGGCGGCCTGGCTGCTGCTCAAGGCCCAGTTCGGCATGAGCTGCCCCGACCTGGTCAACCAGACGGCCCGCGCCCTGGGCTTCGGCCAGACCGGCCCCAGCATCGCCGCCGCCGTCCAGGACGCCGTCAACAGGGAACTCGAATCCGGCCGCATCGTCGCCAACGGCGACAGCCTCCGCGCCGCCGATCCGGCAGGACCGGTTTCCCATTGAATGTGCGAGCTTGGGCCGAGCGAAGCCAGGCGAAGCTGCAGCCGGCTCCAAGCCGCACAGGCAATAGGAAGCGGTCTGAAGGCTGAGCGGTCCGAAGATCGCCCCGCCGCTCGCAGGCGCGAGGTTCCCTCTTGCCCCCGACCGCCATCCGCGTCAGATTGCGCGCAGAAAAAGAGGCTTACCGGAGATCCGCCGACTCCTGTAAGCCTCATCTATCCAACGACTTGCCCGGAAGAGGATTCGAACCTCCATGAGCCTACGGCTCACCAGCCCCTCAAGCTGGCGCGTCTGCCAGTTCCGCCATCCGGGCGGGAATGATCCGAAGCACTGTACGGGGGCCGGGCGAACGTGTCAAGGGGGCAAGGCGATTCATCCCCGGGGCATCCTTCGAGACAGACGCGCGGACCGCCGGCGCCGGATTCTGGGCGAGAACGCCAGGCCGCAGGCTGCGCCCGCGGGCGAGCTGTTCCCTGCGGGCGCTGCGGCGTTTATAATCGCGGCATGGACAAGACCAGCCCGCGCATCGCTGTGTTTCCCGGAGCGTTCGATCCGGCGACGAACGGCCATCTGGACGTGATCCGGCGAGGCAGCCGTCTGTTCGAGGAGCTGATCGTGGCGGTCGGGGACAATCCGGCCAAGAAGGCCATGTTCTCGCACGCCGAGCGCTGCGCGATGCTGCGGGAGCTGACGGCCGCGATGGCCAACGTGCGGGTGGCCGAGTACACGGGGCTGACGGTGGAGTTCGTCCGCGGAGCCGGGGCGGCGGCGATCCTGCGGGGCATCCGCAACGCGACGGACCTGCAGTTCGAGTTGGAGTTGGCCCTGACGAACCGGGCGGTGACGGGCGTCGAGACGGTGTTCATCACCCCCGCCGCCGAATACGCCTTCACCTCCTCGACGCTCATCCGCCAGATCGCCTCGATGGGCGGGGACGTATCGGCCCTGGTGCCCCCGCTGGTCGCCCGGCGCCTGGCGGAGAAGGCCGCCAGCCGCGGGTCGTAACCCTCGGAAGCCTCTGCCTCTCAGGGAGCCGCGTCTCTCGGCGTCATTCGATGGGCTTCTTTCGACAGGCTCCGGCAGGTATGACGTCGTCGAAGGGCAGGGCGCAAAAAAAGGCGTCAGGGGAGGGGAGCCTGACGCCGTTGCAAATACTCGGCCAAGGGAGGGAACTCGGCCGAGGAGCCTCTACGTTTATTCGGTTTTTCCAGTACGTCCCATACGTCCTGAATCAGTGCATCGTCCAGCGGCGTCGAAAACCTTTAGCAATTCGGAACTTCCTCCAACGCAGCCGTCTTGCCACGGGGTGGCGACTCCACCCGGCAGGGCAGGGAGACGCCACCATTATTCGGGCGGGGGCTTCCTTTTCCAGAAATCCCGCAAAAAGACGCGGTTTGACCCCCCAAATGTGTCCCCCGGACGATGTGGATACCCCCCTTTTCGGGGAAGATCGCCCTAAGGCGAACCTGGTAGACACTTGCTTCAGGCGTACAGCCCGTGGGTTTGGATATACGCCGCGACCGGTGCGGGGGTCAGGTAGGCGATGGAGCGTCCCTCGCGGCAGCGGCGGCGTATCTGGGTGGAGGAGATGTCGATGAGCGGGGTCGCCAGGATGTCCCGCTCCAATTGGTCCACGCGACCGGCCGGGCACGTGCGGCGGAGTCCGGCCAGCACCGCGCCCAGATCGGGCGGCATCGGCGGGCGAGCGACCGTCACGAGGCGGGCCAGGGCCACGACGTCGGCGACGCGGTGCCAGTTGGGCAGTTCGGCGAGCATGTCCATCCCGATGATCCACACCAGCTCCGTCGCCTGGCCGACCTGGCGGCGGAGGTCGACCAGGGTGTCGTAGGTGTAGCTTGGGCCGCGGCGCTCCAGTTCCAGGGTCGACACGTCGAACAGCGGATCATCCTGGGCGACCCGGCGGAGCATGGCCAGGCGGTGCTCCGCCGCCGCCAGGGGCGCTTCCTTGTGGGGCGGACAGCCGGTGGGCATCAGCAGCACCCGCGGCGCGCCGAAGTGTTCGGCCACGTGCCGCGCGACGATCAGGTGCGCCACGTGCACGGGGTTGAACGTCCCGCCGAGAACGACCAGTCGATCCGGATCCATCGGGTACCTCGCTCCTCCCGCCGGGGGAGCATCCTAGCACGCCGGCGGCCCGGCGAACAGCCCCGGCCGCGCAAGCGTCGGCGGGATGCGGGAATGCCTGATTTTTGGTTGACCGGCCCGACCCGTACCGTTACGATGCAGCTATCCACGTGGGGTGGAGGTTGCGTTCGGCCGGCAGGCCGACGCCTTCGCCCGCCCACCCTGATTTCGCGGAGAGGACGACCATGACGAAGGTGCTGATCGCGATGACGCTTGTGGCGGTGTTCCTGCTGGGCGGCTGCACGATGACCGAGAGCCCCAGCGAGCACTACCGTCGGATCGCCGACTCGCAGGAACTCCAGATGCGAATGCTGGTTGAGGACATCGAAATGGTCCTGCTGCTGACGCGGCCGGAGTATAGCACGCCGTGGGCGATCCGCAAGGGTCTGCCGAACTGACCCGCCCGCCAACCGTTGCTGCTGAGAGCGTTCCACCCCTGGTCGTGCGCGACTGGGGGTGTCTTTTGCGCCTGACGCCAACCGAGCCCTCGTGAGCCGTTCCCTTGCCAACACGGTCGTCAGCGGAGTGCACCAGAGCGTGCAGTGGATGACCGGCTTCGCCGGACTGCCCTACCTGGCTCGCTCGACCTTCCGCCACGAGCAGTCCGCCCTGATCGCCGCCAGCCTGGGCACCGCCATCGGCGCCGGCGGATTCGCCGAGTTCTTTCTGACCAAAGGGTTCTCGGGTTCGAGCTGGCTGGTGTCGCTGTTGGTGGCCGCCCCGCCGGGGGCGAACATGGTCGCGGCCCTGCTGACCAACACGCTGCGGCGGTGGCGCCAGCCGGCGGTGGCCGCCGGGTGCCTGTGGACCGCCGCCGCCGCCACGGCGGCCGTGGCCCTGCTGCCGGCGCGGGGGGAGTTCGCCGGCCTGTTCGTGCTGCTCATGGTCATCTCCACCACCGCCATGATGACCTCCGTCCAGGCGCGGACGGCCATCTGGCAGGCCAACTACCCCGCCGGGGCGCGCGGCGGGATCGTCAGCCGCAACTTCATCCTTCAGACGACCTTGCTGGCCTTCTTCGCCCAGAGCCTCGGGGCGGCGCTGGATCTGTCCCACGAGTCGTACCGCGTGATCTACCTGGCGGGAGCCGCGTCGTTTGTCGTGGCGGGGTTCTACTACCGGCGCATCCGCGTCCGGCGGGAGTCGCTGCGAATCCGGCGCTCCGCCACCGGGGGCGGACGGGTCAGCCCGTGGGCCATCGTCGCCGTCCTGTTCCGGGATCGGCGGTTCGGGTGGTACATGGCCCTGCAGATGCTGGTCGGCTCGGCGACCATCCTCGTATCGCCGCTGATCCCGGGGTTGCTGGAGAATGTGTTCGGCGCCTCCTACAGCAGCGGCAACATGGCCCTGATCGTCGCCCCGGCGGCAGCGCAGTTGCTGATGATCCCCGCGCTGGGCGGGCTGTTCGACCGGATCTCGATCTTCCGTTTCCGCGGCTTCGGCTCGGGCATCTGGGCGATCTCCAGTTTCGTCCTGGCCGGAGCCGTCCTCCTGGCTTCCATGCCCGTGCTGGTCGTAAGCATGTGCATCACCGGCATCGGCCAGAGCTTCGGGCGGCTGTCGTGGTCCATGGGGCACATGGCCTTCGCCGGCGACGAGGATGCCCACCTGTACATGGGCGCCCATCTGCTGCTGACGGGCGTGCGGGGGCTGACGGTCCCGTTCCTGGGGGTGTTCCTCTACAACCACGCCCTGGGCGTCCACCTGATCTGGATCAGCGGGGCGGCCCAGTTCGTCGCGGCCGTCGGCTACTGGCTCAGTGCCCGCTGCGACAGCCGCCCCGCCGTCGGCAAGCCGACCCCGTCCCGGGCCTACACCCCCTGAGCGTGCCGGGCCGACTGGCAATCGCCCCGCCGCTCCGCTACACTGACGCCATGAGCGACCTGTTCGACGCCTCGTTCCTGAAGAAGCTCGAACTGCTCACCCTCAGCGCCCGGCGCGCCATGGCCGGGCAGACCCGCGGGGAGCAGCGCAGCACGCGGCATGGCTCGTCGGTCGAGTTCGCCGACTACCGCCAGTACACCCCCGGCGACGACTACCGCCGGATCGACTGGAACGCCTACGCCCGCTTCGACAATATCTTCCTCAAGCTCTTCCGCGAGGAGGAGGACCTGAACCTCCACGTGATGGTCGACGCGTCGGTCTCGATGAACTTCGGCCTGCCCAACAAGTCCGCCTACGCCCGCAGGGTCGCCGGCGCCCTGGCCTACATCGCCCTGCACAACGCCGACCGCGTGAGCCTCTACCTGCTGGGCCGCGCGGAGAACTCCACGATGCCGGTCCTGGACGTCATGCGCGGCCGCCGGGGCCGCGGGGCGATCTTCGAGGTCTTCGACTTCCTCCAGCAGGGCGCGTGCGAGGGCGCGTCGGACCTCAACGGGGCGGTGCAGTACCTCCTGGCCGGGCACGCCCAGCCGGGCATCGTGGTGATCATCTCGGACTTCCTCCTGCACGACGGGTATGAGGGCGCCGTCAAGCGCCTGATGTACGAGAAGTTCCAGCCGATGCTCGTCCACGTGATGGCCCCCGACGAGATGAACCCGGACCTGACCGGCGACCTGCGGCTGACCGACAGCGAGACGGGCGACCACGTGGATGTCTCCCCCACCCGCCGGCTGATCGCCCTGTACCGCAAGCGCCTGGAAGCCTTCCGCCAGATGATCAGCGGCTTTGCCGCCAAACACGGGACCGACTACGTCTTCGCCTGCACCGACACGCCCTTCGAGGACCTGGTCCTGCGGTGGATGCGGGCGGCGAACATGGTCGTCTGACGACCTGAAGCCGCCTGCCGTTCTGCGTCTCCTTGTGTGAGGCGGTCCTGCCCTTATAATGCCCCCATGCAGACCATTGCGTTGATCAACCAGAAGGGCGGCGTCGGGAAGACCACCACGGCGGCGAACCTGGCCGCGGCCCTGGCGGCGCGGGGGCTGAGGATCGGCATGATCGACCTGGACCCCCAGAGCCACCTGACGATGCACTTCGGCATCGACCCGGACGGGCAACGGGGCGGAGCGTACGAGGTGCTGACGCAGGATCTGCCCCTCGGCGCGGCGATGGTCGAGGTGGCGCCCGGCCTGTCGATCGTCCCGGCGTCGCTGGACCTGGTCGGCGCCGAGATCGAACTGGCGGCAGTCGTCGGACGCGAGCAACTGCTCCGCGACCGTTTCGAGGCCGAGGACCTCCCCTTCGACTACGTGCTGATGGACTGCCCGCCCTCGCTGAGTCTGCTGACGCTCAACGCCCTGGCGGCGGCCGACGAGGTGCTCATTCCCCTCCAGCCGCACTTCCTGGCGCTGCAGGGGATGGGCAAGCTGCTGGAGACGGTGGCGCTGGTGCGGCGGCGGATCAACCCCCGCCTTCGCGTCGGCGGGATCGTCCTGTGCATGTACGAGAGCAACACCCGCCTGGCGTCGGAGGTGACCGACGACGTCGCGGCGTTCCTGGCCGCCCAGAACGACCCGGCCGCACCCTGGGCCGAGGCGAAGCTGTACGCCGCCCGGATCCGCCGCAACGTCAAGCTGGCGGAGTGCCCCAGCTTCGGCCAGTCCATCTTCCACTATGCCCCCGGCTGCCCCGGCGCCCAGGACTACGACGCCCTGGCCGAGGAGTTCCTGGCGGCGCATGGTGCGACGGCCCAGGACGCGGCAGCCCCCGACACGGGCGCGGAAGCCCCGCAGGCGACGGACGCGGCGGCACACGAGGCGGAGCCGTCCGGCCAGGACGAGCCCGAGGCGCCGGCGGACGATCGTCCCGCCCGTTTCGTCGTCGCCGATCTGCCGCGCGCCCTGCCGGCGCCCGAGCCGTTGCGGGATCCGCCCTGGGCCGCGCCGGCGGAGCCGCAGCGGGACCGCGCCGAATGATCCGCCCGCCCCTTCGCCGCCTCCTGTGGGTCGCGCTGGCGGCCGCGTGGCTGACGGCGTTCATCTCCACGCACATCCCCGCCGAGCGCGTGCCGACGCTGCCGGCCTCCGACAAGCTGCTTCACATGGCCACCTACGCGGGCCTGGCCCTGATCTACTGGCTGACACTCGCGGCCCACCCGGTCCGCGGCCTCCGCCGGGTGGGCCTGGTCATCGCCTCGCTGCTGGCCTACGCCGTTTTCGACGAGATCACGCAGCCGCTCGTCAACCGCTACGCCTCCCTCGCCGACGGCCTCGCCGACGCCGCCGGCGCCGTGATCGCCGTCACGCTCTGCGAGGTGGGTGCATGGGTCCGCCGGCGTCGTGCGCCGGGAGCGTGAGGAGAGGCTCAGACAGACCGCCGGGAAGGCATCCGGCCGGCCCTATTCCGCGAATCCCGCCTCGGCGACCTCGACGGCCTTGAGCAGGGCTCGGGCCTTGTTGATGGTCTCCTGGTACTCGCTGGCCGGGACGCTGTCGGCGACGATGCCGGCGCCGGCCTGGACGTGGACGCGGCCGCCGGCGATGACCATGGTCCGCAGGGCGATGCAGGTGTCCATGTTGCCGCCGAAGTCCACGTAGCCCACCGCCCCGGCGTACGGGCCGCGGCGCGTGGGCTCCAGTTCGTCGATGATCTCCATCGCGCGGATCTTCGGCGCGCCGCTGACCGTCCCGACCGGCAGCGTGGCGCGCAGGGCATCGAACGACGTGCGCCCCTCGGCCAGCTTCGCCGTCACGTTCGAGACGATGTGCATCACGTGGCTGTACCGCTCCACCGTCATCACGTCCGACAGGTCGATCGACCGCGGCTCGGCGACGATCCCCAGGTCGTTGCGGGCCAGGTCCACCAGCATCACGTGCTCGGCCCGCTCCTTCGGGTCGGCCAGCAGCTCGGCCTCCAGGGCCTTGTCCTCGACCTCCGTCCGGCCCCGGCGACGCGTGCCGGCCAGCGGACGGCTGGTCACGACGCCGTCCTCGACACGGCAGAGGATCTCCGGCGACGAACCCACCAGCGTCGCGTCCGGCGTGCGGAGGATGAACATGAACGGGCTGGGGTTCACCACCCGCAGCGCGCGGTAGATGTCGAAGGGGTCCGCCTCGGTCGGCACCGTCAGCCGCTGGCTGAGGACGACCTGGAAGATGTCGCCGGCGCGGATGTACTCCTTGCACCGCTCGACGGCCCGCTCGAAACCCTGGCGGGTGAAGTTGCTCTCATAGGGGATCTGCGGCAGCCCCGTCAGCGTGATCTCGCCGACGGCCTGGGCCTTCCCGTCGCGCAGGCGGCGGATCGTCCGCTCGATGCTCTCGGTCGCCTCGCGGTAGGCGGCACCGGGGTCGGAGGCGACGTGGGCGTTGGAGACGACCTTGATGGTCTTGCACACGTGGTCGAAGATCACCATGGTCCGGTACAGCCCGAAGCACAGGTCCGGCAGGTTCCGGTCGTCGGCCGGCCCCTCGCCGAGGGCCTCGTAGTAGCGGACCATGTCGTAGCCGGCGTAGCCCACCACCCCGCCGGTGAAGCGGGGCAGCCCCGGCAGGTGGACGGCCGAGAAGTCGGCCAGGAGCTTGCGCAGCTCCCCGAGCGGGTCGCCGCTGGTGATCGTCTGGCTCGACGAGCCACGGCGGGCGAGCGTGATCGTGTCGCGCCGGGCGGTGAAGGTCACCTCCGGGTCGGCGGCGACGAAGCTGAACCGGGCGATCCGCTCCCCGCCCACGACGCTCTCCAGCAGCAGCGAGTGGGCCGACGGCGCGAAGCCGACCGGGTTGGCCAGCCGCGCGTAGGCGGACACGGGGGTCAGCGAATCGCTGAGCAGCTCACGGTAGACGGGGATGGTGTTGCCCTGCTCGGCAAGGCGGCAGAACGTCTCGAAATCGGGGTAATAGTGCTTCATGGATGCACCTCACGACAAGGGGGTCCAGGCTGGAACACAGTCCGTCGCGGACGGACCGACGCTCGTCGGTCAGGCCGAGATAAGCCGTCCGGCGACGGCCCATCCCGGCCGACGCCACGCCCAATGTCGCAGGTGTGAACGCACCATAGACCCCTATCATACCCCGCCGGGCCGCCGCTGCCAACGGGTGGAATCGTTTTTCCGTCGAACGCCGGGCCCCCGCCGGCGGCCTACGGCTTGTCCTTCTTCGCCAGCTCCCGCTTCGCCTCGGCCAGCGGGCGCTCGATGGCCTCGGCCGACTGCTCGATCAGGTCCCCGGTGCGGACCGCCAGGATCGTCAGCAGGTTGTCGCGGATCTCCGCGAACCCGCCTTTCATCTCCAGGAACCACCGGCGGTTCTCCGGCGTCCGCAGGATGAGCGACCCCTCCCCCACCAGCGTGATCATCGGCGCGTGGTTGGGCAGGATGCCCACCTGCCCGTCGTGGGCGGGGTAGCGCACCGACAGGGCCCGGCGGTTGAGGACCTCGCCTTCTGGGGTAATCACGCGGCATTGGAGGGTTTCGGGCATCGGAGGGCTCCCGGGCCGCTACGACCAGCGGTCCCAGCAGACGATCTCGCTGAGATCCTTGCGCTTCTTGGCCTGCGGCGGCTTGTCGGCCGGGTGGCCCAGCGTGAGGACCTCGATGACCTTCGCGTCGGCGGGGATGCCCAGCACGCTGCGGACGGCGTCCTGCTTGAACGCCCCGATCCAGCAGGTGCCCAGCCCCAGCTCGGCGGCCTGCAGCGCCATGTGGTCGATCGCGATCGCCACATCCACCGGGTCGCCCGGCACGTCACAGGACATCGTCCGGTCGGGCATCGTCCCGCACGCCGCGATCACCACCGGCGCCGTGCCCACGAACGCCTGGCCGTTGCAGGCCTCGACCAGCCGGGCCCGCAGGTCCGGATCGCGGACGACGACGAACTTCCACGGCTGGCGGTTCGACCCCGACGGCGCCAGGCGGGCCGCCTCCAGCACTGTCCTGAGCATCGCCTCGTCCACGGGCTGGGGGGTGTACTTGCGAACGCTGTACCGCCTGCGGATCGCCTCGCGCACGTCCATGTCATGCTCCTTAGGCTTTGGCCGAGGAGGCGCCCATCCGCTCGGCCTTCGCGGCGGCGTCCTCGATCGTTCCAGTGTACAGGAATGCCCCTTCGGGCAGATGATCCCACTTGCCTTCGCACAGTTCCTTGAAGCTCCGCACCGTCTCGGTCAGGGGCGTGAAGTTGCCCTTCATCCCCGTGAACGCCTCGGCCACCAGGAACGGCTGCGAGAGGAACCGCTCGATCTTCCGCGCCCGGCTGACCAGGACCTTATCCTCCTCGGACAGCTCTTCGGCGCCGAGGATCGAGATGATGTCCTGGAGGTCCCTGTAGCGCTGGAGGATCTGCTGCACCTGTCGCGCGACGTCGTAGTGATCCTGCCCGACGGCGGAGGGGTCGAGGATGCGGCTGGAGCTTTCCAGCGGGTCGACGGCGGGGTAGATGCCCTTGGCGGAGATGGACCGCCTCAGGACCACGAAGGCGTCCAGGTGGGTGAAGGTGGTCGCCGGCGCCGGGTCGGTCAGGTCGTCGGCAGGCACGTAGACGGCCTGGACGGAGGTGATGGCGCCCTTGCGGGTGGAGGTGATCCGCTCCTGCAGCGCGCCCATCTCGGTGCCCAGCGTAGGCTGGTAGCCCACCGCCGAGGGGATTCGCCCCAGCAGTGCCGAGACCTCGGCCCCGGCCTGGCTGAAGCGGAAGATGTTGTCGATGAACAGCAGCGTGTCGGCGCCGGTGTTGTCGCGGAAGTACTCCGCCATCGTCAGGGCCGTCAGCGCCACGCGGAGGCGCGCCCCGGGCGGCTCACCCATCTGGCCGAAGACCATCGTCGTGTGGTCGAGGACCTTGCCGCCCCCCTCGCCCATCTCGGCTTCCTGCATCTCCAGCCACAGGTCGTTGCCCTCGCGGGTCCGCTCGCCGACGCCGGCGAAGACGGAGTACCCGCCGTGCTGGCTGGCGATGCGGGCGATCAGCTCCTGGATGATGACAGTCTTGCCCAGCCCCGCCCCGCCGAACAGGCCGGTCTTGCCGCCGCGGACGAACGGGCACAGCAGGTCGATGACCTTGATGCCGGTCTCGAAGACTTCCGCCTGGGGCATCACGTCTGTGAACTCCGGCGGCGGCTGGTGGATGGGCCGACGCTCCTTGACGGACACGGCCGGGCCCTCGTCGATGGGCTCGCCCAGGACGTTGAACACCCGCCCGAGCACCTCGGTCCCCACGGGCACGGCGATCGGGCCGCCGGCGTCGGCGACGGCCATCCCCCGGGCCAGCCCGTCGGTGGAGGCCATGGCAATGCAGCGGGCCTGCCCGCCGCCGAGGTGCTGGTGCACTTCGCCGATCACATGCCGTCCGTCCGGCAGGTCCACCCGGACGGCGTTGAGGATCGCCGGCACCTGCTCCTCGGGGAAATCGATGTCGAAAGTCGACCCGATCACCTGCACAATCTTGCCCATGCTCGCCATGATCACCTCGTCACTACTTCATCGCCTCCACGCCGGTGACGATCTCGGCCAGTTCGGTCGTGATCGTCGCCTGGCGGACGCGGTTGTACGCCATCGTCAGCGAGCGGATCATCTCTTCGCCGTTCTCGCTGGCCAGGTGCATCGCCGTCATGCGGGCCACCTGCTCGGAGAGGATCGCATCCAGGAACGCCTGGTAGAGCCGCAGCGTCACGCTGCGGGGCAGCAGTTCGTTGAGGATCCGCTCGGGGTCGGGCATGTAGTCGTAGTCGCCCGCCCCCAGCGGCCGTCCCGCCCCGGCCAGTTCCGGCGGCGGCAGGCGCCCCACCTCGCCCAGGGGCAGCAGCGTCGTCAGTTCCGGCCGCTGCACGCTGGTCGAGACGAACGTCGCGCCGGCGACCTGCACGCTGCGCAGCTCGCCGGCGGTGAAGCGGTCCATCAGCCGCCCGGCCAGGTCGTCCACCGCATCGGGGTCCACGTCGCGCTCGAACTGGGCGATCTCCCAGACCGGCTCGATCCCGCGGAACCGCAGGAACCGGTGCGACCGCTTGCCGATGGCGTAGACGTCCACCTGCCGGCCTTCGCCGCGCCCCTGGCGGATCCGCTCCAGGGCCAGGCGCAGGATGTTGGCGTTGTACCCGCCGCACAGCCCCCGGTTGGAGACCATCACGACCAGCGCCTCGCCCCCGGCGTCGTCATGGCGCTCCAGCAGCGGCGGCTTCACCGACAGCCGCGCATCCTGGACCGTGTGGTAGACCATCCGCGTCAGCCCGTCGGCATAGGCCCGCATGCTCGCCGCGCGGGCCTGGAACTGGCGGAAGCGGCTTGTGGCGATCATCTCCATCGTGTGGGTGATCTTCACGATATTCTGCACCGTCCGGCGGCGCAACAGGATTTGCCGGGCATTGGCCATCAGCTCTCTTGGGCTTCGGGTTTGGCGTTGAGCCCCAGTTGGCGGGCGGCGCGTTCGTACTCGCTCTGGGGGCGCGGCTCCTGCTCGGCGGCCTCGGCGGCGGCCCGGGCCTGCGAGGCCACGTAGAGGTCGGCGAATCGCTTCATCGCGGCGCTGAGCTGCCTGTCGGTCTGGTCGTCCAGGTCGCCGGTGGCGGCGATCGTCCCCAGCAGGTCGGCGTGCTTCTCGTGCAGGAACGCCCGCAGCTCGCCGTCGAACCGCCTGACCTGGGAGACGGGAATCGCGTCGAGGATCCCGCGGACGCCCGCCATGAGCGACACGACCTGGTCGACGACGTCCATCGGCTGGAACTGGGGCTGCTTGAGCAGTTCCACCAGCCGCTCGCCGCGCTCGAGCTGCCGTTGCGCCGCCGGGTCCAGCTCGGTGCCCAGTTGGGCGAAGGCCTCCAGCTCGCGGTACGCCGCCAGGTCCAGCCGCAGGGAGCCGGCGACCTTCTTCATCGCCTTCATCTGGGCCTTGCCGCCGACGCGCGACACGCTGATGCCCACGTCGATCGCGGGGCGCACGCCGCTGAAGAACAGGCTGGGCACCAGGTAGATCTGACCGTCGGTGATGGAGATCACGTTGGTCGGGATGTAGGCGGCGACCTCGCCCTCGAGGGTCTCGACGATGGGCAGGGCCGTCATCGAGCCGCCCGACGACGGGAGCCGGTGGATCTTCAGCGGCTCGGCGGCCGGGAAGACCTCCATGTCCTCGCGGGCCTGGGCGAGCCCCGCTTCGCGGACGTAGACCTTGCCATTGACGGCCTTTTTCGGGTCGTCGCAGTCGCCGCCGGTGCTCTGGGGGACCAGGATGAAGCGCTCGGCCAGCTTGACCGACCGCTCCAGCAGGCGGCTGTGCAGGTAGAACACGTCGCCGGGATACGCCTCCCGCCCGGGTGGGCGCCGCAGCAGCAGGGACAACTGGCGGTAGGCCACCGCCTGCTTTGACAGGTCGTCGTACACCACCAGCGTGTCGGCGCCGCGGCTGTACATGAAGTGTTCGGCGATCGTGCAGCCGGTGTAAGGCGCGATGTACTGCAGCGACGCGGGGTCGGCGCTGGTGGCCTCGACGACGATGGTGTAGTCCATCGCCCCCCGCCGCCGCAGCGTGTCGACCACGCCGGCGACGGTGGACTCCTTCTGCCCGATCGCCACGTAGACGCAGATGACGCCGGTGCCCTTCTGGCTGAGGATGGTGTCGATCGCGATGGCGGTCTTGCCGGTCTTGCGGTCGCCGATGATGAGTTCGCGCTGGCCGCGCCCGATGGCGGTCATCGCGTCGATGGCCTTGATGCCCGTCTGCAGGGGCACGTTCACCGGCTGGCGGTCGGCGATGCCCGGGGGGGTGTACTCGATCGGGCGGAAGGTGTCGGTCACGATCGGCCCGACCCCGTCGACCGGCTGGCCGAGGGCGTCGATGACCCGCCCGAGCATGGCGTCGCCGACGGGAACCTCCAGCAGCTTGCCGGTTGCCCGGACCTCGTCGCCCTCGCGGATGGTCTCGTAGCCGCCGAAGACGGCCGCACCGATGGAGTTGGCCTCGAGGTTGAACACCTGCCCCCGGGCGCCGGAGGCGAACTCGAGCATCTCGCCGGCCATCGCATGGCCCAGCCCGTGAACCCGCGCGATGCCGTCGCCGACCTCCAGGACCGTCCCCACCTGGCCGACGTC
The DNA here is from genome assembly GCA_012514895.1 of Planctomycetota bacterium. GTDB lineage: Bacteria > Planctomycetota > Phycisphaerae > SM23-33 > FEN-1343 > JAAYZK01. The sequence goes on along the minus strand of JAAYZK010000035.1, from coordinate 3,587 downwards.
CGGCTTGCTCCGGAAGGTGCTGATCTCCTGCCGCAGGACACTGGCGATCTCACTGGCGTCAAACTTCATTCGGACACAGCCTCCGCGGCCGCGGCGCCCATCGGGCGGGCGACCATCGTATCGACCCATCGGGCGATAGTGCGCTGGATCTGCCTCAACTCGTTTCGCGTGCTCACGTCAATCACCTGATCGCCGCGGCGGACCACCAGCCCGCCGAGGATGGCCGGGTCCACGTGCTCGACCAGCACCGGTTCCACGTCGAGACGTCGGCGGACAGCGTCGCGGACCTTGGCCAGGATCGCGTCGCTCAGCGGAACCGCCGACGTCACATGCACTTCGGCTCGGCCCTGGACATCATAGACGCGATGGCGGAAGGCCTCGGCGATGCCCGCCAGGATGCCCAGGCGGCCGTGGCGGGCGATCACCCCCAGCGCATCGCAGGTCAGGTCCGACAGGCGGCTGCGGCACGCCCGCTCGAGCACGGCCGTCTTGGCCTCCGCGGGCACCAGCGGCCCGGCGAACCACGCGGCGATGTCGTCGCACGTCCGGAACACCGACGCCACGGCCGCCAGCTCGTCGAGCACGACGTGCATCGCCCCCGCATCCCGCGCCAGCGGGAGCAGGGCTTCGGCATACGCGTCGCATACTGGGGCGTTCTGCTCTTCGATGGCTCTGTCTGCCTGTCCGACCCGTCCCCGCCCGTCAGCTCTCCTCGCCGAGCCGCTTGAGGCTTTCGTCGACGAGCCGATCGTGGTCGGCGGGCGTGATCTCTTTGCGAACGATCTTGCTGGCGACATCGGTCGCCAGGTTGGCCGTGTTGCGGTAGATCTCGTTCAGCGCCTCGCGCTTGGCCTGGTCGATCTGGCGCTGGGCCTCGGCGATGGCGGCGGCCGCCTGCTTCTTGGCGTGGGCGACGATCTCCTCCCGCGTTGCCTCCGCCTGCTCGCGCGAGCGCTCGATCATGGCGGCGACGTCCTCCTCGGCGGCGGTCAACCGAGCCTTGTATTCGGCGAGCAGTTCCTCGCTCTCGCTCTTGCGCCGCTGGGTCTCGGCCACGATGTCGGCCAGCGCCTGCTCGCGCGCCTGCATGGCGCGAAGCACCGGTTTCCAGGCGAAACGCCCGAGGATGACGACCAGCACGAGGAACGTCACGGTGGCCACCACGGCGTTCCAGATGCGGTCGCGCTGGGTCAGGGACCGCTGCTCCTCGGGGGCGGCCCACGCGGCCGCCGCGCACAGCCCCATCACCATCACCGCGGCCACGAGCACCAGGGCGCGTCGATGATCGCGGCGTCCATTCGGTCGAACGTTCATGGCTCGCTCCTGTCGCCGGACGGCGGCGCCGGCCGGTCAGCCGCCCAAGGCCAACAGGCAGATCACGATGCCGAACAGCATGGCGCCTTCAATCATAGCCGCCGGGATCAGCCACGACAGGAACATCTGTCCGGCCGCCTCGGGCTGGCGGGCGATGCTGTCCAGCGCCTGGGCGGAGATGCGGCTGATGGAAATGCCGCCGCCGATCACGATCACGCCGGCGCCCAGGCACGCACCGAGGACGGCAATCGCCATCAGCGAGTTTCCGCTGTCCTGCGCGGCCTCCTGGCCGCCCGCGCCCGCCGCGCCTTCCGCCTGGGCGAGCGTTCCCGCCGGCAAAGGGGAGTCCGCCACGGCCGGCAGCGCCCCCGCCCCGACAACGGCGGCCATCAGCAACACAAGCACACTCTGTCTCATCGACACTCTCCACCTACACAAGTTCCATCGCACTGGGATGTCCGTTCCTGCCGCCGCCGGCGTCAATGGTGCGGGTTCATCGCCAGGCCCACGAACAACGACGACAGGAACGTGAAAATGTATGCCTGGAGCAGGGCAACTACAAGCTCCAAGATCATCAGCGCCACCGTGCCCAGCACCGCCGGAAGGGCGACATAGAGGCTCTCCCACCCCCGGGCCCCCTGCGCAAACGCCAGCAGCACCGCCAGCAGGATGTGCCCGCTGGCCATGTTGGCCACCAGACGGATGCACAGGGCGAAGCACTTGGTGAAATAGCTCAGCACCTCCAGCACCAGCAGAATCGGCCACAGCAGCAGCCCGACCGTCCCCGGCACGGGCGGCACAAAACTGTTCAACCACGTCCACGCCCCCCCCACGATCGCCAGCGGCAGCGGCCACTTGCGCCGGCTGATCCAGTTCGACCAGTCCAGCCAGACGTTCATGCCCGCCTCGACCGCCGGATGGTCGTGGGGCTCGCCGACAGTCTCGGCCTGCGCGGGCGGCCCGCCGGGCGCGCCCCGCCAGAGCAACTGCACCTGCCGGATATAGCCCGAAAACATCACCAGCATCAGCGTCATGACCGAGAAGGCGGCCCCGACCCAGATGCCGCTGGTCGGCGCGCCGCCGATGGGCGTGACGTTCAGCGGCCGGTCGGCCGCGTCCACGCCCCCCCAACCCGTCAGGTGCAGGGCCACGGACCAGTCCATCAACGGCACCACACCCAGCAGGTTCAGCATCAGCAGGTACGTGAACAACGTGGTCAGGTACGGCACGGCCTTGTCGGCGGCCTTTCCCAGCGTCCGCTCGGCCACCTGGACGCGGACGAAGGTGACGAGGATCTCGACGACCCCCAGGCCCACCCGGTCCTTGCGCCGCCGGCTCACGCGGGTCAGCAGCGGAAGCCCCAGGATCAGCAGCAGTGTGGCCAGGATCATCACGGCAGTGTGGGCCGACAGCCATGGGATCTCCCGCCCGCCGATCCGCCAGGTCACGTCCAGGATGTGCTCGACCGGACTGGAAGACGCCAGGATGCCCGCCGCACTCCTCATGCGCACCCCTCGTCTTGCCCCCACTTCAGGGCGGCACGGACCAGCCAGACGGCCTCGACGCCGAGCAGGCTGATATACAGCGCCCCGAACCAGACCGATCCGACGGGGCCCTGGAGCGACAGGAGCATCTGCCCGGCCAGCAGCAGGGCCAGGGCCAGGCCGATCCGGAAGGTCGTCAGGCGCACGGACAGGAAGGCCCGCCCCATCCCGGCCAGGTCGGTGTGCATGGCCACCACCGTCATGAGCCAACCGGCCAGCAGCAGCGGCACCAGGGCCGCCACCACCCCCACCGCCGCGGCGGGCAGATGCACCTGCCCGGTGTGCCAGAAGCTCACGACGGACCCGACGGCCACCAGGACCGCCGTGACGGCCGCGCTGGCCCACAGCAGGGAACGGAATCGAAGTACAGAACCGCGGACCATCTTACGAGTCCTTCTTCTGCCTCGAACTTCTGTACTGCTTCTCGTGCTCGCGGGCCACGCGCATCAGCCGGTACATCGCCGCCGCGAAGCCGACCACCATGCCCACGACAGTGGAGACCGGGAACCTCGCCGTCAGCGGCCAACGCTGGTCGACCCAGTAACCCAGGGCCAGGAAGAACAGGAACACGGCGATGAACTCGATACCAACCGTCAGGTACCGGAACGTCTCCGGCGGGATTGTCGGTATCTTGTCGCCCATCGGGCCTCGAGGCCAGAGTGTCCTTCCGCAACCGCCGTCGAGTCTAAGGCTCGGCAGAAACAGAGTCAAGAATCAGTCCGCCGCCTG
>JAAYZK010000278.1 GCA_012514895.1 Planctomycetota bacterium | reverse complement strand
CGCTACATCCGCCTGGGCACGTGCGGCGGCGCCAGCGCCATGGACGGACCGGCGTACGGCCACGCCGATCACTTCATGTGGGTGACCATGACACCCGAGGGGCCCCGCATCGCCAACATTCTCATCGACGGGGTTTACGATGAGAACATGATGACCGAGACGACCGCCCGCTTCGTGGACCACCTCACGCGCGAGGGCGGCGTTCAGGCCACGGCCGTCGTCGTCGAGGGCGGGGCCTTCACTGCCGGGACCGCCACGGTCAGCCTCTCCAACGCCGCCGACGTGCCCATGCGGGTGACCGGCGCGCTGGACGCCGCACCCGGCGTGACGGCGGCGCCGGCCTCCTTCGACCTGGCCGTGCCCGAGAGGGGCGCCGCGACGGTCGAGCTGCGCCTGGCGGCCGCCGAGCCGCGGACCGCCGGCGGCCCGGCCGCGACGCTCACCTGGACGGCCCGGGCCGACCTGCCCGACCGGCCGGGCTTCAGCGTGACCCGTGCCCTGCCCCTCTGGATCGAACTGGGCCAGACCTGCCCGACGGCCGCGCGGCCCGTCACGCCGGACGGCGTCCTGGACGAGTGGGCCGACCTGCCCCACGCCGTCGGCCGCGAGGGCCTCGCCTACCCCGAGAGCTGGACCGGCGCGGCCGACGCGTCGGTGCGGTTCGCCGTCGCGTGCGACCAGCGGTATCTCTACGTCGCCGTCCGGGCCGCCGACGACCAGCGCGTCCTCCGCGCCGATAAGGCCTACTGGGAACAGGACGCCATCGAACTGTGGCTGGACGTCCGCCCGCGCGCCGAACGCCTCGCCTCCCACGCCCCCGCCGACGGGCGCCTCGCCCTCGGCGTCTGCCCCGGCGGGACGGCCGAGCACGACAGCGGCGCCCGCGCCGTCAGCACCGTCACCGACGACGGCTACGCCGTCGAGTTCGCCATCCCCCTGACCTGCCTCACCGACCGCCAGGGCGACGCCTGGGACGGCTTCCGCCTCAACGTCGTCCAGTTCGACGCCGACGCCGACGGCACCAGCCAGCTCCGCTGGCGGCCGAGCTGGCGCAGCGGCGACACCTTCATCGGCTCCGGCGCCTTCGCCAGGCAGTAACCCCACGACCTCCGCCCGGGACGCAGAGACACCTCCCGAAAGTGACCGACGCTTATCTCTTAAGCCCCGAAGGGGCGAAAGCTCTTTGCCGGGGGCGCAAGCCCCCGGATCGCGATGCCCCCCTTCTGTTGAGCCCCGAAGGGGCGAAAGCTTCTTGCCGGGGGCGCAAGCCCCCGGATCGCGGTGCCCCCCTTCTGGAGCCCCGAAGGGGCGAACGCTTTTTGCCGGGAGCGCAAGCCCCCGGACACCATGGGCGGCACACACTTTTTCCCGGGGACGCACGCCTCTGACAGCCGATGCTAAGCTAAGAAGCTGTTTCATAACCTGCTTTGCAGGCGAAAGCGCGGAGTTTTGCCGATCCGGCAAGGAGCGGAGGCGAAGGCGTATCCAGGGGATACGTCGAGCCTT
>JAAYZK010000277.1 GCA_012514895.1 Planctomycetota bacterium | reverse complement strand
GTGCGGCGCGTGAATAGGTCAGGCTAAGCCGTTCGGCCTGCGATGCGGGCCCCACCCGGCAGTGGCGTCGTCACGCCAGACCCTCGTCATCGGTGGCTCGCTTCGCCGTGAGTCATACCATGGCCGAGATGCACGAACGCCTTGGACGCGAACGCGGCGCCACGCCCGACGGAGGCCGGGCCGGGGTGCATCCGGCGCGCGCGGTCACGCGGGTTCGAGCTTCTCGGCCTCGGCGATGAAGCACTCCTGCATCTCGGGAGTCAGGTCGATGAAGCGTGCGTTCCAGCCGCAGACGCGGACCTGCAGGTTGGCGTAGCGCTCCGGATGACGACGGGCGTCCTTCAGCGCCTTAGCATCGAAGACATTGAAGTGCACGAACAAGCCGCCGAGCGCGAAGTAGGTCCGGACCAGGTCCGCGATGACGCGCGCGCCGTTGGGCCCGTGCACGGCGGAGGGGTGCAGCATCAGGTCCAGGACTGATCCGTCGGGGAAGGCGGCGTGATCCAGCTTTGCCACGCTGTTGATCAGCGCCGTGACACCGCGCCGATCGCGGGCGATGGCGGCCCCGGCGTTCTTGGAGATGGGCTCGCCGCGCCGACGGCCATCGGGGGTGGCCGGCGTTTGTTTGCCGAACGTGACGCTGTGGTCGATGGACCAGCAGCCCATCTGGAAATGGCCGCCCCGCCGGTTCGGGGTCCGGTTGATTCTCTCGGCCGTGAACCGTGCCACCTCAACCGCCAGGGCATCGACTTCCGGCCTGTCGTTGCCCCACTTGGGGGCTCTGTGCTGGGCGACGGCGCGCGGCTCCTCGGCCCCCTCCCAGTCATGCTCCAGGCACTGGCGCAGGTCCTGCCAGGAACAGAGCCCCTGCTGGAACACGAGGTAGTCGATGGCCGCCAGTGAGTCGGCGACCGTGCCCAGTCCGGCGCACATCACCCCGGAGGTGTTGTACTTCGCGCCGGCGTTCGAGACATCCCGTCCTGCCGTCATGCAGGAGTCCATGGTTCCGGAGATCACGGGAGAGGGATTGACCTGCGGCCAGCGTTCCTCCCAGCGGCACGTCTGTGCCAGGACCTCGTCGATGACTCCCCCCAGGATCCGCTTGTAGCGCCCGATCACCGCGGCGAGATCGGGGGGCGTGCCGGGCTCGGCGAAGACGTACTCCAGGAGGCGCGGCAGGTTGAGCAGTGCGCTCATGGTGCAGGAGAGCTCCTTGCCCATGATGGCCGGTTCATAGCATCCGATGGGCAGGAAGTCGATCAGGTCCTCCTCCGACTTGCCGGCGCGGCGGAACATCTCGTAGGCCACCTCGTCGTTCGCGAAAACGATGGCCGTCCGTCCGTTCTGGATGCACTCGGCGGCAGCAAGCAGGTACCGGTCCGGGGTGCGCGGATTCAGTCGGAGGGCGAGTTTGGGGTCTGTGGCTGCCCGCTCGGCGAAGGCCTCGATAGCCAGTTCGGTCAGTTCGTTGCAGGCGTCGCTGCCGTCCTGCTGCAGGCCTCCGAAACAGATGTTGTTGCCGGCAGCGAAGCCGATGGCCAGGAACTTCTCGAAGAAGAACTTGATCAGTTCCTTGGCCTGGTCACGCGTGAGCCTCCCCGCCGCCAGGTCGCGACGGTAGTAGTCGATGTACAGCCGGTCGAAATGGCCTTGCGAGCGGACGTACACACCGTCGATTTCCTGAACCTGGTTGTAGAGAAACGAGATCTGCAGGGCCTCGTGGAAGGTCTGGGCGGGGCGGACGGCCAGGGCTTTGCGGGCCTCGGTCACCCGCCGGGCGTTCCGGCGTTCCGCTTCCGCCGCCAGCCGCAGAATGTAGGCGCAGAATGCATCGTAGACGGTGCCGACGGCGGCATAGAAGCACCTGGCCTCGTCGTCCTTCGCCTGGTCGTGGGCTGCCAGCGCCCGATCGCGCAGCCCGGCGGGGCCGTACGTCAGGACGTTTCGCCAATCGGGGGAGGTGTGACTGAGGTCGAGTTGAGAGACCGCGGCGGGATGGCCGACGCCTGTGCGTGGAGGCAGATCCCGGCCCGCCTCCCGGCGCCATTCGCCTTGGAGCTTCCAGAGGAGATTGCCCGTGTCGATGTGGTCGGCGAACCAGTCGCAGGAGTCGACGCCGATCCG
>JAAYZK010000276.1 GCA_012514895.1 Planctomycetota bacterium | reverse complement strand
GCCTACGGGTGCCAGCGGCCAGCGTACTGCCGGCGACGCGGCAGGCACAGGGGCCGTACCCCCGACCGCCGGTGACGGCACCAGACTCGTGCCGGACCGCGGTGGACGGTACACCAGCGTGCCCTGCAGACGCGGCGTCTTGGGACTGTCCGCAATCAGCGTGAACGCCAGATTCTCAAAGGGCTCCACCGTCGCACCCTCGACCAGCGGACGGCTCAGGACCAGGGTCACGCGCTCCTCGGGTGGGACCGCCACGGGCAGTGTCTGAGCGCAGTCCCAGCCCTCGGGCAGCTCCATGGCCTCGATCTGCAGCGGCGTCGCCTCCTCGCAGTTCTCGACGACGAGGTAGGCCCGGATGGCGTCGTCGCGAAGGCTGCAGTAGACCGTGTTGCCGCGTAGCCGCAGGCCCTCGCCGGCGATCGGGAAGCGTATGTCGAGAGTCGCAACCGCGGTCGGGCGGTTCGGGTCGTTCGTCGTGAGGATGATGCCCTTGCGCATGCTGCCCTCGGTGCCCTTGGTGGTCAGGACGCCGGTCATCTCGGTAGATTCACCCGGGGCCAGGGCCTCCTTCTTCAGGGTGACCTCCGTGCAGGAACAGCCCGGGCGGACCTTGCTGATCACCAAGGCCTCGTCGCCGGTGTTCTTCACCGTGAAGGAGAAGGGATACGCGCCCTTGTTGTCGGTCTGCCGGCCCCATTCGTAGGTCGCCGGCTCGAGCACCAGCACCGGCGCGGCGCCGAGTGAGCCGCCGATCAGAATGCCGAGGATCATCCCGAAGCCATGGTGGCGAAGGGTCCACATGATCTATGCCTCCCTGTGCCGTCAGGCCCCGACCAACGCGGCACGGACCTGCCGCGCTCGAAGGGGCGTATGCTGCCGTTCTGCCGTTGTGTTGCGTCAGCGTATCAAGGACTATACGCGCCGCGCCCACAACCCGCAAGAATAACCCGCCTGCCACAAAGCACGGCGCCCCGGCCAGTAGACCGGGGCGCCGTCAAGAACTCGATGGGATTCCGTCAGGCCGCCGCGACGGATCGCGGCGGCCCGACGGTGTCGAGATCAATCAGGGGCAGGCCCAGGGCGCCTGCGGCAACGGCAGGACCTTCGTGCCAGCCGGAAGAACGACCTGCCACCAGCAGGGCAGCACCAGGCCGCCCGGCAGGGGCAGGACGACCGGGCCCTTGCCGCCAAACACGGAAACACAGCCGTAGATCTTCAGCAGGTCGATCTGGGCGTTGACCGCGTCGGCGTTGGCCGCGTGGCCGGCCGGGACGGTGTCGGTCGAGCCGGCCGCGGTCGACGGATTCACGAACGGGCTGTACGGCAGCGTCGTGTCGTAGCGCGGATAGATGTCGTTGTAGTAGTAGGACAGGTTCCGGTAGACGTAGACGCCGTCACGCGAGGCCGACACCGCCTTCGCGTAGCCGATGGCAGCGGGAATGTTGTCGCCGTCGCCCGAGGCGCTGTCGTCGACGTTCAGATCGAAGGTACCCAGCATCTCCTCGACGTACCCGACGATGTCGCTGTCACAGGGCAGGTACGAGGCGGCGAAGGCGGCGTAGTCGGGCGGCAGAATCGGCACCACCGTGCAGTCCATGTCGTCCAGGATGTGGCCATACTTCAGAGCACGGTAGAGGGTCACGCCGTCGGTATCCGGATCGACGCGGCCGTTGCGGTCCACGTCGAGCAGCCAGTTGCAGGCGTCGGC
>JAAYZK010000275.1 GCA_012514895.1 Planctomycetota bacterium | reverse complement strand
TCGGCCAAGCCGCTGCTGATCGTCGCCGAGGACGTCGAGGGCGACGCGCTGGCGGCGCTGGTGCTCAACCGCCTCCGCGGGACGCTGAACGTCTGCGCCGTCAAGGCCCCGGGCTTCGGCGACCGCCGCAAGGCGATGCTGCAGGACCTGGCGATCCTCACCGGCGGGCAGGTCATCAGCGAGGACCTGGGCATCAAGCTGGAGAACGTCGAGCTGTCGATGCTCGGCCAGGCCAAGCGGATCGTCGTCGGCAAGGACGCGACCACCGTGATCCAGGGCGCCGGCGCCAAGAAGGCCATCGACGCCCGCTGCCAGACGATCCGCAACCAGATCGAGACGACCACCAGCGATTACGACCGCGAGAAGCTCCAGGAGCGCCTGGCCAAGCTGGCCGGCGGCGTGGCCGTCGTGAGGGCCGGGGCGGCCACCGAGACGGAAATGAAGGAGCGCAAGGACCTCATCGAAGACGCCAAGCACGCCACCGCGGCGGCCCTGGAAGAGGGCGTCGTCCCCGGCGGCGGGGTGGTCTTCCTGCACGCGATCGAGGCGGTGGCCAAGGCTCGCTCCAAGGCCCGCGGTGACGAGAAGCTCGGCGTGGACATCCTCGTCGAGGCCCTCAAGGCGCCCACCAGCCAGATCGTCGCCAACGGCGGCGAGGACGGCGCCGTCGTCGTCGACGAGATCCTCACCCGCGGGGAGAACATCGGCTACGACGCCGCCAAGGGCCAGTACGTCGACATGGTGGCCGCCGGCATCATCGATCCGGCCAAGGTCTCGCGCTCGGCGCTGCAGAACGCCGCGAGCATCGCCAGCCTGCTGCTGACCACGGACCTGATGATCACGGACTACGACGAGAAGTCCGAAGAGACGATCCACGGCGCGGTGATGTGACCCGCCGGATCGCACGCCGTGTGCCGCCGCGCCCGGGCGCGCCCTCTCCGGAGGGCGCCGCCCGGGCCGCGGCGCGATGAGGACAGGGATGGTTGTGGCACAGAAACGTGATTACTACGATGTGCTGGGCGTGGGTCGGACCGCCAGTGCCGACGAAATCAAGCGCGCCTACCGGCGGCTGGCGCTTAAGTACCATCCCCACGTCGCCAAGGGCGACAAGGCCGAGGCCGAGACCAAGTTCAAGGAGCTGGCCGAGGCCTACGAGGTCCTGTCCGACCCGGCCAAGCGCCAGCAGTACGACCAGTACGGGCACGAAGGGCTCCGCGGCGCCGGCGTGCACGATTTCTCCTCGATGGGCGCCGGCGACATCTTCTCGATGTTCGAGGAGATCTTCGGCGGCATGGGCGGCATGGGGGGATTCGGCGGCGGCCGCGCCCGGCGACCCGACCGCGGGTACGACCTGGAAACCACCGTCGCCCTGACGCTGGAGGAGGTCGCCAAGGGGGTCACCAAGACCATCGAATTCGAACGGACCGACTTCTGCGACACCTGCTCGGGCAGCGGCGCCAAGCCCGGCACCGCCCCGGTCACCTGCAAGACCTGCGGGGGGCGGGGCCAGGTGCAGCAGGCCATGCAGGGATTCTTCGGCGCCAGCGTGCGGATCGTCGCCTGCCCGGACTGCCGCGGCCGCGGACAGAAGGTCGAGGACCCCTGCAAGGTCTGCCACGGCACCGGTCGCGTCCGCAAGAAGCGGATCGTCACCGTGCAGATTCCCGCCGGCGTCCACGACGGGCAGGTCGTCCGCCTCCGCGGGGAGGGCGAGCCCGGACGGTCCGGAGGCCACCGCGGCGACCTGCACTGCTACGTCCGCATCCGCGAGCACCCGCTGCTGGGGCGGCGGGGCAACGACCTGGTCTGCCAGGTCCCCATCACCTTCAGCCAGGCCGCCCTCGGCGGGGCGATCAAGGTGCCCACCCTGGACGGGCCGGAGAAGCTCGAGGTGGCCGCCGGCGCCCAGCATGGGGACGTCTTCACCCTCAGCGGCCGGGGCCTGCCGGACATGCGGACGCGGCGGCGGGGCGACCTGCTCGTCCAGGTCGCCATCGAGGTGCCCCGCAAGCTCAGCAAGAAGCAGCGCGACCTGCTCCGCCAGTATGCCGAGACGGAGGAGGCGGACGTTCAGCCGGCCAAGAAGAGCTTCCTGGACAAGCTGGCCCAGTACTTCGGCGCCGGCGACGACAGAAACCAGACCTGAGGCGACGCATGAGTGACGAGAATCTCGACAATGCCCCCCAGGGCGAGGAGCAGCCCCAGGCCGGCGAAGAGCCCCAGCAGGCCCCGGCGGGGCCGGAGGAGGCGATCGTGACGCTCGAGTCCCTGGCGGCCGAGCGCGACGATCTGCTGGCGCGGCTCCAGCGGGTGTCGGCCGACTTCGTGAACTACCAGAAACGCATGGAGCGGGAGCGCATGGAGATCCGCGGCTTCATCGTCGCCGACGTGCTCTCGGCCATGTTCGACGTGATGGACGACCTGGAGCTGGCGGTCAGCCATGCCCGGGAGAACCACCCCGCCGACGACCCGCTGCTGACGGGGACCGAGATGGTCTATCGCAAGGCCCTGGGCGTCTTCGAACGCTTTGGCGTCACGCCCATCGATGCGGCCGGGCGGGCGTTCGACCCGTCGGTGCACGAGGCGGTGGTGTCCCAGCCGACCGACGAGGCGCCCCCGATGACCGTCCTGGCCGAGATCCGCAAGGGGTACCGGTTGCGGGACCGCGTGATCCGCCCGTCCCGCGTTGTTGTTGCAGCGGCCCTGCCCGATGAGGATAATGGTCCGCGCGAACAACCTGGGGAGGAAGGAAACGACCATGCCGACGTATGAGTATGCGTGCGATGCGTGCGGCCATCGCTTCGAGAAGTTCCAGTCGATCACCGCGCCGGCGGCCCGCAAGTGCCCCTCGTGCGGCAAGATGAAGCTGCGCCGGCTGATCGGCAGCGGCGCCGGGATCATCTTCCGGGGGTCGGGATTCTACCAGACCGACTACCGCACCAGTTCGTACAAGCAGGGTGCGTCGGCCGAGACGAAGCCCGCCGCGCCGGCCAAGGACGCCCCGTCGACCCCGCCGGCATCGTCGGGCGGCTCGACCGCCTCGGAAGCGGCCGGCTGACGCGGCCCCGCACCCGGAGGCGCTGTTGTGTCCCAGAGCCCCGAGATGAAAACGTCCCGCTGCCCGCAGTGCGGGCGCGCCTTCCACTATGACCCGGCGGCCGAACCCGCCTGGTTGCCCTTCTGCTGCCAGCGCTGCCAGTGGGTCGACCTGGGCCGCTGGATGAGCGGCGATTACCTCGTCAGCCGCAGCCTGCTGCGCGACAACGACGAACAGGAAGACTGACCGCCTCGCTCACACCGCCGCCGGGGGGCAAAAAGACGTTGCAGTCGCCCGCCGGGATCCTATAATCCCCCGTAAGTTCAGAAAGGGAGAGGCCATGGTGGACGAGAGTCAGGAACTGCGGCGCGTCAGTTGGACGGAGCTGTTCAGCTTCACGCACATCTTCAAAACCTGGCGCATGGCTCGCCACTACAGCAAGCTCGTGCTGGCGTTCGCGGCCATCGCGCTGACCTGCCTGGTGGGCACCGTGATGGACGCCGTCTGGGGCTGGGCCGGCGCCACGGCACGCATCCCCGACGTGGTCAACTACCACGTGACCGCCAACTTCGCGGCATACGCCGACAAGACCGAAACGCTGCAGCAGGAGGCCGATGCCCAGTTCGTGCAGTGGATGACCTTCATGCCCCAGCGGGCCTGGGAGTTCGGGCCCGTGCTGGACGCCTACGTCGCCGAGGGCGGCTCGCGGGCCGGCGCGTTCCACGCGCAGCTCGCCAAGGCGATCGAGAAGTGGCAGGCGGACAACACATCCTCCCAGCCCAAGCCGGTGGACCGCCAGGAACTCGTGCGCCAAGTCGATGACGACCGGCGGGCCGCCTGGAGCCGCTACCGCAAGATCGTCGCCCGGATGCTCAATGCCGCCGAACCCCTCGTTGCCGCCGCGGCCGAGGAGGCGGAGGCGGAGATCGAGAAGCTGCCCAAGGAAGAGGACCGGGCCGCCGCGGCCGAGCGGCTGGAGCGCGACGTTCACGCCGCCCGGCGGGCTCTGTGGAAGCTGCGGGTCACGCTGATCGAGCAGTCCCGCCAGCACGTGTTCGGCCGGGGCATCTTCGAGGTGTTCGCCGCCTATGAGCAGCACTGCATCGCCAATGCCTTCGACGCGGTGGGCCAGGGCCGTATCTTCAACGGCGCCGGCCGCGTCCTGCTCGACCGGCAGTCCCTGGTGGTCCTCCAGGACGAGCCGTCCGAGCCGACGGCCTATGCCGTGACCACCGGCAGGGGCGAGCCGGTGGGCCTGGTCGGCTGGCTGGTCCTGATGTTGGCCGGGCTGGTGTGGCTGGCGGGGGCGCACTGGCTGTACGCACTGGTCTTCGGCGTGCTGACGCTGTCGATCTGGGCCCTGTTCGGCGGGGCCATCGCCCGGATTGCGGCGCTGCACGCGGCCCAGGAGATCGCGATCCCGATGGGCCAGGCGCTGAGATTCTCCGCCGGCAAGTTCTTCAGTTTCGTCACGGCGCCGCTGCTGATGCTGGCGATCATCTTCGGCCTGGGGCTGCTGCTGGGCCTGGGCGGGCTGATCTCGGCGATTCCCGTCGCCGGGGCGGTGCTCCGCGTCGTCTTCGCGCTGCTGTTCGGCCTGGTCCTGGTCATCGGCGCCGCCATCACGTTCGTGACCATCGGCCTGCTGGCGGGCTTCCCGCTGATGTACCCGGCGATCGCGGTGGAGGGCTCCGACAGCTTCGACGCCATCAGCCGCAGTTTCAGCTACGTCTTCGGCCGCCCGTGGCGGTACGGCCTGTACTTCCTGGTTTCGGCGGTATACGGGACGATCTGCTACGCGTTCGTCCGCCTGTTCGCGTTCGGGACGCTGCTGGCGACCCACGTGTTCGTCTCGCAGGGCTTCTTCGGGCTGGGCCTGAACACCCGCGGGGCGCCCCAACTGGCCGAGAGCGCCGGCATGATGGACCTGCTGTGGGGGCGTCCGACCTTCGGCGACCTGTCGGGCACGTTTCACATGGCCGCCGTCGGCGGCGGGCTGAACCTCCTGGCCGCCTGGATCATCCGCGCGTGGGTCTACGTGGTGGTGGGCTTCGTCGCCGCGTTCGTCCTCAGCTTTGCCGTCTCGGCGTTCACGAACATCTACTACCTGCTCCGCCGCAAGGTCGA
>JAAYZK010000274.1 GCA_012514895.1 Planctomycetota bacterium | reverse complement strand
GGACGACGGGTTCTATCTCGTCGCGGACGCCGCCGATGAGCACATCGATCCGGCCACCGGCGAGCCGGCGGTCGACGTCGCGAGCGAGGATGTGCCGGAACTCGTGCTCCAACTGGAGGCGGGTGTGCCAGGCCTGTCCGCCGACATCGATCTGGGCGTGCTCCGCGGAACGGCCGCCGACGGGACGCCGCCGATCCACGGCGACGGGGGCGACCCGCAGGAGAACACCTCGTTGACCCTCGCCGCCTCGGTGGATATCGCCGATCCCAGCGGCGGAGGGCGCGTGTCGATCGCCGAGCTGTTCTCCAGGCCCAGGGAAGTGTTCGCCCCGAAGCTCGAGGCCGACGGGCAGATCCGCCTGGCCGTCGCCGTCGATGCGGACCACCTGGCCGATGCGGTGGGCCAGGTCACGGGGCTCTCGCTGGGATTGCCCTCGATCCGTTTCGATCTGAAGGTGGATGCCGGCGCCTCGGTCGCCTATGAGGGCGGCAAGGCGGTCAAGACGTACGGCATCGAGGCGTTCCACCTCGGCGACGTTTCGATCGACCTGGGTGAGACGCTGACGACCGTCGTCAAGCCCCTGGCACAGATGATCGGCGACACGCTGGACCCCATCGCCAGTGCGGTCGAGTTCTTCAACACCGCCGCCACGTCCGCCATTCCCATGCTCGACCTGATGGGCAGTCTGATCTCCGGAACGGGCCCCGGCTGCGGGGACCCCGGCGCCTCCCTGCTGGCCGGCGCTCAACTGGGCGCGTTCGTCACCGCGATGGCCAACCTCGGGAGCCTGGGCGATATGGACCTCGGCGAGGGTGCGTCGGGATCGTACATCCTGAATCTCGGCTGCTGGGAACTGGCCTTCGACGACGAAGATCCGATGTACTTCCCGCGAACGAAGACGCCCGTTCCCTGCGATCTGGAGCTCCCCTCGCTGGAGGTGTCGGCGGGGCTGGACGCCGGGTTGCGGGGCGAGATCGAGGGGCTTCTCGGCCTTGTCGGCTTCGACACGAACTCGACCGCCAACGTGCAGTACACCCCCGGCGGCTTCCGCCTCGATCTGCTCAATGCCGATTCGATCTTCAACCTGATCCTGGGCAACACATTCGATATCTTCAGCCTCAACCTGCCTGCCGTCGACATCACGCTGGGCCGCGATTACTGCTTCGGGTTCAGCGCGGCCGGACAGACGCTGGGCTTCAAGATCGGCAGTTCGGTCCACCTGGACCTCAACCTGGGACTCGTCTACGACTCGGTCGGCCTGGACCGCATCGTCGAAGCCGAGCGGATCGGCCAGAGGCCCGACTACATGGACCTGCTGGATGGATTGAGCGTCCGCACGCGACCGGGCAACGAGTTCAACTTGACGGCCGGCTTCCACGGCTCAGGCGGGATCGACATCCACACGCCGGCGTTCTGCACGCCGAAGGTCGACATGCCCTGGCCCATCCCGGACATCCCGAAGGTCTGTTTCCCCCGTGTCGACATCTTCGTCCTGGACGCCTCGGTCGCCGCCGACGTCAGCATCGGCATGGATGTCAAAGACCCCAACAACGATGGGAAACTTCGGTTCGACGAGATCCGGTGGATCACCGACAGGGACCGGGATCTGTCCACCTACGATTTCAGGCTGGACCGCGTGCCCAACCTGTTCGACATCAACGCCTCGTTCAGCGGCGCGTTCAACATCAGCGGCGAGATCCTGGACGTCGGGATCAGCATCAGCGATCTGGGCGTGCCGACCCGCATCGACCTGGGCTTGTCCCTGCAGGGGATCCTCGGCGCCATCGACGCGGTTTCCACGCCGCCGCCGTTGCTCGGCGAGATCCTCGACGGCGAGGACGGCAAGGTGCTTCGGATCAACGCCGGCGTGTATGACGACGCGAGGGTCTACGGCGACGTCGACGATTCGAACGGGGCGAATATCGTGGTCACGGGCGATGGCGGCACGATTCGCGTCAGGTTCGGCGGCGACCACCAGGACTTCAATCCCGTGGGGATCACCAGGATCGTGGCCGTCGGCGACGACGGGAACGACACGTTCGACTTCTCCGGCTACAACGGCGATGCCCAGGTCGAGGTCCATGGCGGAGCGGGCAACGACACCCTCACAGGGAGCGCCGGAAACGACCTGATCTACGGCGGCTCCGGAAACGACCACCTGGACGGCCGCGGCGGGGACGATCGGGTGTTCGGAGAACTTGGCAATGATGTGATCGTGGGCGGGGCGGGCAACGACGTCCTGACCGGCGGGTTGGGCAACGACACCCTCGACGGCGGCGCAGGCGACGACACCTACCTGTTCGACAGCGACTGGGGCGCCGACACGATCGCCGAGGTCGCCGACGGAGGCGACGACACGGTGAACCTGGCCGCCGCGCTCAACACCCTCTTGGTCACCTTGCGCCCGACCCAGGCGTCCATCACGGATCTGACCAGCACGATCAGCCACGCCGCGTGCGAGATCGAGAACCTCCTGGGCGGTCGCGGCGACGATGTCTACGCCGTCTACGGTACGGGCCCCCGTCTGATCACGCTCAACGGGCAGATGGGTTCGGATCAGTACCTGCTCTACTCCGAGGGCGGCCAGGCGGCCAACGTGAGCGTCCAGGATATCGGCTGCTGCAGCAACAGCGATCAGCTCGTGCTGTTCGGCAGCGCCGGGTCCGACACGTACCGCATCACCGCCACGGCCGCGTATCGCGATCCCGCCAATCCCGACGACAGGATCGTCTACGACGGCGCCCGCAGCGGGCTGGAATTCCTGACCGTCCTGCTGGGCGGCGGCGATGATGTGTTCAACGTTCAGAGCACGCCGGCGACCATGGCCGTCACGCTCAGCGGCGAACAGGGCGCCGACACGAATGGCACTTCCTTAAGCGGCCCATTGTCGTCTCCAGGCGGCACGGGTGGTTTTCAATCTGGGGTAGTGTTTCCATTCCCGTCGGACGGCGCGAGGTTCCTGGCGATCGGGGCGGTGAGGTACGACAGCGGTGGCAATCGCGTACAGCATGGCATCGTAAATCGCCGGCAGTTTCCATGCCGGCGATGTCCCCAGCAGCGGCGAGAACGCCAGAATCGCACGCAACGCGCCAGTGAAGCTCAGGCGTATCGGATC
>JAAYZK010000273.1 GCA_012514895.1 Planctomycetota bacterium | reverse complement strand
GGGATTCGCCGTCCTGGCCAGGACGGCGAAGCAGGCAACCTCGTCGGTTGCCGATGGAGCCGGACGACGCCAGGGCGCCGAAGACCCGCTCGACGCCCGCCACCTGGATTCTCAGACACTGCCTAGCACGACACGTCAAGGCCGGAGACTGCGGCAACCCGCCATGAAGGCCCGCCAACCGCGCGCTGCGGATCGGCGCTGCCCTTCGAGAGCTTGTTGCGAGCCTTCATGTAGAACTGGTGGTACATCCGTGGCCTCTATAACAGTGCACCATTTTTATACGAAGACGGCCCCGCCGTGTCAAGCCTTTGCGCGCGTGGGGCCGTGAGCGAAGGGAGAGGCCCGGACCGTCCAGGCGGGGGGACAGCCGGGAGCATGTTGGGAGTGCCCCAATCGTATCGCCGGATCCCGTGCAAGGTCTCTCGCTTCGCAGGGGTCCTCGGGAGGCAGTGTCCTGTCCTTCCTGCGTGCGGCCTCAGGCATCCGGCCGCAGGGCGTCGACCTGGAGGGCGGGCGCGTCGGATCGGGATTGGCGGTCGTCGCGCCGGTGGCGCCGCGCGTGACGGAGGCGGGCCATCGGTTCAGCGGTCGCCAGGAGGGTGTCGGCCTGGCGCACGGGCGGCGAGGCCTGGAAGTTCCGCTTCAGCAGGACGAAGTCGTCCAGGTCGACCATGGAGTCGCCGGTGAAGTCCCCGTTCTGCCACAGGCCGGGCCCGCCGAAGTGGGTCTTGAGGATCGCGAAGTCGTCGAGGTCGACGCGGCCGTTCACGTCCGCATCGCCCGGTTGGACCCTGTACTCGGTCGCACCGATGTCCACATGCATGCCGGACAGGCGGGGGCCGCCCGAGATGTCGGTCGTCAGCGGTTCCCCGTTGCCATCCACGGCGAGCCAGTCGGCGCCGGCGTCAACCAGGGCGCTGTCGCCGCGCACGCTGAGGATGTCCACCAGTCCCAATCGGACCTTCAGCAGCCCCGCGTCGCCGTCGCGCCGGCCGAGGTGGCAGTGGGTCTGCATGTAGTCGTGCATGAAGTCGCAGACGACGTCGGCCCAGGAGGGGGCGTCCAGCCCGGTGATGACGGTATTCCGCAGCGACAGCTCTCCGCAGTTGAAGACCCCCTCGCTCCTGGCGGCGGTCGCGGCCCCATAGATCGTCACGTTCGTCAGGGTCGCATTGCCGTATGCGTTGTACAAGCCGGTGGAGTCGGAGGCGCTGAGGACGATGCTGACATTGGCCAGGTTCATCTGGCCGCGGCACGTGTAGATCGTGCGGTCGCTGTTTCCGCTGATGAAGGTGTTCATCACGGTGACGTTGGCGCCATGGCTGTAGATCGCGCTGCCGTCGGCGGTCGAGCCGCGGACGATGGAGAGGTTCTTCAGGGCGACCCCGTCGGCGCCGAGGATCCGGAACACACCGCTTCGGTTGTCGCCGCTGAGGACGGCCTTGCCGACGCCGGCCCCGTCGAGGGTCACCCGGCTGTAGACCGTCAGCGGCGAGCCGTCCAGGACGAAGGTCTCCCCTTCGAGGGCGGCGTCGAAGGTGACCGTCGCGTCCGTCCCGGCCGCCTGGACGTACCACAGGGCCTCGCGCAGCGTGATGACGCCGTCGAAGCGGTTCACGACGTCCAGGGCCGACGTCACGATCGCCGAGGGCGTCTCGTGGGGCATGGGCAGGGAACCCTGGTACTCGTAGGCGCCGACGTCGACGGTCCCGTTGACGAATCGCGGCCACCCCGCCACATCGTCGATGATGAACCGCTCCGCCTCGTCCACGACGGCGGCGTTGTCGCCCATGTCGATCGCCAGACTGCCGGGCCGGATGCGCAGGTCGCCGCGGTCGTCGTCCATCGTGGCCCAGACGCCGTCGGGGCCGGGCGAGGGGTTCCGCACGAAATGCGGGTCCTGGCCGATCAGGCTTCGCCGGCAGGCGAGGGGGGCCGTGGCGCCGGAGTAGGAGGTGCCGTAGTCGACGGGCGCGTTGAGGGCGATGAGGGTGTTGGTGAGGCTCAGTGTTCCGCTGTCGATGACCGCCGCGCCCGACCGGGCGACATTGGCGGCGACGGTGCAGTTGATCAGCGCTGCGACGGCGTCGCCGCCGTTGTCCAGCGCCGCCGCGCACGGCTCGGGGTAGTCCGTCCGGTTTCTCGACAGCAGGCTGTTGATCATCGTGAGCGTGCCGACATTGGAGATGCCGCCTCCGCTTCCGTTGGGCACCACGTTGGCGGCGAGCGTCGAGGCGATGATCGTCATGGCCCCGCCGTTGTACAGCCCGCCCCCGCCCGCGCTGGCCGTATTGGCCTCGATGAGGCAACCGGTCAGCGTCGACGTGCCCAGCACGTAGAGCCCGCCGCCGTACCCGTGCGCCCATGGTCCATCCGCCGTGTTGTCCGCGAGGATCACGTTGGTCAGCGTCAGGGACGTATGCTGCGAGGCGAACAGCCCGCCGCCGCCCAGGCCTTCGCCGGTGTGCGAAGCCACGGTGTTGCCGGCGAGGACGACGTCTTCGAGGGTGAGGAAGGCCCCTTCGCTCACCTTGATCCCACCCCCGTTGTACGGGTCCGCCGCCTGGGGATCGGCCCCCGGGGCCCCGCCGGTGAGCGTCAGCCCGCTGATGAAGTGTCGCTCCACTTCCCAGCCGCCGAACTCGAACAGGCGGGAGCGTCCCTGGGCGTCGATCGTCAGCCGATCGGCCCCGGGGCCCTGGATGGCCACGGCATCGCGGGCGTAGAGTTGCCGTCCGTCCAGAAGGACCCTCGCCGGGGCGACGGCGGTCAGGGCCGGATCGAACCGGATGATGTCGATGTCGGCGGAGGAACCCGCCGGGGCGTCGAACACGGCCTGGTTGGCCTGGGCCGCCTCGATCGCCTCGCGAAGCGTGACCAGGCCGTCGGCGGCGACGACGTCGAGCAGACTGTCGACCGTGTAGATCGTGCCGCTCAGCAGCAGGCGGGGCTCGAGGGGCTCATAGTGAACAACCGACCCGTACCGCGTGGGAACGGAGACCGATGAAACCATGGATATCCCTTCGCCGCAAGCTATCCCAGACCGCACCGCACGCGACATGCATCGCGCCGGCGATGATCGATGCCATTGACAAACTACTATACGACACTCATGTCCCCTGTCCAAGACAAATCGGCGGGATGAGCGCAACACGGCGTCTGAAGTCCGGGGGACATGGCATGGGACACGCCGTCATGTAGCACGGAGTGTGCCCGGTGCACCGCGTTCGGACCGCTCGCCCGTTCCGAACGACGATGCGGGCCGCTGGGCCGGCAGAGAGCTGACAGTCGGAGGATCCTGGCCCACAGCGGCTATTGAGCGTTGCATGGAGAACAGTACGGACAGGCTGTTTCGCCCCCCTTCGGCCCGGGCCTGGGGGGGCTATTCATCGCCCAGTTCGAGGACCGCCATGAAGGCTTTCTGGGGGATCTCGACGTTGCCGACCATCTTCATGCGTTTCTTGCCGGCCTTCTGTTTTTCCAGGAGCTTGCGTTTGCGGGTGATGTCGCCGCCGTAGCACTTGGCGGTGACGTTCTTGCGCATGGCCTTGATCGTCTCGCGGGCGAGGACGCGGCTGCCGATGGCGGCCTGGATGGGGATCTCGAACATGTGGCGGCTGATCTCGCGGCGGAGCTTCTGGATGAGCTTCCGCCCGCGGGCCTCGGCCTTGGAGCGGTGGACGATCACGCTGAGGGGCTCGACCCGCTGGCCGTTGATGAGGATGTCCAGCTTCACCAGGTCGTTGGTGCGGAACCCGCTGACCTCGTAGTCCATCGTCCCGTAGCCGCGCGTGGCGCTCTTGAGCTTGTCGTAGAAGTCGTAGATGACCTCGGCCAGGGGGAAGTCGAACGACAGGATCACCCGGTCGGCCGAGAGGTACTCGGTCTTCCTGTAGACGGCGCGGCGGTCGAGGGCCAGTTGCATGATGGTGCCGATGCAGTCGGCGGGGATGATCAGGTTGACGTCGGCGATGGGCTCGCGGATCTCGGCGATGTGGGCCGCGTCGGGCAGGTCGCCGGCGGAGTCGACCTCGATGAGGTCTCCGTCGGTCCGCAGCACCTGGTAGGGCACGGTGGGGGCGGTCTGGACGACGTCGACGCCGCTCTCGCGTTCGAGGCGTTCCTGGACGATCTCCATGTGCAGCAGTCCCAGGAAGCCGCAGCGGAAGCCGAACCCGAGGGCCTCGCCGCTGGTGGGCGCGAAGGTCAGGGCCGCGTCGTTGAGCTGGAGGCGTTCGAGGGCCTCGCGCAGCTCGGGGTACTGGGTGTCGGGCCCGCAGTAGAAGTCGCTGTAGACCATGTGCTGGGGTTCGCGGTAGCCCGGCAGGGGCCGCTCGGCGCGGGCGGCGTCGCGGGTGATGGTGTCGCCGATGTGCACGTCGCTCAGCGACCGGATGGCGGCGACGACGTAGCCGACCTCGCCGGCGCGGAGGTGCCGGACGGCGGTGGGCTTGGGGGTGTGCTTGCCCAGCTCGGTGACCTGGAAGACCCCGCCCTTGCCCATCATGCGGATCCTGTCGCCGACGGCCAGTTCGCCGTCGACGACGCGGACGTAGACGACCACCCCGCGGTAGTCGTTGTAGATGCTGTCGAAGATCAGCGCCCGCGCCGGGGCGCTGCCGTCGCCCCGGGGGCCCGGCAGGCGGCGGACGATGGCGTCGATCAGCGCGTCGACGCCCTTGCCGCTCTTGGCCGAGCAGTGGATGGCGTCCTCGGCCGGCTCGCCCAGCAGGTGCTCGATCTGCATCGCCACGTCGTCCGGCCGCGCGGTCGGCAGGTCGACCTTGTTGATCACCGGGACGATCTCAAGCCCCGCCTCGACCGCCAGATACGCGTTGGCCACGGTCTGGGCCTCGACGCCCTGGGAGGCGTCGACGACCAGGATCGCCCCGTCGCAGGCCTGCAGGGCGCGGCTGACTTCGTAGTGGAAGTCCACGTGGCCGGGCGTGTCGATGAGGTTGAACATGTACGCCTCGCCGTCCGCCTCCGCCTGGACGGTGACGGCCGAGGACTTGATGGTGATGCCCCGCTCGCGCTCGAGGTCCATGTCGTCGAGCATCTGGTCGTGAAACTCCCGCTGGCTGATGGCGCCGAGGCGCAGCATGAGCCGGTCGGCCAGGGTGCTCTTGCCGTGGTCGATGTGGGCGATGATGCAGAAGTTGCGGATATTCCGGGGATCGATGTCCATGCTTGTGTTCTCAACACCAGGATAGACGGTCCATTGTACCGCCCCCCGCCCCGCGTACAAGGTGTCGTCGTCGCCCCCGGGCCCAAGGCGCAAAAAAGTGAACGGCGCCAGGGAGGGGTGGCCCTGGACGCCGTTCAGAAGCTGTACGTAGACACAGGCCTCGGGGGACAGCCCGTGCCGGGGAGGAGTACAGCTTGAAGCTAGCTTCACACGATTCTACGACGCGACAGGCGGTTCGTTCGATTCCGTCGGACAATTCCTGGCGTCACGATGCACTTTTTCGGCGCCGGCGGACGGTCGCGACGGCGGCGCACGCCAGAAGCACTGTTGTGGCGGAGGGTTCCGGCATCATGGCCAGGCCTTCGACCGTGCCGAGATACCACGCGTCGGTGCCGGCATAATCCTGCAGATGCCAGCGGCCCGCCACGAGTTGCACGGCGTAGTAGCGCAGGGCGTCGGGGGGGTCGGCCAGGTGTTTGGCGTCGTCGGAGTCGCTGACCCACAGGCCGAGATAGTCGTCGTCCAGGACGTCGATGCCCCAGACCGTCAGCGAGTGGCCGTACAGGCCGCCGCTGAGGTTGGGCCGGTAGATCGCGGCGCCGACGCCGTACCCGCCGTGGAGGAGGATGTCGATGGCCCACAGGAGGTTGGACGTTTCCTGGAAGCGGACGTAGAGGTGGACGGGGTCGACGCCGGCGTGGAATCCGCCGCCGGGGACATCCACCTGGGACCAGCCGGCGCGGCCCTGGGTGGAGCTGGTGCCGTCGAACCACCAGTCCCACCCGACGCTCATCATCCCGCCGACGTCGGTCCAATGGTCGACGAAGTAGTCGAAGATGGCGTCGGCGTCGGCCAGGACGGCCCCGGTCCCGTCGTCGACCCGCCCCCAGCCGGTCCACTGGAGGATGTTGGCGGCCGTCGCGGCCCAGCACATCTGGTTGTCGTTGCTGTTGTAAGGGTCCTTCTCGGCGTCGGCGAAGGTGCCGCCGAACGCCTCGGTCAGCATGAAGGACTCGCCCGCCGGCGCCGCGCCGCCGGCCGCGCCGATCAGGCCGTCATAACCGAGGGGCGCCCCCCTCGCCGACGTGCCCAACGGGATCAGGACGCACGCAATAAGGATGATTCGCTCCACCCATCCGCCTCCAGGCCGACGTCCACCGGGCGCGGCACGCACAGCGGGCCGGCGCCAACCACACTCGGGACTCGGCCGGGCGGCCTGGACAGGCGCGGAGGAGCGAGCGCCGCACCTGTCGTCACGATCGACCCCGTCGCCCACACAGCGGGGTGAAGCAACCATTAGCCTAAGCGATACAAGCGGATCTGTCAATCGGCGCCGTCGGCGCCCGGCGCACAAAGAACGCCGCGGCTTCATCTGCGAAGACCGCGGCGTTCGTTGTGTCCGTACGGCCGGGGCGCTACCGCCGGCGGCGGCGAAGGGCCAGGGCCCCGAGGGCCAGCAGGCTCAGCGTCGCCGGCTCGGGAACGACCCGGAAGTTGTCGAAACCGAACTTCTGGGTGTGAGAGCCCGCCTTGGTCCGGTAGCTGGCGCCGGCGTACCACGGGCCGGCCGACAGGTCGACCGAGGTGTCCGTGACGGCGAAGTCGAACACCGGCTCGTTGCCCATCACGCCGTTGGCGTGGCTGACGGACCACAGCCCGTCGGCCGAGCGGACGACGCGGAAGTTCCATCCGCTGTTGACGTTGACGGCGCCGAGCAGCACCTCGTCCACGATCGCCCAGCCGCTCTGGCCGGCCGAGGCCCTGTACAGGGTCAGGTAGTCGCCGCTGCGGACGGCCAGCTTGTAGCCGGCGAACGCCTCGTCGGGCGCGTGGATGGTCTCGACGTCGGCGGTATTGGCCAGCAGGACGACCTCGAACCAGTAGCCCGCCTGGATGGCGATCGACTGGCCCGACGTGTACAGCGACCATTCGATCGTCCCGTTCGGCGCGACCTCGCCGGTGACGTCGGTGACGATCGTGTACATGCCGTCGGAATCGATGTTGTACGATCGGACGGCCTTTTCACCGGCGAAGACGTTGGCACCGCCGGGCCAGGCGGCCGGCTCGATGGCGAAGGCGCCGATGTCGCCCAGCCACGTGCAGTCGGCGTTGCCGTCAAAGACCGTCTGCAGCGGCGCCGACTCCCACGTCTCGATCACCGCCGCCGGCGCCCAGGCCGCCAGGCCGCCACAGACGGCCAAAGCCGCCACCATCAGTCTCATCTGCCTGTTCATGCTGTTCCTCCTCCTAACTTAAGGGTTTCAAACTGCTACGCTTACATTCCGGCACCGAAGTTGTTCTTGAGGATGACGAAGTCATCCAGGTCGACCGTGCCGTTGCCGTCGAAGTCGCCGTCGGCCCAAGTGCCGGGGCCGCCGAAGTTGTTCTTGAGGATGACGAAGTCGTCCAGGTCGACGTGGCCGTTGCCGTCCGCGTCGCCCGGGAGAGACGGCCAGCGGTAGGCGTCCCACAGGGCCGAGATGAAGGCCGAGCCGCACGACCCCACCGACGGCGTGCCGTACTCGGTCGGCTCCTCGACCATCCACCGGTCGACGTAGTCGAAGAACGCCTGGTGGTTCCACAGG
>JAAYZK010000272.1 GCA_012514895.1 Planctomycetota bacterium | reverse complement strand
TCACGCCCCCGTCTGCCCGCGGGGGTCCAGCAGCCGGTCCAGTTCGGCGTCAGGCAGGACCTGCCTGGCGCGGGCGACCTGGCGGACGGTCTGGCCCGTCGCATAGGCTTCCTTGGCGACGGCGGCGGCGGCGTCGTAGCCGATGGCCGTCGCCAGGGCGGTGCACAGGGCCAGGGAGCGTTCGACCAGTTCGCCGCACCGCCGGGCATCGGCCTTCAGGCCCTCCAGGCACTTGACGCGGAAGACCTCCGCGACGTTGGCCAGCAGGACGATGGCGTCCAGCAGGTTGACGGCGATCACGGGCATGGCCATGTTCAGTTCGAGGATCGACCCCACCCCGCCGGTCGCCCCCGCCGCCACCGCCGCCTCGCAGCCGACGATCTGGCAGGCGACCTGCACGACCGACTCGCAGATCACCGGGTTGACCTTCCCGGGCATGATGCTGCTGCCCGGCTGGATGGCAGGCAGTTCCAGCTCGCCGATCCCGCAGCGCGGCCCGCTGGCCAGCAGACGGATGTCTGAGGCGATCTTCCCCAGCGTCAACGCCGCCCCCTTCAGCGCGCCGGCGGCGGCGACGACGGCGTCGAGGTTGCTCTGGGCGGCAAAGTGGTCGGACGCCTCGCGGAAGGGCATCTCGAACATCTCGCCCAGCCTGGAGCACACGCCGGAAGCGAACTGCGGGTGGGTGTTGAGCCCCGTGCCGACGGCGGTGCCGCCGATGGGCAGCTCGCACAGGTCGTCGGCGGCCCGGTCCAGCCGTTCGATCGCACGGCGGACGGCGGTGGCGTAGCCGCTGAACTCCTGGCCCAGGCGGACCGGGACGGCGTCCTGCAGGTGGGTGCGTCCGATCTTGACGATCCCGTCGAAGTCGCAGGCCCGCTCCATCAGCACCCGCGCCAGGTCGTGCAGTTCGCCCAGCAGCCAGTGGCGGATCTCGGAGGCGGCCGCGACGTGGAGGGCCGAGGGGATCACGTCGTTGGAGCTCTGGCCCATGTTGACGTGGTCGTTGGGGTGAACGGGGTTCCTGGACCCCACCGCCCCGCCGGCCAGTTGGATGGCCCGGTTGGCGATAACCTCGTTGACGTTCATGTTCGTCGAGGTGCCGCTGCCGGTCTGGAAGACGTCGACGGGGAACTGGTCGGCCCACCGGTCGTCGATGATCTCCGCGGCGGCCGTCGCGATCCACCCGACGCGCCGCTCATCCAGCAGGCCCAGTTCGCCGTTGA
The DNA here is from genome assembly GCA_012514895.1 of Planctomycetota bacterium. Lineage (GTDB taxonomy): Bacteria > Planctomycetota > Phycisphaerae > SM23-33 > FEN-1343 > JAAYZK01. Next base: position 7,368 of record JAAYZK010000272.1, on the reverse strand, counting down.
CCTCGGCCGCCGCCTGCTTGATGGCGGCCACGGCCTTGATGAACACCGGCGGCATCGGCCGCCCGCTGACGGGGAAGTTCGCCGCCGCCCGGGCCGTCTGGGCGCCGTACAGCGCCTCGGCCGGCAGGGCCACCTCGCCCATCGAATCGCTCTCCACGCGTGTCGTCTCGCTCACCGCCGGCGTCTCCTGACAGAACCCGGATCGCAAACAGATCAGTGTACCGCGCTGCCGCACAGGGCGATACGGTCTGTTTCCCGCCGGCCGGATAATCCCTGCCCCGACCACTAGAATTTCACAGTGGCGGATCGCGCTGCCGCGCCCCGGGGGCGGCGGCGGCGCGTCCTGAACTGCGTGCCCCCGTCTGTGAATGGGAGAGGATAGAAGCGATGATTCAGTATGAGCAGGGCGACCGGTTCGCCCAGATGTTCCGCGACCGCGCCGGCGGTGTGGCGGACCGTCAGAAGCACCGGGCCGCGGATAAGATCGGCGACGTCGGCGGCGCCCTGGACCGGGCGGCCGAACGGCTGGACAGCGAGGAAGACCGGCAGTTCGCCCAGGCCATGCACAAGGCCGCCGACTCGCTGCGGAACTTCGCCTCCTCGCTGGCCGACCGGGACCTGGACTCGATGCGGGCTCAGGCGGCCGATGCCGCCCGGAACCACCCCGTGCTGTTCCTGGGCGCCGCGTTCATCGGCGGCCTGGCCGTCGCGCGGTTCCTCCGCAGCGAGCCGCCCCAGCAGCGCCAGCAGGCCCGGCCGGCCGAGCAGGCCGAGCCGTTCGCGCCCGCGGATGTCGAGGAGCCCGTCGGCGAGGCCGAAGTCGTGACGGCCTGGTCCAGCAGCGAGGAAGGCACCGTCGTCGAGCCCGCCGAGACGACCGAACCTTCGGCCGGCGGCCCCCAGGAGCCCCTTTGACCGGGAGAACGACCATGGCAAGAACCTATGAAGAAACGGATACCAATGTCGTCGTCGAAGAGGAAGCGGAAGTCGAGGGGGGCGAGGTGACCGCGCGGGAGACGACCGGGCGGCGCACGACGCGGACGCTCCTGAGCGACCTGATCGCCGAGGTCACCACCCTGTTCCGGCAGGAAGTGGCCCTGGCCAAGCAGGAGACCTCCGAGAAGGCGAAGGTCGCGGCCCGCAACACCGTGTCCATCGCCAGCGGCGGCGCCGTCGCCTACGCAGGGCTCCTGTTCCTGCTGCTGGCGGCAACGGCGGGCCTGTTCCTGGGGCTGTGGCAGGCGATGGCCTGGTACCACGCCCTGTGGCTGAGCCCCCTGATCGTCGGCGCCGTCGTCGCGATCGTCGGCTACGCCATGATCAAGAAGGGCAAGCGCACCCTCAAGAAGCAAAGCATGGTCCCTCAGAAGACCGTCGACTCCATGCGGGAGAATAAGCAATGGTTGAAAGAAGAGATGAAGTAACCCGCGGCGGCGCGACGGCAACCGCGCCCGATGCGACCGCGACCGATACGCACTACAAGGCGGACGGGCGCGACAGCGAACGCATCCGCAAGGACATCCGCCACACACGCGACGAGATGCACGGCACGCTGGAGGCGATCGAGAACCGCCTCTCGCCGCAGCGGATCTGGAACGAGATCACCGAGACCTTCCGCGACGAGGTCCGCCGCAGCCGCTTCCTGCGGACCCTGCGGGACAACCCGATCCCGGTGATGATGCTGACGGCCGGCGCCGCATGGCTGACGATCGACGCGACGCGGCCGCATCACACGTACGAGGTCGAGATCAGCGAGGGCGGCACCAGGGAGGAAGGGACCTTCTCGAAGATCAAGTCCAAGCTCTCCGGCGCCAAGGACAAGGCCGCCGGTGCGATCGGCGCCATGAAGGACAAGGCCCAGCAGGCCAGGCAGTCCGCCGGCGAGAAGATGCAGCAGGGCGGCCAGGGCGCCCAGGACACCAAGGCGCGGCTTCAGGAGGGCACCGCCCGCGCGAAGGAGAAGGCCGGTCACGCGCGGGACGAGGCGACGGCCCGCTTCCAGGAGCACCCGCTGGCGATCGGCGCCCTGGCGGCGGCGGCCGGGATGGCCGTGGGGCTGCTGACGCCCCCGTCGCACACGGAAGATGAGTTGATGGGCGAAGCCAGCCGCAAGGCCAAGCAGCGCATCGGGCAGGCCGGCGAGGAGATCGCCGAGCGAGGCAAGCAGGTCGGCCAGGCTGCCGCCCAAGCCGCCGAGAGCGAGGCCGAGAAGCAGAACCTGGCGCCTGAAGGACAGGCCTGAAGCCCGTGGCGTGAGGAACGGCAGCGGCCGTGGCGAGTACCCAGTACCCGACAGGGGCTCTCGAACATCCAAGTGACGGCCGACGGCGGCAGACGCACCGCGGCGGCGTCCGCCGTCGTCGCCGTTCACCTGGATGCCGGGCAGTCGCTGCCGGGCATCAGGACTTCTTCCCGGCCTGTGCGAGCCTTACACTCCCGTCAGGGTGTCGCGCCGTCCTGGCCCGCGCCGTTCTCGCCCGTCGAGTTGCCATCCATCATCGGGCAGGGCTTTCCGCCTCCGCCGCGGCGCTTGCCGTGCATGCCCCCGTACCGCATGCCTTCCTCGTGCATCTGCTGGATCTTCTGGAACATCTGGATGTGCTGGTCGGCCAGCTCATTGACCAGCAGGATCAGCGCGTCCATCTGCGCCTGCTGGTCCGGGGCGGCGTTGAGCGCGTCAACCATGCTGGTCAGCCGCTGCTCCATGGCCTGGATCTCCGCGAGCATCTGCTGGCGGCGTTCCATCCACTGCTGACGACGCTGATCCATCTGCTGCTGGTCGCCATTCTGCATCTGGCCCTGGTCCTGCATCGGGCCGCGGCCCCCGCGCTGCTGGGCCAGCGTCACGGCCGTGACGGCGACAGCCAGGACGCCCACGAGAAACCCCATCGCCACGATCTTCCTGAACCTGATCATACGGTCCCCCCCTCCGCTCCTGCGGATGAACTCGGACATGCCCCCCCTGGGGCTCCCTCGTCCCGGCATCGCGACGCCCCCATGGCGCCGCGATGCGGGCCCTATCAGATTCTAGACCGTCCTGCCGCGGGCCATGGGGCAACGGCGGGAGAATCCTGAAACAGGAAGGGCCGGCGAAAGGCCGGCCCTGGGGGGACGTCGCGTCGGAAACATCATCTTTTCGTGTTGTTGCGGATGTCGGTGAGCGTCGTGTTGATCCGGAAGAACAGGATCAGCACTTCGCAGTAGACACGGACGATCAGCGGTCCGAGAAACAGGGTGAGCAACCCACCGAGCGGTTCACCCGCGAAGATCCCGGCGAGGCCGCCGATCACGCAGACCGCGACACCCAGCCAGAACAGGGCCTGGATGATGATCGGAGTGACCATGGTGCGGAAGGACAGAAAGTCCGCCACCGTTGACCCTTGGGGGCTGTGCGGCGCGTAGTTGACGGTGATATCGTCTTGCGGATGGTTATCGTCCATTGCAGAACCCTTTCAGTGCCGGTCCGACGAATTGGAAAACGTTCACAGGCGCCGTCGCCTGCCGTTTCGTTGGGGTCGTTCCTCCAGCCTCAAACCTGCCCGTCTACAGCAGACCCTTCATCTTCATGGCCTGGATGATGTGCTGGGTGAGTTGGGCCAGGGAGAAGCTGGAGCAGTCATAGACGATATCGAAGGCCGGTTCGCGCCGGAACTTCATGTCGTAGATCTTCTGAAGGTGGTCGCGTTCCTCGTCGCGCTGCTGGATGAGCAGGCGCGCCTGAACGGGGGTGATGCCCTCGGCCTCGACGATCCGCTTGACGCGCCACTCCTTGGGCCCTTCCAGGCGGATCCGCAGGCCGTTGTCCAGGTCGGCGCTGGCGCCGGCGCCGCCCATGCCGATGAGGATGCAGTGGCCCTCGAGACAGAGGTTGCGGACCATGGCGGTGATACGGTTGCGGATCTCGTAGGCGCTGGGCTGCTGCTGGCGCCTGGGCGAGAGGTTGCGGAAGAAGTTCACCAGGACGCGGGGCTTCTCCCGGCGCAAGCGGTTGATTTCCTCGGCGGCCAGATCGGTCTCTTCGCTGAGGCGTTCAAGGATCTCCCGCTGATAGACTTTCCACCTGGCGGCCTGGCCGGGCTCGTTGTTGATCATGTCGACCAGCAACAACCCCAGGAAATACCCGTGGCAGCCGTACTGGCGCGAAATCGTCAGGAACGGGCCGGCCGTCTGCTTCTCGTCGTCGCGCCGGTCCCGCATGAACGTCGCCAGATTCGTTTTGGTCCCGCCGCCTTCCATCGGTAGGTCACTCCTCGACGAACGCGTGGTGGGAACCACCACCAGCACACTCCAGGCCACGGCTCCGGACATCAGTATTGTAACATAGACGTCGAGTACGTCTCGCCTTGCGGGCGATTCACCCGTGACCGGCACCTGCAAGTCTAGGCTTTTTATCGGGCCGTTGGCAAGCGAATCTTGCGGGAATCTTCGCCTGTGCAACGGGTTAGCGCATCAAGTTCCGCGGCGGCGGCGCGATGGGCCCTTCCGGCGTTTCGTGTCGGCGGCCGAAGCTGGACGTTTCGCACCGGTCTTGGCGCCCTTGCGGCCCTTGCCCGCCTTGGCACCTTTGGCACCTTTGTCGCCATCCTTGCGGGCCTTGCCCGCGCTTTGGCCACCCTTGCGTCCGATTTCGCCGACCACCGCCAGGTCCATCTCCCGGCGGACCAGGTCCACCTGAACGATCCGCACCTTCAGCAGGTCGCCCAGGCGGATCCGCTTGCCCGTCCGCTGGGCGATCACCTGCCCGCGGGGCGGGTCGCTCTCCCACCAGTCGTCGCCGAGATCCTCCAGGCGGATCAGCCCTTCGACCAGGTACTTGCTGGACTGGACGAACAGGCCAAACGAGGTCACGCCCGTCACGACCCCGTCGAGGACCTCCCCGACGCGATCGGACAGCATGATCAGCACCAGCAGGCCGCGCAGATCCCGCTCGGCCCGCTCGGCGCGGCGTTCGGTGAAACTGCAGTGACGGCCCAGGGCCGTCGTCTCGGCCCCATCGACCGTTTCGGGATCGAGGCGCCCCCGCAGGTGGGCGTCGATGAGCCGGTGGACCGTCAGGTCGGGGTAGCGCCGGATCGGGCTGGTGAAGTGGCAGTAGCACTCCGACGCCAGGGCATAGTGGCCGATCCGCATCGGCGAGTACTCGGCCTGTTCGAAGGTCTTCAGCAGGGCGAGGTTGACCGCGTAGCTCTCGGGGCGCCCGCGGACGCGCCGGATGAGGTCTTGGATGTCCCGGCGCGAGAGTTCGTGGCCGATCGTGTGGCCGCACGCGCGGACGAACTCCGCCAGGTGCTTGCCGGACGCGACGTCCCGCTCGGGGTGGATCCGCCGCAGGAAGGGCACGTTCAGCCGGTCCAGCAGGCGGGCGGCGGCCTCGTTGCCCTCGACCATGAACATCTCGATGATCGTGTGGGTGTAGCTCTCGTCGGCGGCCTCGACGTCGACGACGGCCCCCTCCTCCGACAGGACCAGTTCCACCTCCGGCAGGTCCAGGTGGAGCATGCCCTCCTCCCGCCGGCGGGCCTCGATCCGACGCGCCAGCGACTCCATCTCGCGGACAAGCTTGACCACGGGGCCGTCGTACCCGCCGGTCCGGCCGTCCAGGATGCCCTGGGCCTGGCGGTAGGTCAGGCGCCTGGACGAGCGGATGACGCCGTTGGCCAGCCGGGCGCCGATCACGTTGCCCCGCGCGTCGTAGTCGATCAGGGCGGTCTTGACGAAGCGGTCCTGGCCCTCCTGGAGCGAGCAGACGCCGTTGGAGAGGATCTCCGGCAGCATCGGCACGACCTTGCGGGGGAAGTAGACGCTGTTGCCCCGCTCGCGGGCCTCCTGGCCGAGGGCAGTGTCGGGGGTGACGAAGTGGGACACGTCGGCGATGTGCACGCCCAGGCGACGGCCGCCGGCGGGCAGGGGATGGATCGAGATCGCGTCGTCGTAGTCGCGGGCGTCGTCGGGATCGATCGTGACGATCGTCCAGTCCCGGAAGTCTTCGCGGGTCGGATCGCCCGCGGGGTCGAAGGCCTCCAGGGCCCGCCTCGCGTCGGCCATGGCCTGGTCGCTGAAAGCGTCCGGCAGGCCATACTCGCGGATGATGCCCAGCGTCTCGACGTCGACGGGCCCGCCCATGCCGAGCTGTTCGACGATGACCCCGCGGGCGAGGTCGGCCCCGCTGGGGTAGTGGATGATCTCGGCCACGACCTTGACGCCCTCGCGGGCGGCCGGGCCGGCGTCGTCGATGAGGATCGGGTCGCTGAACCCGCGTCCCTGGGGGATGACGAACCAGAGGTTCCCGTCGCTGGAGCGGTTCAGTTCGCCGACGAAACGGTTGTTCCCGCGGGCGAGGATCTCGACGATCACCCCGCGGTAGACCATTTTGCCGTCCCGCCTTCCGCCGCGGGTGACGCGGGCGGCGACAGTGTCCCCGGTCAGGGCGTCGAGGCTGTCGCCCTCGGGCACGAACAGGTCGCCGTGCGCGTTGGGTTCTTCCGGGGTGATGAAGCCGAACCCCCGCGCGTTGGCGCGGTAAACTCCCACAACCCGCGCCGGCATCGGCGGCAGGCTCAGGTCGTTCTTGGGGCCGTACACGACGCGGCCGGCGTCCTTGAGCTGCTTGACCGCGTCCCGGAAAGCCGCGTAATCGCTGTCCGCCACGCCCATTCGCCGCGCGAGCTGGCGCATCTTCAGAGGCTGATAGTTCTTGTCGGCCAGCGTTTTGATGATCGCTTCGAGATATTTTTCCGCCATGGCGCCCTATGATACGTAAAGAGGACGTCCTTTGCCAGGAGGTGAGAGTATGGATTCGTCATTGGAAATTGCCGGAAGGCTTGGCGAGGCCCTGAGCCAATCCGATCAGGCCCAGGCGCTTCGCGACGCCAAGGACGCGGTCGAGGACAACGCCCAACTCATCCAACTGATGACCGACTACCAGGAGCAGATGGACAAGGTCACCCAGCAGGAGCGGATGGGCGAGGCGATCGAACTGGACGACAAACGCCGCCTCAAGGAGCTGCACGACAAGCTCGTCGCCGACCCGGCCTTCAAGAAGTTCAACGAGGCCCAGATGGAATACGTCGACCTGATGCGCCGGATCAACGAAGTCCTTCGGGACAAGCTCGAGGAGACCGAGACGTGACGGCGGTCCGGACGGACTGAATGAATCGAATGAATCGAATGGACGGCATGGACGGGCCGGGCCGCCTTGTCCATGCCGTCCATGGTTTCCTCTGCGCCGCACGCCGGCGCTAAGAGGCTGTTTCAGAACCCTCTCACGCAATGGATTGCTCCTGTTTGAGTGTTTCTACCCGATTGGCACATATGAGGCAGGCAGCCAGTTCGTTGAATGCCTGCCAATGCGCGCCGGTCCGCTCGTAG
>JAAYZK010000271.1 GCA_012514895.1 Planctomycetota bacterium | reverse complement strand
TGTTCAGTGCGCCCTACTGGGTCTACCGCAAGGCCGGCCGCTCGGCTTACGCCATCACGGACCGGCGGGCGATCCTGCTGGACGCCGGGTGGTTCGGCGGCCTGAACGTCCGGTCCTTCGGCCCCGACGAGCTGGACGACATCACGCGGAAACAACGCGCCGACGGCTCGGGCGACCTGATCTTCAGGCGCGACATCTCCCACACCCACGACAGCACCCACACGCGGGACATCGGCTTCATGGCCATCCGCAATGTCAAGGACGTCGAGACGATCATCCGGACGATGGTCGAGACGGCCAGGACGAACAGCGCGGGGCCGGAGGCGTCGTAGAGGATGTTCGAGCAGCACACATTTGACGTCGACCTGCCCGAAGACCTGCTTGGGGCGGTTGACGCCGCGCTGGAACGCGGCGAACAGGTGCGCTGGGCCGTCCAGCCCGTGGCGGGGCTGCTGGTTGTCAGGGCGTTGGCGGGGATGCTGCTGGTTCCGCTTCTGCTGGCCGCCCAGGTCGCCGTCGTCAAGTGCGGCCTGGACATCCTCGGCGCCCAGGGGCTCAGGACCATGCCCCTGCCGGCCAAGCTCATCGCCGCGGGCGCCCTGGCGGGCGCGCTGTACATGGACATGGCCATGAGCTTCGCTCCCCTGGCGATGTATCGCCGGGCCCGGTGCCTGGCCTACGTCGTCACGGATCGGCGGGCGATCATCCTGAGGAAGCGGCGCTTTCTCGGGCCGCGGGTGCGTTCGTTCGTGCCCAATCAGTTGAAGGCGGTCCGGCGCAAGCAGCGCTACGACGGCAGGGGCGACCTGATCTTCCAGCCGCACGCCCGCAGACGCGGGGATTGCTTCGACGTCGGATTCATGGCCGTCCCCGACGTGCGGGACGCGGAGGCCGCCGTCGAGACCTTGACCAAGACGCCGGCGGCGACAGCCTGAAGGAGACCCGGCGATGTTCGAACAGCCTTTGACGTACGTCGACCTGCCGGATCGTGTGCGGCAGGTGCTCGACGACGAGTTGCAGCAGGGCGAGCGGGTGCAGTGGGCCGCCCAGCCCATCGCCAGGCGGTTCATCCTGAAGGGGCTGCCGCTGATGGCCGGCAGGGTTCCGATGGTCGGGATCCCCGCCGGCATCCTGGCCGGCCTGTTCGCCGTTGTGACGGCGACCACGGGCATCGCACCCCTGGTGAGCATCCCCATCGTGGCCGTTGCGCTTGAAGCGATCGCCCTGATCGTGCTGGTCAGGAGCACCGCCCGCGGGACGGTCTACATCCTGACGGACCGGCGGGCCCTTCTGGTGCATCTTTGGTGGATCGGCGGCGCCACGATCCGGTCGTTCCGGCCGGCCGACCTGGGCGCCTGCACGCGCAGGCTCAACCGCGATGGGTCGGGCGACCTGGTCTTCGCCCGGGAACCCTGCTCCCAGAACAGCGGACAGGGCACGTACGACGTCGGCTTCCTGGCGACCCCCCGGGTCGAGGAGGCCAACGCCATCCTTCGGCGGATGACCGAAGCGGCGGGAACGGCTGCTATCCAGTAGCCAACAGAGGACCATGCCCTGAGGGCGGGCCTTGTGCCTGCCCGCGACGACCCAGCCATGTCCGTCGTGGGCCCGCGGGCGCACGGGCAATCACAAGGGCTGCCCCTGCAGGTCATTCCCCTGTTGGTTACGGGTCATTGGCCGTTCGTCGTTCCCTCCAGGCACACAAGGTTCTGCTCCGTCCGCACATAGATCCGCCCGCCGGCCAGCGCCGGCGAGGCGTCGACCGGCTCGCCCAGGTCCATCTTGCCGAGTAGTTCGCCGGTGGCGGCGTCGAGGGCCAGGAGCTCGCCGTCGGTGTCGATGACCAGGAGGGTCTGGGCGGCCAGGACGGGCGAGGCGTAGACGGTCGTGCCGTGATCGTACCGCCAGAGGGATTCCCCGTC
>JAAYZK010000270.1 GCA_012514895.1 Planctomycetota bacterium | reverse complement strand
GGAGCCGAACTCGTTCTTCAGGATGACGAAGTCGTCCAGGTCGGTGTCGCCGTCGTCATCGCAGTCGCCGGCGTCGCTGACGCCGAAGGCGTTCTTCAGGATGACGAAGTCGTCCAGGTCGACATCGCCGTCACCGTCCAGGTCGGCCTGGAGGGCCGGCGGCATGCCGGGTATGGGTTCCCAGCCGGCGTAGTGGTCGGTGGTCATGGCGCCGGTGTCGATGGCCATCGACTCGATCAGAACGTTGGTCTCAATGTTCGAGTCCGGGAAGGGATACATGCCGATGAAGAACTTGATGTTCATGACGGCGTTGTTGTTGCGGGCCTGGTTGCGCATGCCCCACCACTCGCCCCCGTCGGTCGGGTTGACGACCAGGGTCGGGATGCCGCCGTCCGGGCAGAGGTAGTACTTGACGCGGTCATTGGCGTGATCGACCTGGACCCACAGTTCCTGCCAGGCGCCGATCTCTTGGCCCACGGCGGTGTTACTGTAGGCGCCGAAGGCGCCGTTAAAGGCGCGGAACTCCTCGCCGGCGCTGAGGCGGACGATCGCGCCCATCTCGTTGTAGTTCCCCGCGTTCTTCTGGAAGCTGGGGGCACCGCCGTCGCCGGTCTCCAGCACGCCGTAATCCCAGTGAGGCCACAGGTCGTTGGTCGCCATCAGCGTGTCGTTGGGGCCGTCGGCTTTGAAGCGGACGTAGATGGTCCCCTCGCCGTAGATGGCCAAGTCGGCCAGCGAGACGCACATGTAGGTCGTCTGAATCGTGCCGCTGTGGACCGAGTCCCTGTTCTGCAAGTTGATGCCGAGGTTCGAGGGATCCTCGTCCAGGGCCACGACCGTCACGTACTGCGGATCGCCGAGCACAGCGCTGTTCTGCTGGGCACAGACCCGGAAGGAGCCGAACCCGTCACTGCCCTGCTGGTGCGCCGTGCCTACGGTATAGTCGTCCCACCCGTTGTCCAACAGCGTCATCTCCGCCTGGGCCGCCATGGCGGTCAGGGCGAGAACCAGCCCCATCAACCATACCTTCTTCATCGCTGCTCTCCTTACACCAAAAGAAACGACCTGTCGCACCTGCGGAGGCTCTCCCAGACCGCAAGGCGCACCATTCAGCCAGGGACACATGAACTGCAGTTGGACCGTCCGTAATGAATCCCGGACCGGTCCGGTCCCGGGGCACACGATCGATGCTGTCCGAACAACCAGCCGGCTCCGCCAGAGGACATGATGTCCGCGGAGACCACATACCATCACCCGACCAGCGTATCGTACCACAGAACAGCGATTTGTGCAATGCCAAATCGGGCATTCCGGTCCGCGGCGAGCGAGGCGAGAACCTGGCACCCGCCCTTCGCCAGGTTCGGTCCGTCTTCAGAGGCCTCGAAGGCTTCAGGCTCCGGGCTTCAGGAACGACAACGCCAGGAGCTGTTCTCTGCCGTCCCTGAAGCCTCAAAGGCACCCAATCTCTGGCCTCACAGTGGGTCGCGGATCGCCGGGAGACGCTCTGGCAGGCACGGCTGGGATCATCCACACCCTCCTTCTTGTCCATCTAACCAACTAATGGATTCTCGCGCATCCGGGGGCCGCCAGGGCCTTCTGCCTGTCGGCCAGGGCGGGGAAGGCCCGCCGGTACTCGGCGACAGCGGCCGGATCGAGCGTGGCAGCGAGAGTCTCGGGGCGGTCGGTCCCCTCGGCCAGGACAGCCCCCTGCGGATCGACGATGAGGCTGCCGCCGGCGTAGGCGCAGCAGGGGTCGCGCCCGCACCGGTTGACGCCGACGACATACGCCTGGTTCTCGATCGCCCGGGCGATCAGCAGCGCCCGCCAGTGAGCCGCCCGCCCCGCCGGCCAACTGGCGATGACGACGAAGAGGTCCGCCCCGGCATCGACGGCGGCGCGAAAGATCTCGGGGAAGCGCAGATCGTAGCAGATCAGCGGCGCCACGGTGAACCCGCCCAGGGCGAAGGTGGCGGGGCGGTCGCCCGCGACGTAGTGGTCTGGCTCGCCGGCGGGGGTGAAGGGGTGCACCTTCGTGTATCGCCCGCCCTCGCGGCCCTGGGGTGTGAACCAGGCGGCCTGGTTGCGTCCGCGCCCGCCGCCGGCGTCGCCGACCAGCCCGCCCAGGACCGTGCAGCCCGTCCGCCGCGCCAACGCGCCCAGCCACGCCGCCGTCGGCCCGCCGGGGCCCTCGGCGACGGCGGGGACGTTCATGCTGAATCCGGTGGCGAACATCTCCGGCAGCACGATCAGCCCGCCGGGCTGCACGTCGGCCGCCGCCAGCAGCCCGTCGACGCGCTCGAAGGTGGCCGTCTTGGCTTCCCAGGCGATATCGGGTTGCACCGCCAGAACGCGCATCGCAAGGCCCTTACAGGTAGCCGCACTCCCGCAGATCGTCGGCGATCAGGTCCACGCACCCTTCCGGTACGTCGCCCAGTGCGGCCTTGGTCGGATCCAGCCGCCCGCGGCGGTACTCCGGGAGCATCTTCGCCGAGGCCGTCCCGGCCAGCATGCCCTCCTCGAAGGGCACGCCCAGGATATCGGTGATCCGCTCCAGCGACGGGCGGGGGTCGGCCAGGAGGTCCTCGAAGCGGACGCACACGCACCGCGGATGGCGGGTGCGGAGGTAGCGGTAGACCTCGACGCTGTAGCGCCACCGCCGGCACGCCGTCTGGAGCGACTGGCCGGTCCGGGCCATCTTGGAGCGCACGCAGGTGCGGCCGTCGCGGAGGATGAACAGGACGGCCACGCCGGCCAGGGCCCGTTCGAACAGGTAGGGCAGGATCTCCACGGGCGCGTGGGGGTTGGCCAGGTTGTGCTCGTTGAGGGCCTCGATCTGTTCGGTGGTGATCTTGTTGCCCCACTGGGCCGCCCCGGACCGCGCCGCCCGCCGCAGGCAGTGGGCGACGAAGGCGTCGGTCCGCCGCTGCAGCAGCAGCCGATCGAACCGCCACGTGGGCAGGCGCCAGCGGTTGAGGATGGGCCGTCCCATCAGGTGTCGGACGGCGCGGCCTTCGAAGTCCAGTTCCAGGGCCGAGTGGCTGTCCAGCAGCCCCGCCAGCAGGCTGGTGCCTCCCCGGCCGGCGCCGACGACCAGGAAGGAAAATCGGCCGGCGGCGAGGGTTGTCGCGTCGTGGGCGGGGGTCAGTGTGCTTTCCATGGGCCTGGACGGCATTCTGGCGGCGGGGGCGGGCCAAGTCAAGCGGACCTTGAAGCCCCAGGTCGGGGCGGCTAGACTGATCCGCCTTGACAGCGCCCATGAGCCAGCTTCCCGGACAACCCTCCACGACCGGCGACGTGTTCTCGCCGGGCCGCCTGCGCCGCCACCTGGCCGACGGGTCGGCCGCGTCCTTCGCCATCAAGATCGGCGGGTTCGGCCTGACCCTCGCCTCCAGCGTGCTGCTGGGAAGGTGGCTGGGCGAGAAGGGGTTCGGCGTCTACTCGATCGTCGCGGCGTGGGAGATGGTGTTCGTGCTGATCGGCTGCGTCGGGCTGCACCAGTTGATCACCCGGGAGATGGCTGCCGGAAGCAGCCAGGGCGCCTGGGGGCGGGTCCGCGGGCTGCTCCGGTGGTCCGACCGCGTCGCGACCGCCGTCTCCCTGGCGACGGTCGCCGCGGCGGCGCTGGCGGCGTGGTGGCTGATCGATCCGGCCGACGGGGCCCTGCGGCAGGCGTTCTGGATCGCCCTGCCGGCGGTGCCGCTGACGGTGTGGATGCTGCTGAACCAGGCGGCGGTCCGCGGGCTGCACCGCCCTATCGGCGGGCAGGTGTCCGAGGTGATGCTGCGCCCCGGGCTGCTGACGGTGCTGGTGGGCGCCGCGGTCGTCACCGGCCGGGCGGCCCCCTCCCCGCAGGCCGCCATGGTGCTGCACGTCCTGGCCTCGGCCGCCACGTGGCTGGTCGGCTGGCTGCTGCTCGTCCGCTGCCTGCCGGCCGAGGCGAAGCGCGCCGAGCCGACGGTCGACGGGCGGGCGTGGCTGCTCAGCGCCCTGCCGCTGCTGCTGGCCGGGGGCATGCGGCTGATCAACATCCGCACCGACATCATCATGCTGGGCATCCTCGCCGACACGGCCGAGGCGGGAATCTACAACGCCGCCACGCGCGGCTCGCAGTTCGTCCTGTTCATCCTGCTGTCGGTCAACGCGGTCCTCGCCCCGGCGATCGCCCACCTGCACGCCGACGGGCAGCACCGCCGCCTCCAGCGGGTCCTCACCCTCGCCACCCGCGCGACGCTGGGGCTGTCGATCCCGGTGGCGGCGGCGATGATCCTCCTGCGCGAGCCGTTCCTGGCGATGTTCGGTCCGGGGTTCACCGCCGGGGCCACGCCGCTGGCGATACTGTGCGCGGGGCGCTGCGCCCTGACGGGCGTGGCGTTCGCGGGGCTGGTGCTGGTGATGACCGGCCACGAATGGGACGCCGCGATCGGCACGGCCGCCGGGGCGGCGGCGAACATCCTCGGCAACGCGATCCTCATCCCCCCCTACGGCGCCACCGGGGCCGCGATCGCCACCGCCGTCAGCTCCGTGGCGATGAACGCGGCCCTGGGCTGCCTGGTGTGGCGCCGGTTGAAGCTGGACACGACCTTCCTGGGCCTCGGCGGAGGCAGGCGATGACCGAAACGACGCGATGGCCGGACTTCTTCCTCGTCGGCGCCCCCAAGTGCGGGACGACCGCGATGAACGACTACCTCGCCCAGCACCCGGGCATCTTCATCCCCTTCCGCAAGGAACTGCACTACTTCGGCAGCGACCTGCAGGGCACGCACTTCGTCCGCGACCGCCAGGCGTACCTGGCCCTGTTCGCCGGCGCCCGGGCCGACCAGGTGGCCGGCGAGGCGTCGGTGTGGTACCTCACCAGCGAGCGGGCGGCCGGGGAGATCCGCCAGGCCAACCCCCACGCCAGGATCCTCATCATGCTCCGCGAGCCGGTGTCGATGCTCCACTCGCTGCACAGCCAGATGCTGTACAACGGCAACGAGGACATCGCCGACTTCGCCGAGGCCCTCGCCGCTGAAGACGACCGCCGGGCCGGGCGGCGGCTGCCGCCCGACGTGATGAACCCCACGGCCCTGCACTATCGCCGGCACATCCGCTACGCCGAACAGGTGGGACGGTACTTCACCGCCTTCGGCCGCGAGCGCACCAAGGTGATCCTCTTCGACGACTTCAGGCGCGACACCGCCGGCGCCTGCCGCGAGGTGTTCGCGTTCCTGGGTGTCGACGCGGCATTCGAGCCGTCCATCAGGGTCGTGAACGCCAACAAGCGGGTCCGGTTCGAGACGATGAAGCTGTTCTTCCGCAAGCCCCCGGCCCTGCTGAAACGGGCCGGGCGGCTGCTCGTACCGTCGGCCAAGGCCCGCCAGGCGCTGTGGGCGCGCCTGCAGCGGCTGAATACCCGCTACGAGCCGCGTTCCCCGATGGACCCCGCCCTCCGGGCCGAGCTGACGCGGGAATTCGCCCCGCAGGTCGAGGCCCTGGCCGAGCTGCTGGGGCGGGACCTGAGCCGCTGGAGCCGCCCGCCGGCGGCCGGAGGGTAGGCCATGCGCGTCGGCGTGCTCATCCGCGATCGCGACCAGGTGAGCCTGCGGGTGTACCGCGAGCACATCGTGGCGCGCTTGCCCGACCACGGGATCGCCGCCGTGCCCTTCGGCCGGCGCGGGCCCCTGCCGGGCGGCTGCGACGTGACGTGGGACCCCGGCCTGGGCATGCGGCGCGTACCCTCCATCCTGCGGCGGGTGGACGGCCCGCTGGTGGTCACCTGCCACGGGGCGCGGACCTTCAGCCTCGACCCGCGCGAGATCGCCCCGACGTGGCGGCACCTCCTGCGCGAGCGGATCCGCCGGCGGCTGGTCGCCCGCTCGTGGCGAACGCTGGCCGGGCGGGCCGACGCGGTGATCGCCGTCTCGCACTTCGCCGCCGCCGAGGTCGCCGGCGCGTTCGGCCTGCCGGCGGGAAAGGTGCACGCGATCCACCACGGGTACGATCGGACGATCTTCACGCCCGCCCCGCCGCAACCGCCCCCACCGGCGCGGCCCTACCTGCTCCACGTGTCCTCCGGCGGACCGGTCAAGAACGTCGTTCGCCTGCTGGAGGCCTACGCGACGTTGCCCCCGGACGACCGGCCCGACCTGGTGCTGGTGATCGCCCGCGATCGGCCGCCCCGGCAGGCCAGGGGCATGCCGGGCGTGCGCGTGATCGACCGGGCCGTCGAGCCGTCGCGCCTGGCCGAACTGTACCGCGGTGCGGCGGGGTTCGTGTTCCCCTCGCTGCGGGAGAGCTTCGGCCTGCCCATCGTCGAGGCGATGGCGTGCGGCTGCCCGGTCATCACGTCGGACGGGTCGGCCTGCGCCGAGGTGGCCGCCGACGCGGCCCTGCTGGTCGATCCGCGGTCGGTCGATGCGCTCGCCGCGGCGATGCGCACGCTGTATACTGACTCATCCCTCAGGCAGTCGGTCGTCGAGAAGGGCCTGCGGCGGGCCGGATCGTTCAGTTGGGACGCCTCGGCCGCCGCCCATGCCGAGGTCTTCCGCCAGGCGGCGGGGAAGCCATGACACGCGGACCGGTCATCATCCTGGGCATGCATCGCTCCGGCACGAGCCTCATCGCCCGTGTTCTGGAGCGCCTCGGGCTGTTCGCCGGCCGGCGCAAGGAGCACAACCACGAGGCGTGGCTGCTGCTGAAGCTCAACGACTGGCTGCTCGCCCAGTGCGCCGCCCGCTGGGACCACCCCGCCCCGTTCGACCTGCTGCTGGACGCCCCCGACGTGCGGGCCCGGACCGCCCGCTACCTCGACGACCTGCTGGGCAGCCCGCGGGCGATCTCCTACCTCGGCTGGCGGCGCTGGCTGCGATACCGCCACCCCAGGCGCCTGCCCCGGCCGTGGGGCTGGAAGGATCCCCGCACCACGTTCACCCTGCCGCTGTGGCGGGACGTGTTCCCCGAGGCGAGGATCATCCACGTCCGCCGTCACGGCGTCGACGTGGCCGCCAGCCTGATGACGCGGCGGGTCGACGGCTTCCGGGCGGCCTGCGCCAAGTACGACCGGTTCGGCCGGTGGTACTGGCTGCGGCCCAAGGACGGGGGATTCGCCGACTCGCTGAGGCTGCACGGCCTGGACGACGCCTTCGGCCTGTGGGAGCAGTACACCGACCGCGCCGCCGAGCACACCCGGGCGATGGGCGAGCGGGCGATCGAGCTGCGATACGAGGACTTCCTCCGCGATCCGGCCCCCCACGCGGGGCGTCTGGCGTCATTCTGCGGCCTGGACGCCGGCGGCCGCGCCGTCGCCGAGGCCGTCGCCGACGTCAGGGCCGACCGGGCGTTCGCCTTCGCCGACGACGGCGACCTGGCGGCCTTCGCCGGCGCCGTCGCCGGCCGCCTGGCGGCACGGGGCTATGCGGAGATCGGCGGCCCATGACAGCGCCCGCGGTGGACATCCTGCTGGCGACGTACAACGGCGCGCGATGGCTGGAGCCGCTGCTGGCGTCGCTGGACGCCCAGACCCACCCCCACTGGCGGCTGATCGCCCGCGACGACGGCTCGACCGACGACACGCCGGCGAGGCTCGACGCCTTCGCCGCCGGCCGGGGCGAGCGGGTGCGGATCCTTCGCGACGACCGCGGGTCGCTTGGGGCGCGGGGCAACTTCGCAGCCCTGCTGGACGCGTCCCAGGCCCCCTACGCCATGTTCTGCGACCAGGACGACGTCTGGCTGCCGGACAAGATCGCCGTCACCCTCGACCGGATGCGCATCCTGGAGGCCGCCCGCGGGGCCGACACGCCCCTGCTGGTGCACACGGATCTGGCGGTGGTCGACGCCGACCTGGCCCCCGTCGCCGGGTCGTACTGGGCCTACCAGCGGTTCGCCCCGGCCCGCAGGATGTGTTTCAGCCGCCTGCTGGTGCAGAATGTCGTCACCGGCTGCGCGACGATGATCAACGCGGCCCTGCGCGAGCGGGCGGCGCCGATCCCGGTCGAGGCGGTCATGCACGACTGGTGGCTGGCCCTGGCGGCCGCGGCGTTCGGGACGATCGAGGCGATCGAGCGGCCGACGCTGCTGTACCGCCAGCACGGCTCGAACGACACGGGGGCCAAGCGATGGGGCTGTCGCTACGTCGCCGGCCAGGTCCGCCGCTTCGGCGGCGCCGGCGGACTGGGCGAACGCCTGCGGCGGGCCCAGCGGCAGGCGGGGGCCTTCGCCGACCGCTACGGCGGCGAGCTGGCGCCCGCCTGCGAAGCGGCCGCCCGGGCCTACGCGACGATCGGCCGGCGCTCGGCGCTGGGCCGGCGCTGCCAGTTGTTCCGACACGGGCTGTGGATGCACGGGCGGGCCGGCATGAGCCTGGTGAAGAACCTCGGCCTGCTGCTGCGGATCTGAAGGGGGCCGCCGACTATGACGCTCTCGGTGATCATCCCGACCCTCAACGCCGGCCGGACGTTCGGCGAGCTGCTGCAGCGCCTGGCGGACCAGTCGCTGGCGCCCGACGAAATCATCGTCATCGACTCGGCCTCCAACGACGGGACCCCCGCGACGGCGCGCCAGGCCGGCTGCACCGTGATCGGCATCGACCGCGCCGACTTCAACCACGGCGGCACCCGCAACCGGGCGGCCGAGGCGGCCCGGGGGGACATCCTGGTTTTCATGACCCAGGATGCCATGCCCGCCGATGAGCACCTCCTGGACCGTCTGACGGCGCCCCTGCGCGACGGGACCGCGGTGATGGCCTACGCGCGGCAGGTGGCGCGGGAGGGCGCCACGCCGCCGGAGGTGTTCACCCGCCTGTCGAACTACCCCGATCGCAGCGAACGCCGCACGCTTGACGACGTCGGGCGGCTGGGCGTCAAGGCGTTCTTCGCGTCCAACGTAGCCGCCGCCTACGACCGGCGGGCCTGGGAGGCGGCCGGCCGCTTCGACCCGACGGTCATCATGAACGAGGACATGCTCGCCTGCGCCCGCCTGCTGCGCGCGGGCGGGGCGGTGGCGTACCAGGCGTCGGCGGTGGTCGTCCACTCGCATCACTACACGCTCGCCGAGCAGTTCCGGCGGTACTTCGACATCGGCGTGTTCTTCGCCAACGCTGGCGACGCCCTGGCCGGCGCCCGCTCGACGGGGCAGGGGCTGCGCTTCGCGCGGGCCCAGTTGGCCTACCTGGCCCGCCGGGGCCGGCGCCGCTGGCTGGCGCGGACGGCCGTCGAGGCCGGTCTCAAGTTTCTCGGCGTCCAGATGGGCCGGCACTGGCGGCGGTGGCCCCGGTCGTGGTGCCGAAGCTTCAGTCTTCACAGGGGCTTCTGGAGTCGCAGGTGAGGGGGGCGACCCGCACGGTGTTGCAATGGCCCCGCCGGTCCCTATGATGATGACGAATGAGTGACCCCCAGGGCAATGCGCTCGCCACCGACGATGCAGGATACAGGCCATCCCGCACCGTGGCGTTAGTGTTGATGGGGTTGATCCTGCTGCTGTGCGCGGCGATCCGCCTGTGGATCATCAGCCATTCCTCCATGATCGCCCGCGACGGGGTGACGTACCTGGAGTTGGCCCAGGACTTCCGCCGCGATCCGGTCGAACTCATCCGCACCAGCCACTACCACCCGGGCTACCCGGCGGCGGTGGCGCTGGCGTACGGGCTGATGGGCGGTGAGGGGGGCGACAACGACCGGGCGGCCTGGGAGCGGGCCGGACAGGCCGTCGCGCTGGCGGCCGCAATGGCGGGCCTGGCGGCGGTGGCCATCCTGGCGTCGATGGCGTTCGACCTGCGCATCGCCCTGTTCACCGTCCTGCTGTTCGGGTGCGGGTCGAAATGGGCGGAACTGGGCTCCAACGTGCTCAGCGACACGCTGGCGATCGCCTTTCAGCTCTGGGCCGTCGTGGCGGCGCTGGCGGCGCTGGGGGCGTTGCGGCTGGGGCGCCGGCGGGCGCTGGCCGCCGCCGCCGCAGTCGGACTGTGCGCGGGCGCGGGCTACTGGGTGCGCGGGGAGGCGGCGCTGGTCGCCCCGGCGGCGGCCGTGCTGTGGCTGCTGTACGCGGCCGGGCGGCAGGTGCGATGGCGCCGCGCGATCGTCGCGTCGGCCCTGACGATCCTGGTGGCGTTGCTGGGCGCCATGCCGTACATGATCGCCATCGGCGGCATCACGCGCAAGCACGTCCTGGGCACCGAGGTCCCGCAGCTCCGTGCGGCGACGGCCCCGGCGCTGCCGCCGGCGGCGGAGCGCGACGATCCCCCGCCGGCGCTGCTGGCCCTGGCCGGGCGGATCTCCGAAGCCGCCCACCCCGCGGTGGCCGCGCTGGGCGCCCTGTGGGCGGTGGCGTGGGGCCTGGACAGGCTTCGGCGGCGCCCGCCGGCGCCGTGGATCCCGCGGCCGGCCCGACCGGCCGCGATCATCGCCGCGATCGTCGTGGCCGCCTCCATGCCGGTGCTGGCGGTGCATTACCGCAACACGGGCATCCTCTCAAGCCGCTACGTCATGTTCATCGCGGCGCTGCTGGCGCCGCTGGGCGGGGCGGGCCTGGTGGTGCTGGTCCGCCTGCCGGCGGCCGTGGCGGCGCCGCTGCGGCGATCGCGGCGAGCGGCCACGGCGCTGACGGCGGTGCTGCTGGTCGGCACAGCCGGCGGCATGGCCGCCCATGCAATGCGCCCGCTCCATGCCGACAGCACCTCCCACCGGCTGGCGGGCGAGCACCTTGCCCGGCTCCGCCTGCGGATCGACCCGCAGGCGGTGATCGTCTCGGACAGCCCGTGGGTGCGCCACTACGCCGGCCCGCCCGCGCAGCCGTTGCCGGCGCGGAGGCTGTCGGCGGCCCTGCTGCGGGACCGTCTGGGCGGCATCGAAGCCCCGTGCGCCTACCTCGCCCTCACTGCCGAGGCCCGCCGGCGGGACCGGGCCACCGCGGCGTTGCTTACCGGGCCGGCGTTTGGTCTAATAGAATGGACGGACCCGTCGCCGTCGCCGGACGAGGCGCTGACGCTGTACCGCGTCGACCTGTCGGCCCTGGTGCCGTCCGCCGCCGCCGAGTGAACCGGCCCGGGCACGGATGCACGGGTCCGCCGGGACGACGATGCTCAAACGACACAGCCAACTCATGCTCACCCTGCTCGGCGCCGCGGACCTGCTGGCGGCCGTCGCCGCGTGGCCGCTGGCCTACGTGATCCGCGTCCTGGGCAATTCCTGGCACTGGAGCCATCACGCCCCGCCGCCGTTCCCCTCCTTCCTGCCGGCGATGGGCCTGTGCCTGGTGCTGACGGTGCTGGTGTTCAGCCGGTTCGACCTGTACAAGATCAAGCGAACCCGGTCCCTGGCCTCCGAAACCATCGACATCGCCAAGGCCGTGCTGCTGGCCTGGAGCCTGACGTACGTGCTCACCAACTTCATGCAGCGCATTCCCATCTCCCGCCTGATGATGGGCGGGGTGCTGGCCTCCTGGCTGGCCGTGGCATTGACCCTGCGGGTGACGGCGCGGGCGGTTCTGCGGCATCTTCGCCGCAAGGGGCTGAACCTCCGCCACGCGGCGATCGTCGGCACGGGACGTCTGGCGCAGCGTCTGTATCACACGCTCGAGCGCAACACGTGGACCGGCATCGAGACGGCCTTTTTCATCAGCGACGGGGGGCGGCGGGCGCCGCTGTTCGGGCGGGAAGTGGTCGGCCCGCTGTCGAACATCGTGGAAATCCTTACAGCACGGCCGGTGGATCTCGTATTCGTGGCGCTGTCCGGCCAGCAGCGCGACAAGCTGGAATCGGTCCTGTCGGACCTGGTCACGCTGCCGGCGGATGTGCGGGTCCTGCCCGACCTGCTGTCGTTCCACTTCCTGGGCAGCGACGTGTCGCAGTTGGAGGATCTGCCGATCATCGGTCTGACGTCCAGCCCCCAGGAAGGCTGGAACGGCCCGCTCAAACGGGCAGTCGACATTGTGCTGTCGCTGGCGGGGATCGTCCTGTGCGCCCTGCCCATGGCCGTCCTTGCCGCGGCGATCAAGCTGACCAGCAAGGGGCCGGTGCTCTACAGGCAGCGGCGTGCCAGCCTGGGCGATCAGCCGTTCATGATGCTCAAGTTCCGCACAATGCGGCAGGACGCCGAAGCAGGCACCGGCCCGGTCTGGGCGGGCCCGGACGATCCGCGGGTGACGCGTCTGGGCCGGTGGCTGCGGCGCACCAGCCTCGACGAATTGCCCCAATTGTTCAATATTCTCAAGGGTGATATGTCGCTGGTCGGCCCGCGGCCGGAGCGGCCGGAACTGATCGAGCGGTTCCGCCGCCAGGTGCCCGGCTACATGCTCCGCAGCCATGTCAAGGCGGGCCTGACCGGCTGGGCGCAGGTGCACGGGCTCCGCGGGCGGACCTCCCTGCGCAAACGGGTCCAGTACGACCTGCACTACATCGCCAACTGGTCGTTCGGCCTGGATCTCCGCATCCTCGTGATGACCCTCTTTCGCGGGTTCATCAACCCCAATGCCTATTGACCCACCGGCGTCCCCCTCGTCGCATCGAGCCCGCCAGACGAGGCCGAACGCGAGGCGGATCAGGCCGGTTTCCCAGCGGAAGTCTCCCCGCTCTAGGACCGTCGATCGGCGCCGAAAAGGGTCCGACAGACCCGAAAATCAGGGGAAAACGGACCTCAGAACACGAAAATGCTGCAAAAACAGGGATTTGGAGAGGTTTTTTTGCGATTTTGGCCTTGACCAGCCGATATATCACTGCGCAACATGACGATGTTCTCTGGGCTGTGTGGCCCATATGTTGTGGGGCATCGGGCATGTTTTGCGGGCCAACGGATTGCTGCCCCGCGCCAGATTGTCTGGCAGTTCTTGACGTCACCGCCATTCAAGCACAAGGAGCGTGAACATGGCAAAAGCGATGACCAAGTCACAGATGCTGTCGAGCTTGGCGGACCAGACCGGTCTGGCCAAGAAGGAAGTGGCCAACGTGGTCGACACGCTGGTTCAGATGGCCTATCAGCACGCCAAGGAAGGTTTCACCATCCCCGGCCTGGGGAAACTCGTCCTCCAGAAGCGCAAGGCCCGCATGGGTCGCAACCCGGCCACCGGCGAGTCCATCAAGATTCCCGCCAAGACGGTGCTGAAGTTCCGCATCGCCAAGCAGGCCAAGGACGCCGTCGCCGGCGGCGCGCCCAAGAAGGCCACCAAGAAGACCACGGCCAAGAAGGCTGCCAGGAAGACCACCGCCCGGAAGGCCGCCAAGAAGGCGACGAAGAAGACGGCCAAGAAGGCCGCCAAGAAGACGGCCAAGAAGACGGCCAAGAAGACCGCCAAGAAGACGGCGAAGAAGACGGCCAAGAAGACCACCAAGAAGGCGACGAAGAAAGCCGGGAAGAGGAAGTAGCCCACGTCGCCGGATCACTGCCGACCAACGGGCCTGCCTTCGGGCAGGCCTGCTTTTTCGGGGGCCATCTCAGCACATCCGCACCGCCCGGGCCGCTTCTTCCCCTCCACCCTGACGCGGCCGACAGAGAAGCCCCGGCAACCGCCGGAATGACCCCTGAAGGGGGTTCTCTCTCGGCTCGCGGCCCCGGTACGGGGAGGGCCGGCAGGTCGTCCTCATCGGGGAATCGAATCGGGCAGTCTTTGTGCTTGACAGAAGTTGGGACCTGTGGTAAAAGTACATCTGTTGTTGGAGGATGTGCCGCCATATGGAGCCTCGCAGCGACCGGGCGGCACGGCAGATCGGTTGCGATCAACAGGCGTCAGAGATGTGCATGACCGCCGTGTCTTGCAGCGATTCGGCAATGTAACAAGGTTTCAAGTCGCGCAGCCTCGTGGTCGGCGATGTCGCCGGCCGTAACGTGGACGGCAGAACGGGTGGGCTTCCCTTTCTGTGCGGGTCCGCTTTGAACGAGCTAGCGCAGGTCCGTCGTTTCATTGAAGGAGAAAGGGTATCATGAAGAAGCTGACTCTCACACTGCTGGTGCTGTTCGTCGCCGGTACCGCGATGGCCGATACCAAGCCGCTGGGCCCGATGAACCTCTACATCGACGAACTCGGTGTGGGCCAGATCGTCAACGATGGCACCGTTCCCTTCACGTTCGACGGCTATTCGGTCGCTTCGGACAGCGGTGCTCTGGTCAACGCCAGTTGGAAGACGATCGGCTCCCAGGCCATGACTCCGGGCTTCACCGAGCGCACCGGCCAGCCCCCCATCGATCTCGGGTCCGGCGACCTCCGCGCCGCCTCGTGGTCCAAGATGAGCAACACCCCCCTGCTGATCTCCGAAGCACACCTGGAGATCACCGCCACGCTGCAGCCGGGTGACTTCATCAACCTCGGCGCCGCGTTCCCCGGCGGCACCGCGGAAGACCTGACCTTCACCTACGTGAACTCCGCCACCCTGGAGAGCTACGAAGGCCTGGTCATCCCCGAGCCGGCCACGATGAGCCTGCTGGCCCTCGGCGGCCTGGCCCTGATCCGCCGTCGCCGCTAAGCCGTCCAGGCGGAATCGAAAGCACCAGAGCCCCCGGTGAGACACTCACCGGGGGCTTTTCTTTTCCCCCCACCCCTCCTGTCGCTTGTTTTTGTCGTCTTGACAGACAGAGCATCTTCCTGTATCATACACTGTTGATATGGGCCTAATGTGCCCCAGGAGGGCTCGCCCTATCTGTTCTGAGCGAGACGAATGCCGTCGCGACTCGAATTGTCCCCTCAGACGCTTGCGGTGCGGACACGACAAGCTCTGTGTCAGTATCTCCAGGCAACAGTCCGCCTTTGCATCAGGAAGGGAGTTGGCGCCATGAAGTTCGCCACGATCGCCGTATCTGTGATGCTGATCGCCCTGACGGGCAGTGCCTATGCACAGGTGTCGTTCGACTTCGAAGACGTGACGGTGTCGCAGTTGACGGAGGCCGGATGGGTTTTCGTCGATGACGTCACCCGTACGGTCAGCGGCGTGCCCCTGCAGTTCCCCGACACCATCACCGTCGAGGCCGGCGCCGGCCGCGACGGTTCCGCGGGCCTGCACATGGGCCTCTGGGACATGGCGTATTTCCCCCTGAACGGCCAGTTCGGCACGCTGGAGATGTGGGTCTATGATCCGGGAATGTATCTGCGCGATGCGGCCACCGGGACGGCCTACATCGCCACCGCCTACGGACCCCGGTTCGGCCTGCGGAAGTTCATGGATGTCGACACCTCTGTCCATTACCCCGTCAATGAGCCGGAGGATCATGGCATCCTCTCCATCCCGTACGGCATCGGCGCCGGCCTGGTGGAGAAGTCGGCTATAAACAGCAACAATGGTTACGGCATCGAGTGGGGCCTGACGGAGCACCAGGACATCATCACGATCGCCAGCCCCGACTGGGTGTACACGGTTCCCGTCGCCCACGCCGGCTGGGCCGGCAATCAGTCGTGGTATTCCTGCTACTGGCTTGGCGTGCCCGGCGGGCGCTCCCCCGTCGGCGTGTGGAACAAATGGACGATCGCCTACACCGCTCCCGGGCAGGTGGAGATCACGCTGACGACCTGGGATGGCCGCACCTTGGCCGCCGTGGCCCCGGCCGGCGCCCCGGCGCGAGCCTTCGATGGCGCGACCCCCGGTGGTGTCAGCGACATCTACCTGTACGGCGGCAACGCGGGTATGGCTACGATGGAGCCCTACCAGTGGTTCGAAGACGTGGTCTACGACGACATCACCTGGACCCCGCTGGGCGGCCCGGTCTGCAACCCCGGCGATGCTGACGGCGACGGCGACGTCGACCTCGACGACTTCGTCATCCTGAAGAACAACTTCGGCACCGCCACCGGCGCCACCTGCGCCGAAGGCGACTTCGACGGCGACGGCGACGTCGACCTCGACGACTTCGTCCTGCTGAAGAACAACTTCGGCGTGACCTACTGATCGACTCGAGCGTAACGCACACGAGGGCGGCCCCCGCGGGGGTCGCCCTCGTTTTTTTGCGCGTCGGAAGGCCCGGCCGTCTCTACCGCCGGACGATCAGTGCCGGCGGAGCCATCAGGCCGACGGGCACGAGCTGGTAGTCCTCCTGCCACTCATCGCCGGTGCTGACATAAGACCCCGGGCCCGTCCAGCGAGGCCACTTCTCGCTGAGGTGAAGCGGTCCGTGCGAATTGCGGCGGCTGCCCAGCAGCTCGATCGACAGTTCCGCCGCCCCGCCGTCGCCCAGCAGATGGGTGATCTCCACCTCGTTGGGCGCCCAGGCCGCCAGCCCGGCTTCGCGGCCGTTGACGCGGATGCGGACCGCGGTCCCGCGATACTCTCCCACCTGCACGAACAGCCGCTGGCCCTTGCGCAGGGCAGGCCGGATGGTCCGATAGTACGCCACCGACCCGGAGTAGAACGGCAGGCCCTGGCCTGTCCAGTCGCCGATCCGCAGAGCCGTCGGCGGGGCGACCAGCGCGGCCCGCTCGCCCTGCAGGCGGACGCCGAACTGGCCCAGCAGGTAGACGATCTCCAGGCCCGGGTGGGTCTCGGCGTAGTCGCAGGCCATCGTGACGCGGTTGGAGCCGATCCGCAGCAGCCCCGGATCGATCGCCAGCGTTCGCAGCGACCGGTCGCACCACCAGCCGGACTCGACGTCGCTGGTCAGCGGCACGCCGTTGACCGCGATGGTTCCAAACGTCTCGGGGCGTTCGACGGCCAGGTTCAGCATCCCGGCGGGGCGCCGGCGGACATCGAACGTGTACTCCAGCTCCACCCCGATGCGTCTGACCGTCCTGGGTCTCGGCCGCGCCCAGGGCTGAACCATCTGGCCGCCGCGATGAGCCACGCCCAGCGCATCCCGCACCGCCTGGTCGACGCGGAGGATCTCCGCCGCCTCATGCCATCGGCCGCCGCCGATCCTGTAACGCGGGCGGTCGAGCACGACCACGTTGGGCTCGCTCAGCGTGATCGCCCAGGAGGTCTTCCTGTCGCCCAGGGCGGTCGTTCGCACGCCCTTGAGGGCCGCCCGTTTCTCGACGCGGGGTGCCCGGCGGCCCTTGGGGACCATGAACAGGCGGCTGCCCAGCGCCGGCAGGGACGTGCGGATCTCCCAACCGCCGTCGGCGGCCCTGGCGTCGGCGGCGATCATCTCGCCGGTCTGGGGGTCCAGTTCGATAGGTTCGCCCCTGCAGCCGGCAAAACCGCGAATGCGGACATCCTCGAAGGCGGCGGTCCGGTCGCGGACCATCGTCGGATCGTGGATCGACGACGGCAGGTGCGGGGACGTCTTGCCCTGCTCCATCCGCCTGGCGACGGCGGGGTGGCTGCCGTTGCAGACGAACAGGACCATCGCGTCGGCGTCCTCGCGGAGCAAGTGCAGGGCCGTGGCCACCGGACGGCCTTTCCCGTCCGTCACGGCGATGCGGCGGGCCACCGGCTCAACCGCCTCGACCAGCGAGGGGCCCTTGGCCCTGGTGCGCGTGCAGGAGGCCGCCAGAACCTCCGCGGCGCCGGAGGCGACGGCATCGACGAAGGCGGGCACCGCCCCGGCGAAGACCACCGTGCCGCCGGCCTTGGCGAAGCGTTCGAGCAGCTTCACCGTCGTGCCCCGGATCGTCCGCAACGGCGGCACGACGACGGCGCGGTAGGAGGCCTTGGCCACCCGCAGGCGCGGGCCGTCTCCGCCGGCGGCGCTCACCTTGCCGTGGCGCGAGAGGATCTCCTCGTCGCCGTAGTCGAAGTCGATCGACGCTTCCAGCAGCGTGTCGCGCAGGGCTACGATCATGGCGTCGATCGCCTGGAGGGCCGGATCGCTGCGCCAGCCCTTGCGGGTCAGGGTCCAGGCGCTTTCGTTGGGATGGATCACCAGCAGGTCGCGGACTTCCTGCCCGCGGGTCATCGCGACGTGGACGCGGGCGAAGTAGTCCTCGACGGTCGCGTAGGTGTCCCACCACGGCGACTGGTAGAAGATGCCGGCAGGGTAGTCGCGCTTGGCCTGGCCCTCCATGGTATACCACGCCAGATGCTGGCAGCGCAGGTTGATCCCCAGCGCCGCCTGCCAGTCGCCCAGGGCCTTGTGGCCGGCATAGGGAAAGTCCCATCCCGTGCAGCCGTACGTCTCGGTGAGGCGCCACGTCCGGCCGAACTGGCGGGCGGCGGAGCTGACCATCTTGGCGGTGTCGTACTCCCGCCGGTGTTCGGTCAGCAGGTCCATGCCGGGCGCCTGCATGTACTCGTAGAACCGCATCGCACTGCCGACGACCTCCACCTGCGTGCTGGGCGTCTCCTCCATCAGCACGTGGCCGGTGTGCTGGAGATGATGCTGGTCGCACCACTGGCCGATCTGGCGCGAGAAGGCATCGACGAACAGGTGCGTGATGCAGTCGTTGTAGTGGTACCGCGCACGGCTCATGTCGATACCCTCGACGTCGAGGAACAGCTCCGGCAGATGGGCGAGCACGTCGTAGCCGTACCGTTCCTTGAAGACTTTCGGCAGCGTCCCGGTCCAGGGGGTGGCGGTGAACTTCTCGCCGGTGAACAGGTCGCCGGTCGAGCACACGTGGCCGAAGTTGGGCTCGTCGGTGAAGATCCCCGGCACGCGCCTGCCGAACTGATCGCCGACGCGCTTGAGGTAGGCCTCGTGCGTGACCTCGAGGAAGCGTCTGACGGCATCGTGGTTGAGGACGTCCAGGTAGGTCTGCCCGTTGTACCAGCTTGAGGGCTTCTGGACCTCGACGCGGAACACCAGCAGCGTCTGCCCCCTATCCAGGCGGGGCATCTTCGAGCGACGGCTGAGGCGCTTGACGTCGCGGGCGGTCGTGCCGTCGAGGGTGGCGACGAACATCCCCAGCGTGTCGCCGTCCCACTTCACGCCGGCGGTGCTGCTGTGTTCGGTCATCACGAGCCGCCGCTGACGATAGCGGGGGTCTTCAGTGACCAGCCCGCCGGCGGCGCCGCTGGGCCAGCGGTCCTCGTCGTACAGCCAGGCCTGCATGTCGAGCTTCTCAGCCTCGTCGATGCAGGCTTCGACACAGCGGAACCAGTCATCCGACAGGTAGGCCGTGTCGAGGCCCACGCGGGAGTGCATGAAGAAGCCGCCCAGACCCATGCGGTGCATCAGGCGGATCTGGCGGCGGAGTTCCTCGGGTTCGAGTCTGCCGTTCCATGCCCAGAACGGGGCTCCACGATAGCGGCTCGGCGGATTGCGGAAGTCGTCGATGAAGTGTTTGTCCATCAGATGATCTCCTCAGTCAGTGGACACGTTCCTGGGTGGTTATACGTGCCCTGCGCGACGGCGTCCAGTGCCGGCAAACGTTTGACCCGGGAACTTCCCCCGACCGATCCGTTCGTCTATGATAGCGGCCTTGCCTGACTGCGAGGACTCCATGGCCGTGCGAAACTCGAACATCGACCGCCTGCTGGCCGCCTTCGCCCATCAGAAACTGGACCGGGTGCCCAACTTCGAGATCCTGATCGACCCGAGGAGCGTGTCGCACATTCTCGGCCGACGCACGACCGACACGCTCTGGACGCTGCCGCCCGCCGACGCCCGCCGCGTGGCCGAGACGGTCGGCCAGGATGCGATCGCCTGCTCGCTGACGTGGATGCACAGCCCGCAAGGGTCGGTGCTCACCGAGGCCGACGCCGACCGGATCGTCGTGCCCGATCCTGCCGGCGCGCGGGCGAAGGTGAAGGCCTACCTCGATGCCCTGGCCGGCGGGCGTGTGGGCCTGTGCGCCCGCCTGAGCAGCCCGCTGACGCTGACGTACATGACCACCGCGCCGGTGCCGATCGAGTCGTTCATGATGCTGCTGTACGACGATCGCCCGCTGATCGAGCGCCTCATGGACCTGTACCTCGACTACCATCTGCGGGTGATCGAGGCGGTATGCGACCTGCCCTACCACTTCTACTACATCGGCGATGACCTGTCGTCCACGACCGGGCCGCTGATCAGCCCGGCGATGCTGGCCGAACTATGGGCCCCGCGCGCCGCGCGCCTGGTCAAGGCGGCCCTGGCGACAGGCCGCCCGGTGCTGTTCCACTGCTGCGGCATGCAGGCGCCGATCCTGCCCTACCTGGCCGACTGGGGCGTGCAGGCGGTCCACCCGGTTCAGCCGGTGGCCAACGACATCTACCAGGTTCACGCGCAATACGGCGACAGGCTCACCCTCGTGGGCAACATCGACGTCGCGGGGGCCCTCTCCTTCGGCACCCCCGAGGCGGTCCGCGCCGAAACCCGTGAGCACATCGAGCGCCTCGCCGGCAACGGCGGCTACGTGGTCTGCTCGAGCCACTCGATCATCGATTCGGTCATCCCCGAGAACTACCTGGCGATGGTGGAAGCCACCCACGAGTACGGCGTGTATGCCTGATTTCTGAAGAGATTCTGATCAACCATGCTCGTCCCCCTCACGAACCCGCAACCCGACTATGAACGATTCCGGCGCTCCGTGATGCGCGACGGCGCGCCGGACCGCCTGGCCGCCGGCGAGCAGCACGCCGACCTTGAGATCATGTCGGCCGTCCTCGGCGGCGACCGCACCTACATCAACGAGCAGAGCGGCCCGGTGCAGAACTGGGCCGACTTCGAGCGGTTTGCCTGGCCGCGGGCCGAGGACGTGGATCTCTCGGCCTTCGACGCCTATCGCGCGCTGCTGCCGCCGGGCATGGGCATGAACGCATTCCTCAGTTGCGGCTACTTCGCCAAGGTCACGTGGACCGTCGGCCTGCAGCCCTTCTGTTACCTGCTCGCCGACGACCGGGCGCTGGTCAAGGCCATCTTCGACAAGTGGGCCGCGTGGTGCCTGGGCACGGCGGCACGGTGCATGGCGGTCAAAGGCGTCGGGGCGTTCTGGATGTCGGACGACCTGGGCTTCAACAGCGGCCCGTTCCTGCGGCCGGCGGACCTGCGGGAGTTCGTCTTCCCGGTCTACGCCGAGTTGGGACGCATGTGCCGCACCAGGGATCTGCCCTTCATCCTGCACTCGTGCGGCAATCTGAACACGATCCTCCCGGACCTGGCATCGTGCGGGGTCAACTGCCTGCACAGCCTCCCGCCGGGCCTGTACGACCTGGCGGCCCTGAAGCGCGACTGGGGCCACACGCTCACCTTCAGCGGCAACGTGGACCTCAACACACTCGGGCTGGGCACCGAAGCCCGGACGCGCGACGCCGTGCGAAAGGTGAAGGCCGTCTGGGCCGCTGAACCCGCGGGCGGAATCCTCCTCAGTTCGTCCAACTCGATCGCCAACTACGTGAAGGTCGAGAACTACCTGGCCATGATGGACGAAATGCTGCGGAGGTAGGCAGAGAAAACGCGAGGGCTTCGCCCGCCGGACGAAGCCCTCGTTTCCCGTGTATTGCACTCAGCAGACGTCCGTCACGGTTCGATCGACCTGAACTGCGGCAGGTAGTCGCGGTTCTGTCTGAACATGTCGGCGACCATCTTCCTGATCTCCGCCAGCGACAGCACCGAGGCCGTCAGCGGGTCGTGGGCGATGGCCTGGTAGACGAGGGTCGGATCGCCGGAGAGGGCGGCCTGGACGGCCATCATTTCGATCTGGGCGCTCAGCGCCGTCAGGGGCACGACTGACGCAGGCAGCGCGCCGACGTGAATCGGCAGATAGCCCTTCCGCGAGGCCACCACCGGCACCTCCACACACGCGCCCTGGGGGAGGTTCGTCACCAGGTTCGTGTTCGGCACATTGCCGTTGAACTCGAAAGGCTCCCCGCCCATGCGGGCGTTGATGATGTAGGCCGCGTACTCGAACCCGCGGTCCAGCGACATGGGCTTGTCCTTCTTCAGCCAGTCGATGGCCTCCTGCTGCCAGGTCGCCTCCCGCTCGCGGTAGATGTTCAGGATGTACGCGTAGTGACCGGGGTTCCAGCCGGTGCCCGTCGTGCAGTACTTCTCGATCAGGTCCGGCCGCTTGCGGAACCACCAGTTGTACTCGCTGTTGTGGCCGCTGGACTCAGTGACGTAATACTTCATCGCCAGGAACATCTCGTTGCGGACCTGCTCCTCGTTGTAGACCGCCTCGTCGGTGGCCACCCGCTCCAGCAGGCGGGGGATCAGGTCCTCGCCCTTGTGGGCGAACTTGATGAACCAGGCCATGTGGTTGATGCCGGCGCAGGTGTAGTCGACCTCCCTGGGTTCGACGCCCGCCCACTTGGCCAGCATGGCCGCAGTGCCCTGGACCGAGTGGCACAGGCCCGTCGACTGGATGAAGCTCTCCCGCTGCATCGCGTGGCAGAGCATGGCCATCGGGTTGGTATAGTTCAGCAGGATGGCGTTGGGGCACAGGCGTTCCATGTCGCGGCAGATGTCGAGCATCGTCGGGATGGTCCGCAGCGCGCGGAAGATGCCCGACGGACCGCGGGTGTCTCCAACGTTGATGTCGATGCCGTACGCCTTGGGGATCAGGATGTCGTGCTGCCAGATCTCGACGTTGCCGCACAGGATCGTCACGACCACCGCGTCGGCGCCGACCAGCGCCTCGGTCCGGTCGGTCGTGGCCGTCACCGTCGCGGGATAACCGCCCAGGTCGATGATTCTCTGCACGACCTGGCGGGCATAGTCCAGGCGCCCTTCGTGAATGTCGACGAGCCGCAGCTCGGCGTCCCGCAGCAGGGGGAAGGTCATCAGGTCCCGCACCAGGGACCGCGTGAACACGTGACTGCCTGCACCGATGAAAACGATCTTCGCCATGGTGGAATCCTCTGTCGGTCGCTCCGGCCCGGCGCGCCGGCCGGGTCTTCTCTCTCGGCCATGGGTGTACCCCCCCGCCTCCGAAAGCTCAATGGAAATCGCGCCAGGTCGCCCGCTGGGGCGCTCGTTCGCGGCGTTTTTTGCCGCCGGACGGGACCCAGGGGCCTGGATCGAAGCGCATCCTGTGCTATGATGGCCGGACGCCGACGCGAACACGAACTGCAACGCAAGGAGGTCGTCGTGGAATACCGCCAGTTGGGCAAGACGGGGTTGAGGGTGTCGCAACTGGGGTTCGGAGCCATGCGTCTGCCGATGGTCAACGAGGGTCGCCCCGACGCCGCCGTCGACCGCGACAAGGCGATCGAGATGATCCACCGAGCCTTCGAGGGCGGCGTCAACTACGTCGACACCGCCGTCGGCTACTGCAACCAGGACAGCCAGCGGGCCGTCGGCGAGGCCCTCAAGGGCTGGCGCGACAGGATCGTCGTGTCCACGAAGAATCCCTATTACGGCGAGAGCGAGACCGAGTGGTGGGCCAACCTCACCAACAGCCTCGACCGGCTCGGGACCGACTGCATCGACATCTACAACCATCACGGCATCAGCCGCGACCGCTGGAACGACGTGCAGAAACGCGTCGGCGCCTGGATGCTCAAGGCCAGGGACCAGGGCCTCATCCGCCACATCTGCTGCTCGTTCCATTCCGACAACGCCCTGCTGAGAGAGCTGGTCGACAGCGGCTACGTCGCGTCGATCACCCTGCAGTACAACATGCTCGACCGCAAGCTGGAAGAGGGCATCGCCTACGCGGCGTCCAACGGCGTCGGCGTGGTGGTCATGGGCCCGGTCGCCGGGGGGCGCCTGGGCGTACGCTCCGAGGTGCTGGAGAAACTGCTGCCCGGCATCGACCGCGTGCCCCAACTGGCCCTGCGCTTCGTCCTGAGCAACCCCAACATCAGCATCGCCCTCTCAGGCATGAGCACCCTCGAACAGGTCGAGGAGAACCTCCGGGTCGCCTCCGACACGGGCTTCTCGGCCGAGGACTCCGAGGCGATCGAGGCGCACGTGACGCGCCTGCGGAAGATGGCCGATCTGTACTGCACCGGCTGCAACTACTGCCTGCCCTGCCCCCAGTCGGTGGCGATCTCCCGGGTGTTCGAGACGTACAACCACGGGGCTGTCTTCGGCTTATGGGAAGCGGCCCGCGCCGCCTATAATCGCATCGGCACAGCGCCCTGGGACGAAGGGCGCAACGCCTCCGCCTGCATCGAGTGCGGCCAGTGCGAGCCGCGCTGTCCGCAGAACATCCCTATCCGCAGGCAGCTCAAGGAAGTGCACGCAGCCCTGGCCGACCAGTGACCCGG
>JAAYZK010000034.1 GCA_012514895.1 Planctomycetota bacterium | reverse complement strand
GCTGGGCAACACCACCGCCGCCACCGGCAAGGGCTTCGCCATCGGCTCGGCGGCCCTGACGGCCCTGGCCCTCATGGCGGCCTACGTCGAGGAAGTGCGCATCGGCCAGATCCGCGAGGCCCAGGCGGTCCCGGGGTGGGAGAAGTACCAGGCCAACGAGTGGATCATCCCTGAACTGGACGAGACCGGCAAGACCATCTCCGCCAGCGAACTGCTGGCCCCGAGAATGAAGGCCGTCGTCCCCGCCGAAGGCGAGCAGGCCGCCCCCGCGGCGGCCGCGGCACCCGCCGAGGCGCCGACGATCACCGTGTACCTGCTGCCCAACAACAAGGGCGTCTTCTCCTACACCAACCGCCAGGGCAAGGTCGTCCGCTCCGGCGGCATGTTCCTCAACAAGGAACCCCTCGACCAGCACCCGTGGCTGAAGAAGAACACCGGCAGCCGGCAGGGCAGGAACGAGGGCGGGGCGCCCCGCGGGCTGGTGATGACGCGCGGCGGCGACGGCGTCTTCCGGGCGGAGGACGTCGAGATCTACGACCAGTACACCGAGTACGAGTACCCCGTCGAGGAAACCAAGCGCCTGATCGACCTGGAGTTCGTGCCGTCCGACACCGCGTCGCCGGAGCAGTTCATGGCCTTCTATGACGTGACGCTGATGAACCCGAAGGTCCTGTGCGGCATCTTCGCCGGGGTGCTGCTGGTGTTCCTCTTCTCGGCCATGACCATGAAGGCCGTCGGCCGCGCCGCCGGCGCCATGGTCAGCGAGGTGCGGCGCCAGTTCAAGGAGATCCCCGGCATCATGGAAGGAACCGGCAAGCCGGACTACGCCCGCTGCGTGGCGATCTCGACCGCCGGCGCCCAGAAGGAGATGATCGTCCCGTCCCTGCTGGCCCTGATCGTCCCGATCCTGGTGGGCCTGCTGCTGGACGTCGCGGGCGTGATGGGCCTGCTGGCCGGCGGGCTGGGTTCCGGCTTCGCCATGGCCATCTTCATGGCCAACGCGGGCGGCGCCTGGGACAACGCCAAGAAGTACATCGAGACCGGCGCGATGGGCGGCAAGGGCAGCGCCGAGCACAAGGCGACCGTGGTGGGCGACACCGTCGGCGATCCGTTCAAGGACACCAGCGGGCCCAGCCTGAACATTCTCATCAAGCTGATGAGCATGGTCTCGGTCGTGTTCGCCGGCGTGGTGGTGAAGTTCGCCCCGATGATCGGCGAGTGGCTGCACATTTCGGGTCTGTAGCCGCAGGCCCCTGACGGATCGAACCGCAGCCGGCAGTCGGCCTCCGGCCCGCGCGGGCGCGAAAGCGACCCCCGGAAGGAGGCTGGCTGCCGGCTGCGTTCTATACTAGACTGGGTGGATTGATGGTCACGAAACAGAACAGTGCGGCTCAACGTCCCCTGCCGGCCGAGCAGACCGGCCCCGGGGCCCTGGCGGTTCAGATTGCGCGGCTCATGGCCGACCGCCATTGCCGCGAGGTGCTGGTGCTCGATCTGCGGGGACACAGCCCGGTCACCGACTTCTACGTCATCGCCACCGGCACGTCCGACCGGCAGATGCGCGCCATCGCCGACGAAATCGCCCACGAGGGCGCCAAGGTGGGTTCGAGGGTCTGGCACGTCGCCGGGCTGGATTCGGCCACCTGGATCCTGCTGGACTTCGTCGACGTCGTCGCCCACCTGTTCGCCGAGGGCGTCCGCCACCACTACGACCTGGAGATGCTGTGGGGGGACGTGCCCCGGGTCGAGTGGAGCCGCCCCGCGGGCGAACACTGAGACGCAGGCAGGACGCCCGGCGTCCGGGATGAATTCCATGAATATCCGAGCCCAACTCGAGTCGCGTCTCTCCCAGGCCCTCTCCGCCGCGATCGCCGAAGAGGCACCGGCGATCGTCCAGCCCTCGGCGAATCCGAAGTTCGGCGATTACCAGGCCAACGGCGTGATGGCCGCCGCCCGGCGGATGAAACGCAACCCGCGCGAGCTGGCGGAGCAGGTGCTGGAGAAACTGGACCTGTCGGACCTGGCCGAGTCGGTCGAGGTCGCCGGGCCGGGCTTCATCAACATCACTCTCAGCGCCGGCGTGCTGGCCGACGCCGTCATGCGCGCCGACGCGGAGGCCCGCCTGGACGTTCCGGCGCTGGGGGCCGGACGGACGGTCGTGGTCGACTACTCCAGCCCCAACCTGGCCAAGGAGATGCACGTCGGCCACCTGCGCAGCACGATCATCGGCGACAGCCTCGCCCGCGTGCTGGCGTTCCTGGGCTGCAACGTCATCCGCCAGAACCACGTCGGCGACTGGGGCACCCAGTTCGGCATGCTCATCGCGTTCTTCGAGGAGCAGCGGGAACGGGGCATCGGCGACCTGTCCATCGCCGACATGGAGGCGTTCTATCGCCAGGCCAAGAAACGCTTCGACGAGGACGAGGCCTTCGCCGAGCGGGCGCGCCGGACCGTGGTCAGGCTCCAGGGCGGCGACCCCAAGGTCAACGCCGACTGGCGGGAGATCCTCCACCAGTCCCTCGCCCACTGCCGCCAGGTGTACGACCTGCTGGGCGTGTCGCTGACCGACGCGGACATCCGCGGGGAGAGCGCCTACAACGACGTCCTGCCCGACGTCGTGGCCGCCCTGGACGCCGCCGGGCTGCTCACCGAGTCGCAGGGCGCCCAGTGCGTCTTCCTCGACGACGACGCGTTCCGCGGCAGCGAGGGCGAGCCGGTCCCGGTGATCGTCCGCAAGTCCGACGGCGGCTACCTCTACGCCACCACCGACCTGGCGGCGCTGCGCTACCGCTGCCGGACGCTGGGGGCCACGCGGATCCTCTACGCCACCGACGCACGGCAGGCGTTCCACTTCGCCCAGATCTTCGCCGTCGCCCGGGCGGCCGGGTTCGCCGGCCCGGAGGTCTCGCTGGAGCACGTGCCCTTCGGCGTCATGCTCAACGAGGCCGGACGGCCGTTCAAGACCCGCGAGGGCGGGACGATCAAACTGGCCGACCTGCTCAACGAGGCCGTCCAGCGGGCCGCGGCCGTCGTCGCCGAGAAGAACCCCGACCTCCCGGCCGACCAGGCGGCCCGCGTCGCCCGCGCCGTCGGGATCGGCGCCGTCAAGTACGCCGACCTGTCCATGGACCGCACCAGCGACTACAAGTTCTCGTTCGACCGCATGCTCTCCCTCCAGGGCAATACGGCCCCCTACATGCAGTACGCCTACGCCCGCGTGCAGAGCATCTTCCGCAAGGGCGCCGAGACCCTCGGCGACCTGGCCGGCAGAGCCGTGATCCTCGGCGAGACGGCCGAGAAGGAACTGGCCAAGCGGCTGAGCCGCTTCGAGGAGGTTCTCGCCGCCGTCGCTTCGGAGAGCCGCCCCAACATCCTCACCGGCTATCTCTACGACCTGGCCGGCGCTTTCTCAGGCTTCTATGAGACCTGCCCGGTCCTCAAGGCCGACGACGCCACCCGCGCCAGCCGCCTGCGGCTGTGCGACGTGACCGCCCGGACGATCCGGCAGGGATTGGAACTGCTGGGAATCGAGGTGATCGAGCAGATGTAGGGGCGCACCTCGAGCGAACG
This sequence comes from Planctomycetota bacterium, assembly GCA_012514895.1. Lineage (GTDB taxonomy): Bacteria > Planctomycetota > Phycisphaerae > SM23-33 > FEN-1343 > JAAYZK01. The sequence continues at coordinate 2,727 of JAAYZK010000034.1, read as the reverse complement.
TCCGACGCCGCCTCTCAGCCCAGCGCCCTGGCCCGCGCAACGCAGCCCAGGCACCGCCGGCAGGGATCGGGGCCGGCGCGGAGACACGACCAGGTGACGTCCAGGGGCACACTCAGGTCCGCGGCCAGGGCGACGACGGCGGCCTTGGCGTACTGGGCCAGCGGGGCGTCGAGGACCGGCGACGCCTCGCCGGGCAGGCTCCGCTGGATCAACTGCCAGGCGATCAGGCGGGCGGCGTCGGCGTTGCCGGGGTCGTTGGAGGGGTTGTCCAGGCTGGCCCCCCAGACGATCCGCCCGGCACCGAGCGTGTACGCCCAGGCGGCGGCGCGACAGAGCATGGCGGCGGCCAGCATGGGGACGTAGCTGTCGGCCAGGAGAGAGGTTCCGGTCGTCGCGGCATCGTTGAGCCGCCCGTCCGGCCGCAGCAGGGGCGAATCGGCCACACCGCTCCAGTCGCCCAGCGAGACCACCCGCTGGTGCATCGGCTTGATCCACTGGCAGACGGCCTCGAAGGCCTGGCGCTCGGCCGCCTCGGCCTGCTGGCCGTACTCCAGGTGCAGCAGCGCCAGCGGCCCGTGCTGGGCCGCCACGGCCGCCGCCACCGTCGAATCGATCCCACCGCTGGCGAGCACCACCGAAAGTCTTTTGGCCATCGTCAGATCCTTGCGATCATCCCTCCGTGCCGTCCGGCCGTCGCGCCCTCGCGCCGGTAGCTGAAGTATCGATTATCGCAGATGCTGCACGCCCCCGCCACCTCGATGTGCCCGCGGTCCAGCCCCGCGCGCCGCAGCAGCAGCACGTTGGCCCGCCACAGGTCCGCGCAGACCCGCCCCTCCCGCCGGACCACGCAGGCGTCCCCCCGTTCGCCCAGCACGGCCCGGATCGCCTCGACGACCTCCTGGCCGACCGTGTAGCAGCACGGGCCGGCCGACGGGCCGATCCCCGCCCGCAGGTCCGCCGGACGGCAGCCGTACGCGCCGGCCATCGCGGCCACGAGCGCCCCGGCGACGTCCGCCGTCGTGCCCCGCCAGCCGGCGTGGGCCATCCCGACGGCGCCGCGGACCGGGTCGGCCAGCAGGAGGATCGGGCAGTCCGCCGACAGCCCCAGCAGGGCCACGTGCCGGCGGGTCGTCATCAGGGCGTCGGCCTCCAGGCCCTCCGGCGGATCGGTATCGATGTCAAGCACTGTGGTGCCATGGACTTGGCGCCCCGTGACCACTCTCTCGGCGCCCAGCACCCCGGCCAGGACCAGCCGATTCGACCGGCCGGCCGGATCGCCGGCGGCCAGGGTCCCGCCGTCGCGTGTGCTGAACAGGTGCGCCGTGCCGGCCACCGCCGCCAAGCCGCCCAGGCGGCCGACGGTGCGGCCGTCGGCCAGCGTCGCGTAAGTCCACCCGGCCGCGGGCTCAACGGACATCGAGCAGCACCTTCACCACGTCGCCGCGACGGGCGGCGGCCATCGCCTCGACGGCGTCGGTCAGCGGGAACCGCCGGCTGATCAGGTTCGTCACGTCCACGTCGCCGGCGGCCAGGGCCATCAGGGCGTCGGGGATCGGGCCGCACCGCGAGCCGATGACGGTGATCTCGCCGATCACCAGCGGAGACAGGTCGATCGCCGCCCCCCCGGCGAACGTGCTCTTCAGGGCGATCGTGCCGCGCGGGCGCACAGTCCGCATCGCCAGGGCGAGCCCCTCGGCCGAGCCGGTGGCGTCGACGACGACGTCGGCGGCCTGGCGGGGAACGAAGTCGTCGGCCAGGGCCGTCTGGATGTGCTGACGTTCGGCCAGTTCCAGCTTGGCCGGGTGGCGGCCGACCAGGGTGAGCGTCGGGCAGGTGTGGCGCAGCACCCGCGCGACCAGTTGCCCGAGGCGCCCGTCGCCGAGCACAACGACCGTCTGGGCGATGTCGAACCGGATCTGCCGCGTCAACTGCAGCGCCGCGGCCAGGGGTTCGGCGAAGACCGCCTCGTCGTCGCTGACGGCCTGCGGCACCTCGTGGAGGTTGCGGACCGGCACCGAGACGCGGTCGGCGAAGACCCCGTCGCGCCCGGAGATGCCCAGCACGGTCCGCCGGCGGCAGTGGGTGGCCAGCCCGCCGGTGCACATGTCGCAGCGCCCGCACACGCAGTTGATCTCCGCGACCACCCGCTTGCCGGCCCACCGATGGGGCCCGTCGGCGACGCGGCCGACGAACTCGTGGCCCAGCACGCCGGTGAACCCCATGTATCCCCGGAGGATCTCCAGGTCCGTGCTGCAGATCCCCGCCGTGATGACCTCGACCACCACCTCCCCCGCCCCCGCCCGCGGCTCGGGATAGTCGGTCCTCACCTCCAGCCGATCCGTAAAGGTCACGGCTCGCATCGGTTATCCCATCCGAACCGGCGAACGGCCGCCGGCGCCCATGGAGGCGTCAGGCCACTTCGGTATTCCCTGTTGCCGTTGGCCGTTGCCGTTCCTCCCGTCTCAAGCCTGCCGTTCTCACCACAGCCGCCACCACGGCCGGTCGGACGTGGCCGGCGCGGCCGCCGTAAAGGGATCTTCCTTGGCGTTGAGCGTCCTGCGCCACGCCGCCACGTCGTAGGAGGCGTCTTCGCCTGTCAGCTCCCGCAGGCTGCGGCGGGCCTCGTAGCGGACGGCGAAGGCCTCGTCGCTGAGGGCGGTAACCAGCGTCTCCAGCACGGGCCTCGTGCGGTAGTGCCTCAGGGCGCGGGCGCACCGCGCGCGGAGG
>JAAYZK010000269.1 GCA_012514895.1 Planctomycetota bacterium | reverse complement strand
GCCGGCGATGGCGGTCATCTCCGGCACGGGCCAGCCCTGCCAGACGCCCGTCTCGGCCCCCTCGGCGTTGATCGCCTTGACCAGCCTGTCGCGGAAGCGGGCGGCGTCGGCGGCGTGGCCGAGGGCGTCCATGTCGAAGCGGATCGTGTAGTTGTAGTAGTTGTGGCCGAACCCTTCCGGCTCGGCCGGCAGGATCAGGTTGGGCACGTCGGCCAGGCACTCCCGCAGGCGCAGGGCGTTGCAGCGGATCTGCCGGAGGTAGGCGTCCAGGCGGGTCAGCTGGGCCCGGGCCAGCGCCGCGACCAGGTCGCTGCTGCGATACATCCAGCCCATGCCGTACGCCTGGTAGCCCTCGCCAGCCTCCGGCGGGCGGTGCTCGCCGAAGTACCAGAGCATCTTGCCGCGCTCGAACAGCTCCTTGTCGTTGGACAGAAAGAACCCGCCCTCGCCGGACATGAAGCACTTGTTGTGGTTGGTGCTGAACGCCGCGCAGTCGCCGAAGTGGCCGGCGCGGGTGCCGCGGAAGGTGGCCCCATGGGCCTGGCAGCAGTCCTCGATGACGCGGAGGTTGTGGCGGCGGGCGACGTCCATGACGGCGTCCATGTCGACCATCAGCCCATGCAGGTGCACGACGATGATGGCCTTGGTCCGCTCGGTGACGGCGGCCTCGACCTTCGCCGGGTCGATGTTCATCGTCGACCACTCGATGTCCACGAAGACGGGCACGACGTTGTGGTGGAGGCAGCAGGTGGCGCTGGAAGGCCAGGTGTAGGCCGGCACGATCACCTCGTCGCCGCACCCGCACCCGCAGGCGACCAGGGCCATGTGCAGGGCGGCGGTGCCGGAGTTGCAGAAGACCGCGTGCTTCAGGCCGGCCCAGGCGGCGAACTCGCGGTCGAGGGCCTGGTAGTTCTCGCCGTAGGTGAACGTGCCGCTGTCCAGCGAAGCGAGGACCAGCCTCCGGTCGAGGTCGTCGATCGGGGGCCATCGCTTCATCAGCCCCTGGGGAACCGCTCGGTCGCCGCCGTGAATGGCGAGTGTCTCTGCCATGGCCGTGCCTCCTTCCATTGCGTTCGCATCAGCCCGTCACACGCCTCCCAGGGTAAGGCCGCGCGGCCGGAGGGGGCAAGAGGAAGGTCTTGCGAATGCGGGGAATCCGTGGCGGATCAGCGCCCGTGCCTCAGAGCGTACTGGCGCGGGGACAGGCCCACGTGCCGGCGGAAGGCCTTGGAGAAGTAGTTGGGATCCTGGTAGCCGACGGCGCGGCTGACCTGCGAGACGTTCATCCCGCCGGCGGCCAGAAGTTCCTTGGCCTTGTCCATGCGGACCTGCATCAGGTAGGCGAAGAGGGAGAAGTCGCTCTCGCGGCTGAAGACGTGCGAGAGGTGGTAGCCGCTGACGTCCAGGGCCTCGGCGATGTCGTCCAGGGCGACGCACTCGGCGTAGTGGGCGTGGACGTACTGCTTGGCGCGGAGCATGAGCTGGCGCGAGGCCGACGAGGGCTCCCGGGACGGGCGGCCGGTCGCCTCGCGGAGGAGGAACAGCAGCACCGCCAGCAGCCTCACCCGCAGCAGGGCCCGGTCGGCTTGGCCGTCGCCCCGGGTGTCGGACCGGAGCTGGTCGAACATCGCCGTCCACTGCGCCCGCCGGTCGCCGTCCAGGGCCGCGATGGTGTCGTTGGACACCTGTTCGAAGTAGCGCGTCGCCGCCGGCCAGTCGAAGGCGCAGTAGAGGATGTCGAGCCCCTCGTGGGTGTCGAAGGCATCGCGGTGCCAGGTGCCGTCGGGGACCAGGGCCGTATCGCCCGGCCCCAGCCGCCGGCGTCGGTCGGCGGTGACCAGCTCCATCCGCCCCCTCACGACGTGCAGCACCTCGTGGCCGGCCGCCGG
>JAAYZK010000268.1 GCA_012514895.1 Planctomycetota bacterium | reverse complement strand
TCCAGGGCAAGGTCCTGCCCACCGAATGCCCCCTCTTCGGCAAGGCCTGCACCCCGGCCGCACCGATCGGCCCGTGCATGGTGTCGTCCGAAGGCGTGTGCGCGGCGTGGTATAAGTATGGACGGCATGACCGCTGACTGTTCTACTGTGGCCGGACCCTGATGGAGTGATTCCCATTAACAATCGACCTGCCCAGACCGACACCGACCGCATCATCCTCGCCCATGGCGGCGGGGGGGAGCTGACCCGGCGCCTGCTGGCCGAGCACGTGTTGGGGCGGCTGAGCAACCCGCTGCTGGACCCGCTGACCGATGGGGCGTTCGTGCCGGTGGGGGGGGCGCCGGTGTGCTTCACGACGGATGCGTACGTCGTCACGCCGGTGGAGTTCCCCGGCGGGACCATCGGCGACCTGGCGGTCTGCGGGACGGTCAACGACCTGGCGGTGATGGGGGCCGTGCCGCAGGCGCTGTCGCTGGCGCTGATCATCGAAGAGGGCCTGCCGATCGCGACGCTGGAGCGGATCGTCGACGCCATCGCCGCGTCGGCCGAGCGGGCCGGAGTGGTCATCGCCACGGGCGACACGAAGGTCATCGAGCGGCGGTCGGGCGACGGGTTGATGATCACGACCGCCGGCGTGGGCGCCCCGCGGCCGGTGCTGGCGCTGGGCACCGGCGGGATCGTCCCCGGCGACGTCGTCCTGGTGAGCGGCCGGATCGCCGAGCACGGCCTGGCGGTGATGTCCGCCCGCGAGGGGCTGGCCTTCACCACCAGCCTGCTCAGCGACGTGGCCCCCCTGAACGGCCTGATCGCCGCGATCCTGGATGTCGCCGCCGGCGAGGTGCGGTTCCTGCGGGATCCGACGCGGGGCGGACTGGCCGGCGTGCTGTGCGACCTGGCCGAGGCGACCGGGCTGAGCATCGACCTGGACGAGGCCGCGGTGCCGATCTCGCCGGTCGCGGCGCACACGGCGGACATGCTCGGGCTCGATCCGCTGACGGTGGCCAACGAGGGCAAGTGCGTCATCGTCGCCGCCGCCGACGCCGCCCGGCGCGTCCTGGACGCCTGCCGGACGCACCCGCTGGGGGGGCACGCGGCGATCGTCGGGACGTTCACCGAGGCGTCGCCCCCGCTGGTCGAGCTGATCACCCGCGCCGGCGGGCGTCGGATCGTCCAGCGGCCCTACGGCGAGGATCTGCCGCGGATCTGTTAGAGGCCCCCATGCACGAGATGTCGATCGCCGTGGACATGATGCAGCAGCTCGAACGGATCGCCGCCGAGCACGGCGTGTCGCGTGTCGAGCGGATCGAGCTGGAGGTGGGCGTTCTGCGGCTGGTCGTGCCGGAGGCCCTGCGGGACGCCTTTTCGGCCGTTGCGGCCGGGACCGTGGCCGAGGGGGCTGAGCTGGACATGGTCGAAACCCCCGCCCGCGCCCGCTGCGGGGCGTGCGGGGAGGAGTACCCGGTGCAGGTCGAGGAGTACCTCTGCCCCCGGTGCGGACAGGCGGCAGGGCAGATCCTTGCCGGCAACGACATCATCATCAGGTCGCTCGTGTGCGACAGCGACGGAGGCGGTGCAGCCCATGAAGATCAAGGTGGTTGAGAGCGTGATGAAGGCCAACGACGCCGTCGCCGAGGCCAACCGGCGGCGGATGCGGGCGGCCGGCGTGCTGGCGGTGAACATCATGAGCGCCCCCGGCAGCGGCAAGACGACGCTGCTGGAGAAGACCATCCCCGCCCTGGCGCCCCTGCGTTCGGCGGTCCTCGTGGGCGACCTGCAGACCAGCCGCGACGCCGAGCGCCTCGGGGGGCTGGCGGCCCAGACGACGCAGATCAACACCGGCCGGGGCTGCCACCTGTCGGCGCCCCAGGTGGCGGCGGGGCTGGACAGCCTGGACCTCGGCCAGGTGGACCTGCTGTTCATCGAGAACGTCGGGAACATGGTCTGCCCGGCCGCCGTGGATCTCGGCGAGCACCGCCGCGTGGTGCTGCTGAGCGTGCCGGAAGGCGACGACAAGGTCGCCAAGTACCCCACGCTCTTCCAGCCGGCCGATGCCATCCTGCTGACGAAGATGGACCTGGCCGAGCTGCTGGGTTTCGACCGCCGGCGGATCGACGACGATCTGGCCGCCATCAACACCTCGGCGGTCCGGATCGAGCTGTCGCCCAGGACCGGCCTGGGCATGGACCTGTGGCTGCAGTGGCTGCGCCAGGAGCACAGCCGGTACGGCACCGCCGCCGGCTGAGGCGGCGGGAGGGTCGCGATCTTCGCGGGAACCCACCAAATGGACAAAACCCAGGCCGTCAGAAACGCCGTTGCGTCCAAGCTGGAGCCAGTATTCACAAGGATTTAGAACTCCTGCATGGCTATGCAGGAACCAAACAACATTTCCCGAAGCCTGCCCTTCGTGACCGGACGCGGGCGCCGGGTTCCCGCCGCGGTCACACAGTGCGGCTATCGGGATTTTTGGGCTGGCGTTGGGTTGCCCGCGTATGCATAATATGCCGCTTCTGGTGGGCCGGACCGGCGGTCGCGGCCCAACCGTTTGTCATTCTGGCGATACAACCCCCCGTGGACCGGGCCATCTGGCGTGGTGATCAGCCGGAGCTAATTACTGAAATCAAAAGCTGTTACGTCAGGCGAGTCGCTGTTACAAATTTCACAACCGAGGTCATCCATGAGCGAAAGCATTGAGAAGGCCGTCAAGGCGATCTGTCAGGGGTGCGGCAACGACCGCACGCGCCTGATGGACATCGTCGAGGCGGTCCAGGCGAAGTTCGGGTGTGTCAGCGCCGAGGCGATGGACGCCATCGCCGCCGCGGTGGGCGCCCACCGCGTGGAGGTCGCCGGCGTGGTGTCCTTCTACGCCTTCCTGTCCAGCCGACCGACCGGCAAGGTCGTCATCCGCCTGTGCGACGACATCGTCGACCGGATGCACGGGGCTGACCGCGTCGCCCGGGCGTTCTGCCAGGAGCTGGGCATCGCCATGGGCGAGACGACCGCCGACGGCGCCGTCACGCTCGAACACGCCCCCTGCATCGGCCTGTGCGACCAGGCGCCGGCGGCCCTGATCAACGATGTGCCCGTCACGCACCTGTCCAGCGACGCCGCCCGCCAGATCGCACGCGACCTCAAGCAGGGCGTCAAGCCCGCGGCTCTCGTCCGCGAACTGGGCGACGGGAAGAACGCCGACCCCCTCGTCCGCGCCATGGTCAGCAACAACCTCCGCAAGGCCGGCGACGTGGTCTTCGGCGAGATGGCCCCCGGCGCCGCCATCGGCAAGGCCCTGGCGATGAGTTCCGCCGAGGTCATCCGCGACATCAAGACCGCCCGGCTCCGCGGCCGCGGCGGGGCGGGATTCCCCACCGGCCTGAAGTGGGAATTCACCCGCGGCGCCGACGGCGACACCAAGTACGTCCTGTGCAACGCCGACGAGGGCGAGCCCGGCACCTTCAAGGACCGCGTCATCCTCACCGAACGGGCGGACATGATGTTCGAGGGCATGACCATCGCCGGCTACGCGATCGGCGCCGCCGAGGGCATCCTGTACCTGCGGGCCGAGTACGCCTACCTGCGGCCCTATCTGGAAAAGGTCCTGGCCGACCGCCGCACCGCCGGCCTGCTGGGCAAGAACATCTGCGGCCGCAACTGCTTCGACTTCGACATCCGCATCCAGATGGGCGCCGGCGCCTACATCTGCGGCGAGGAGACGGCCCTGATCAGCTCCTGCGAAGGCCTGCGGGGCGATCCGAAGAACCGCCCGCCCTTCCCCGCCCAGAAGGGCTACCTGGGCTGCCCCACCACCGTCAACAACGTCGAGACCTTCTGCTGCGTCTGCCGCATCCTCGAAAACGGCCCCGGCTGGTTCGCCCAGCAGGGCTCCTCCGGCAGCCCCGGCACCAAGGTGCTGAGCGTCTCGGGCGACTGCCTCCGCCCGGGCGTCTACGAGGTGCCCTTCGGCACCACGCTGAACGAACTGCTCGCCATGGTCGGCGCCGAGGACGCCGCCGCCGTCCAGGTCGGCGGCCCCAGCGGCCAGATGGTCGGCCCCAAGGACTTCGCCCGCAAGATCTGCTACGACGACCTGGCCACCGGCGGGTCCATCGTGGTCTTCAACGGCAGCCGCGACGTGCTGGACGTGGCCGAGTACTACATGGACTTCTTCATCGAGGAAAGCTGCGGCTACTGCACCCCCTGCCGCGTCGGCAACGTCCTGCTCAAGCAGGGACTGGCCAAGGTCCGCGCCGGCCGGGCCACGCCGGCCGACCTGGACGCCCTGCGGCAACTGGGCGAAACCGTCAAGGCCGCCAGCCGCTGCGGGCTGGGGCAGACCTCGCCCAACCCGGTGCTGACCACGCTGGCCAACTTCCGCGCCGCCTACGAGGCGCGTCTCACCGAGGCGGCCGACGGGCTGCAGCCGACGTTTGACATCCAGGCCGCTCTGGCCGCTTCCAAGGACATCCAGGGTCGCGCGTCGGTCGTGTACCCGGCATAGAAAGAGTGATCCCATGAGCAAGACCTTCACCTTCACCATCGACGGCGTCGAGGTCCCCGCCGCGGCCGGCCAGACGATCCTCCAGGCGGCCGACGCCGCCGGGATCTACATCCCCAGGCTCTGCGCCCACAAGGACCTCTCCCCCTTCGGCGCCTGCCGCGTCTGCACGGTCATGGCCAACGGACGGCCCCAGGCCGCCTGCACCCAGCCCGCGGCGGCCGGCATGGTCGTTGAGAACGACACCCCCAAACTCAAGGAAATCCGCTCCTGCATCATCGAGATGCTCTTCGTGGAAGGCAACCACTTCTGCATGTTCTGCGAGAAGAGCGGCAACTGCGAACTGCAGGCCCTGGCCTACCGCTTCGGCATCACCGCCCCGCGGTACCCCTACCAGTTCCCCCGGCGGGACGTCGACGCCTCCCACGACGACGTGATCATCGACCGTAACCGCTGCATCCTCTGCGCCCGCTGCGTCAGGGCCAGCCAGGAACTGGACGGCAAGCACGCCTTCGACTTCGTCGATCGCGGCATCGAGAAGACCCTGGCGGTCGACGCCGCCGACGGGCTGGCCGGCACCGATGCCGTCGCCGCCGACAAGGCCGTCGACGTCTGCCCGGTCGGCTCGCTGATGCGCAAGCGCGTCGGCTACAAGGTGCCCGTCGGCAGGCGGCTGTATGACCACACCCCCATCGGGTCGGACATCGAGGCCCAGGCCTCCCAGAAGAAGTAGAGGAACAGGACCATGGCAAAACCCAGAGTTGCTACCACCTCGCTGGCCGGGTGCTTCGGGTGTCACATGTCGCTGCTGGACATCGACGAGCGCATCCTCCAGCTGGTCGAACTGGTGGACTTCGACAAGTCGCCCATCGACGACATCAAGACCTTCTCCGGACGCTGCGCCGTCGGCCTGATCGAGGGCGGCTGCTGCAACGAGGAGAACGTCCACGTGCTGCAGGAGTTCCGCAAGCACTGCGACATCCTCGTCCTCGTCGGCGACTGCGCGACCATGGGCGGGATCCCCGCCATGCGGAACATGGTCCCGCTGAAGGAATGCCTCGACGAGGCCTACCGCAACGGGCCGACCGTCTACAACCCCTCCGGGCAGATCCCCAACGACCAGGACATCCCCCTGATCCTCGACAAGGTCTACCCCTGCCAGGAGGTCGTCAAGGTCGATTACTACCTGCCCGGCTGTCCGCCCCCGGCCGACACCCTCTGGCAGGCCCTGGTCGCCCTGCTGACCAACAAGCCCCTTGACCTGCCCTACGAACTGATCAAGTACGACTGATCCACCTGCGGGAGATCGCCAGTGAATACCAAGCAAGCTACCAAGAAGATCGTCATCGAGCCGGTCACCCGCGTGGAAGGGCACGGCAAGGTCACCATCCTGATGGATGCGGCCAACAAGGTGACCCAGGCGCGGCTGCACATCGTGGAGTTCCGCGGCTTCGAGCGGTTCATCCAGGGCCGCCCGTTCTGGGAGGCCCCCGTCGCCGTCCAGCGCCTTTGCGGGATCTGCCCCGTCAGCCACCACCTGGCCGCCGCCAAGGCCATGGACCGCATCGTCGGCGGGGAGAAGCTCACTCCCACCGCCGAGAAGATGCGCCGCCTCATGCACTACGGCCAGCAGTTCCAGTCCCACGCGCTGCACTTCTTCCACCTGTGCTCGCCGGACCTGCTGTTCGGCTTCGACGCCGACGTGGCCATCCGCAACGTCATCGGCGTCGCCGCCAGGTACCCCGACCTGGCGGTCCAGGGCGTGATGATGCGCAAGTACGGCCAGGAGCTCATCAAGGCCACCGCCGGCAAGAAGATCCACGGCACCGGCGCCATCCCCGGCGGCGTCAACAAGAACCTCTCCATCGCCGAACGCGACGGGTTCCTCAAGGACGTCGACAAGATGATGGACTGGTCCCGCGGCGCGCTGAAGATCGCCCGCGACTACACCGTCGAGAATCTCGAAACCGTCGCCCCCTTCGGGTCGTTCGACTCCAACCACCTGTCGCTCATCCGCGCCGACGGCGCCATGGACCTCTACGACGGCGACCTGCGGGCGATCGACAGCCAGGGCAACACGATCTTCGATCACGTCGACGTCCAGTCCTACACCGACCTGATCGCCGAGGAAGTCCGCCCCTGGTCGTACATGAAGTTCCCGTTCATCAAGTCGCTGGGGCCCGAGAACGGCTGGTACCGCGTCGGGCCGCTGGCGCGGCTGAACACGTGCGACTTCATCGACACCACCGAGGCCGAGGCCGCCCGCAAGGAGTTCGTCGCCGTCACCGACGGCAAGCCGAACAACCTGACGATGGCCTACCACTGGGCGCGGATGATCGAACTGCTCCACGCGATGGAGAAGATCGCCGAACTGCTCAACGATCCGGACCTCCAGGGCGAAGACCTGGTCGTCACCGGCGAGCGGCGCCAGGAGGCGGTGGGCATGATCGAGGCCCCGCGCGGGACGCTCATCCACCACTACCGCGTCAACGACCGCGACCAGATCACCATGTGCAACCTGATCGTCTCGACGACGCACAACAACATGCCGATGAACCTCGCCGTCCAGAAGGTGGCCGCCGACCACCTTTCCGGCAAAGCCGAGATCACCGAACGCCTGCTCAACCATGTGGAAGTGGCCATCCGGGCATACGACCCGTGCCTGTCGTGTGCGACCCACGCGCTGGGCAGGATGCCCCTGGAAGTCGAGCTGATCGACGCGGACGGCAACGTCGTCGACCGCAAGAGCACGGTATGAGCGACCCTCGGATCCTGCTGATCGGCTTCGGCAATCCCGGCCGCCTGGACGACGGCCTGGGGCCGGCGGCCGCTGCCGCCGTCGAGGCCCTTGGCCTCCCGTCGGTCACGGTGGACAGCGACTACCAGTTGACCGTCGAGGATGCCGAGGCCGCCGCACGCCACCGCGTGGCGATCCTCGTCGACGCCGACGAAACCGGGTGCGAGCCGTTTTCCGTGCGGAGGCTCGCGCCGGGCCGGGACCTGAGCTTCTCGACCCACAGCGTCAGCCCCGAGGCGGTGATCGGCATGGCGCACGGCCTGTTCGGCGGCGACGTCGCCGGCTACGTCGTGGGCGTGCGGGGCTACGAGTTCAACGAGTTCGACGAACGCCTCAGCGAGCGGGCCAGGGCCAACCTCGACGAGGCCCTCGCCTGGCTGAGAGGCGTGCTGACCCTGGACGTGGACGCACTGATCAACGAACTGGACCGCCGGTCCGCCGCGACCGCCGAGGGAGAGAACCCATGCAAGACGGTAAACACGTGATTCTGTGCTGTGACGACGACGCGGACGTCCTCGATTCGATGCGGATGATCCTCGAAGCCAACGGCTACGCGATGGTCAGCGCCCGCAGCGCCGAGGAGGGCCTCAAGGCCTACAAGGCTTCCAGGCCCGACCTGGTCATCGTCGACCTGATGATGGAGGAAGTCGACGCCGGCACCGCCTTCGTGCGGGAGCTCAAGGCCCTGGGCAGCCAGGTCCCGGTCTACATGCTCTCCAGCGTCGGCGACGACCTGCACGCCGAGATCGACTCGGGCGACCTGGGCCTGGCGGGCATCTTCCAGAAGCCCGTCAACAGCGAGGCGCTGCTGAAGGTCCTCAAGACGAAGCTGAAGAAGTAGACGTCCTTCGCGACACCCGGCGGGTCCGCCCCATGCGGGGGCGGGCCCGCTTTTTCATGCGCCGCCCCGCGCCGGCGGCCCCCGCGGCCGCCAGCAGGGCCGCCGTCGCAGGCTCGGGGGTCGCGGCGGCCTGGTAGAGCCCGTGGATCTGCTCGCGCGTCAGGGCCCGGTCGAACAGGGCCACCTCGTCCAGCAGGCCCAGATAGGGGTCGCACAGGGGCGCCGTGCCGCCCGGGGCGGAGGCCCACGTGTTAGCGCCGAGCACGAGGGGCTCCCGGTTGCCGGCCAACCCGCCGGTGTAGGGGTTGCTGTCGATCAGGTCCCCGTCGACGTGGAGCGTCATGCCTCCGGCGCCGAACGTGAAGGCGATGTAGTACCACCGGTCGGCGGCGATCGGATGCGGCGCGGTCACCAGGTACTCGGCCTCGGCGCTCTGCAGGTGGACGTAGAGGTAGCCGTTCTCGTTGTTGCGGAGCGTCAGGTGGCCGCCGGCGCCGAAGCCGGCGGCATCCTTGGAGACCAGCCCGCCGTTCGTGGCGCCCCCGGCGGCGCGGCACCAGAACGTCAGCGTGCCGCTGTCGCACCTGAACCGGTCGTCGTGCGGGATCTGGACGCACCCGCCGGCGAACCCCGCGGCGGCGTCGGCGGTCGACAGCGCCCCCGGCCGGCCCATCGCCACCCTGCCGTGGTAAGTGCCGTGCAGCCCGCGGCCTGAAGCGTCCCAGGCCGTCGTCCCCCCGGTTTCGTCGAGCCGCCAGTAGCCCACCGGGTCCAGGTCGAGGACGGCATCGGCGTAAGGCTGGGCCTCGGCCGCGCCTACAAGGAAGATCGCGGCCGCGAGGGCCGCCCAGTGGTTGCCGTGATTACCCCCGTTCATCCCCCGTCCCCTCCTGCGTCCCCGCGCGCATTGCATGGTCGTGACCGCCGGCCGTCGTTTCCTATCGGCCGCGGAGGCTGCGAAACTGCAGCCCGCCCGCTCGGGGCCGACGTGCCTCAGGTCGGCAGCGGGGCGCCCGCTTCACTTGGACGGCGCGATCGGTTACGCTGCCCCCGTCGGCGGCGGCCGGTCGCTGGGCCGCCCGCGGAGGAACGGATCATGAGCGAAGCGACGGTTCCCGGCATCGAATGGGCGCAGGACGCCCCCGAGGCGGCGGGGCTGGACGGGGGGCGCCTTGACGAGGCGAAGCGGGCGTGGGAAGCCTGGGCCGACGGGCGCGACTACCGAGTCGCGATCGTGCGGGGCGGGCGACTGGCGGCCCACTGGTGCCGGGGGGTGGACCCGGCGGCGCGCCCGTCCCTGGCGTCGGCGGGCAAGTCGGTCTTCTCCACCGTGCTCGGCATCGCCGTCGCCGAGGGGAAGATCGGCTCGGCCGACGACAGGGTGGTCGATTACTACCCCGAGATGATGGATGTCCCCGACGGGGCCGGCCCCAAACCGGGACGCCATGCCTGCCCCAAGGACCGCGACATCACCTTCCGCCAGCTCATCTCCAACACCTCGGGCTACCTCAAGCCCGACGAGCAGCCCGGGCGCATCTTCCACTACCAGACGTTCGGCATGAACATCCTCTGCCACGCCATCGCCACCCGGTACGGCCTGTACGACAGCCGCGACCCCCAGCGCCTGCCCGGCATCAGCGCGCTGATCGAAGAGAAGATCGCCAGGCCCATCGGCGCCCAGTGGACCTACCACACGTGGAACTTCGACCACCCCGGCGGCGCGCGGACCGGCATCTTCGGCAACTACACCAGCATCAACAGCACCGCCCCCGACATGGCCCGCCTGGGCCTGCTGTGGCTTCGCCGCGGCCGCTGGGGCGACCGCCGGATCGCGCCGGCCGACTGGGTCGACCAGGCCACGCGCGTTGCGGCCCCGATCCGCGAGCACGAGTCGCCCGAGAACCAGGTGTACGGCCTGGGTTTCTGGACGAACGAGACCGGCCGTCTCTGGCCGAACCTCCCCGCCGACAGCTACGCCGCCCGCGGCGCCGGCCGCCAGCTCATCTGGGTCTGCCCCTCGGCCGACCTGGTGGTCATCGAGAGCCCGGGCCTGTATGAAGAGGGCCAGGAGCACCTGCACCTGCTGGGCGACGTGCTGGCGGCGGTGACATAGGGACGGTCACAGCGCCTCGACACGCTTGGGCGTATGTCCCCAGGAGAACGTATGTCAGACCTGTCCTTCGGCATGCCGACGCTGGTGGAACTGCCCGACGTCGCCGCCAACGCGGCGCTGTGCCGGCGGCTGGGGCTGGCGTTCGTCGAGCTGAACATGGACCTGCCGGCCTGCCAGCCCGAGGCGCTGCCGGTTGATGACGTGCGCCGGTGGCGGGAACGGGAGGGCGTCGAGTTCACCGTTCACCTGCCCGAACGCCTCGATCTGGCGGCGTTTCAGCGCGAGGTCCGGCGCGGGCACGTCGCCTGTGCGACAACAGTGGTCGACTGGGCGGGCCGTGCGGGGATCAGGCGCCTGACGATGCACCTGGCCGCGGGTGTGTACTTCACACTGCCGGACCAGCGCGTGTGGCTCTACCGGCGCCACCGCGAGGCCTTCAAAGCCCATCTGCTCGACGCCTTCGACGCCATCGTTCCGCACGTCGAACGCATCGGCGCCCGGCTGCTCATCGAAAACGACGGCCGCTTCGGCGAGGACTTCATTGCCGACGCCGTCGAAACCCTCCTGGACCGCTACGGCCCGCAGCTCGGCCTCACCTGGGACGTGGGCCACTAAGCAGGCTGTCAGAAGTGCTGTCAGGCTGGACCGCAGGCTATTGGACTTGCGGCCCCGTGCGGCGGAAATCCGAAGCACGAAACTCGAAATCCGAAACAAATCCCAAACGGCAAAACCGAACGGAGAAGCACCAAACCCTGGGGCTCGGCCGTTTGGATGCTTGCCGTCTTTCCTGCCGTTTTGAATCTGTTTCGGATTTCGTGCTTCGGATTTCGAGCTTGCGGGTCGCGCCGCACGGCTCGATGCGCAGGAGCCATCGGCAAGCGCCCTGGGCTTCCGTCCGTCTGTGACGCAGCTTCTGACGACCCGCTCAGGGCATGTCCGCGCCGTCCGCGAGCCCGTTGCCCGGACAGGGGATGGTCCCTGCCCGGCATTGGATCGTGGCCGTTCCGGTGGCGTCTCCTATCTCGCGGCGGCGGCCTCCGCCAAGGGGGCGGGCGGCCGGGCGGTCCGGGCGTCGGCGGTGACGGCGAAGCCGCCGGGGCGGTTGCCGCGCCAGGTCGAGGCGTCGAAGCGGCCGGCGCCGGGGGCGCAGGTCCAGGTGTCGTTGATGCCCGGTCCGGTGACGGTGACGGTCATGGCCGCCCCGGAAGCGGGGGTGAGCTTTACGCTGAGGTTCCCGCGGCCCCAGGGGTCGAAGACGGCGGCGAAGCGGGCGGTTTCGGTGTCGGCGGCGGTGGCCTGGAGCTGCTGGTAGTTGAACAGCTTGCCGTGATCGTTGGCCGTCGAGGTCCCGATGACGCTGCTGAGCGGCCGGTCGCAGACGAGCTGGAACTCGCAGTGGGCGGTCTTCTTGCTCAGCCGGTAGCGTCCCTGGGCGGCGTCGACGGGCGCCAGGGCGACGTTCTGGACCAGCCAGGTGAAGTCGGCCTGCTGTCCGCAGCGGATGTCGTCGACGACCAGGAGGTAATCGCCCTTGACCCAGATCATGGCGCGGCGGAAGCGGTCCAGGCCCGGGCGGGTCTTGCCGCCGTGGTCGTAGGGCACGTAGGAGCCGGAGGCCTCGCCCTCGACGAGGACGACGTTGCCGAAGTCGGCGAAGGCGGTGATGCGGCCCATCTCGGTCATGTCGCCGCTGGAGGGCTGCTGCCAGGTGTCGCCCTCGGGGCCGCCGGGAGGGGCCTGGCCGATGCCGTCGACAAGGATCGTGTTCTGGCTGCTGGACAGCTTGCCGGGCTTGGTCGGGTAGCGGTCGGTTTCGACCATGTAGTCGCCGTCGCCGAAGAGGGTGAAGCTGTTGGCGTCGGGCTGGTCGTGGGCGACGTTGAGGTAGGGCAGGGTGCCGTTGGCGCGGCGGTTCTCCTGGCGCCACAGGTTGGCCTTGTAGCCGCCCATGGGTCCGCACTTGAAGCGTGCGGCGACGGCGTCATCGTCCCAACTGTCGCGGACGATGGCGATGCCCAGATCGGGCAGGAAGGCGGTGGTCCTGAGGCGGCGGTAGTCCCCGCCGGCGAGGGTCGGGTCATCCGCGATCAGGGCCATCCACGCGTAGCCCTGGGCGACGGCGTGGCTGGCTCCCAGGGCGATGGCGTGGCGGATGCCGTCCAGCACGTCGGCCTCGCCGTGGCGGGCGGCGGTGAGCATGAACAGGCGGTGGAAGCTGGTGGCGTTGGTGTGGCAGTCGGCGAAGTACATCGCCTGCCTCATCCCCGGGGCCGCCACGTGGAGGGTGTACTCGGCGGCGGTGGTGTAGAACGGGCTGTCCAGGAAGGTCGTGCCGATCACGTCGTCGCTGGCCAGGAAGGCCATGCCCAGGGCGCCGGCGCTGGAGCCGTACCCCGGCCCCTCGTGCTGGCTGCCGTCCACGGGCAGCCAGCGGGCCATGAAGGCCAGTTCCCTGCGGACCTCGCCCAGCAGCCACTGCTCGCGGGGCTCGCCCTCGGTGACGGCCATGACGGCCAGGGCCAGCCCCCAGTCGCGGAACCAGCGATGGTTGTAGGCCGGAACGTCCCACCAGTAGTTGCCCCCGGGGTTGCCCTTCATGTGGCCGCCGTAGTACATCGCCCGGGCGTGCTGGAAGAGGACCTCGCGGAACATCTCGCGGAACTCGGGGTCCAGGTCGTCGTAGAGCCAGTCCCACGTCAACGCCGCGCCGACCATGGTGAACGAGGCGCCGTGATCGCTGTTGCGCTCGCGCGAGGGGCCGAAGGCCTTCATCTTCTCCAGGACGGCCGTGTAGGCCTCGGCGGTGTGGGGGACCTCCGGTTCGCCGCCGCGGCTCCAGTTGGCGGTCCCGGCCAGCCACTTGAGGTAGGCGACGGATTTCTCGAAGCTCCTGCGGTCTCCGGTCAACCTGTAGTGCAGGGCCGCCGTGGGCAGCTTGAGCAGGCCGTACGTCTGCGACCAGGCGTCGGTGGTCTGGCGGTCGGCCGGGAGGGTGCAGCCGGCGACGTAGGCCTCCATCTGCCGGCGGTAAACCGCCCCGGCGTCGCTGTTGTAGAACGCCCGGAGCCGCTCGAGGTCCTCCGGTCCGAACAGCAGACGCGGGTGGCGATTGCGGACCTCCGGCCGCAGCCGCACGTACGCCTGCGGTGCGACGGCGGGATCGGCGGCCGGCAGGATGGGCTTGGCCTCCTGGGCCAGGGACGGCAGGGTGACAGCGGCCAGAACCAGCATCGTCACGACGGAGCGGAGAAGATGGGTCATCAGTTGGACTCCAGGTCGAACTTTGCCAAAGGGGTGCGGATTGCCATGACGCCGGCGCACCATACCGCCGGAATCCGAGGGCGTCAAGGTGGTGTAAGCGCTTATTCCGCAATATCTAAGAGAAAACCTACCGTGTTCAAATGAACGCCCGGCGGCAGCGGCTCGTGACTGGACGGTGGCGGCGCGTCCCTCGGGCCTGCCGGAATGACGGACCGGGCGGGAGCAAGGGGCATTCTGGCAGGGAGTCGTCGTCTTGCGAGATCATGCGCCCCAAGGGATTAGCGATGCTGGCATGGTCTTCGCATTCAACTGTCCCGGGGGCCGTAGCGTCGTGCGAGGCCCCGGATGAGAGAGGAGTATGGCCCATGCGTATGGATCGAATCACAGTCAAGGCGCAGGAGGCCCTGGCGACGGCGCAGCAGTTGGCGTCGGAGAAGGGTCACCCGCAGATCGAGGCGTTGCACCTGCTGGACGCCCTGCTGACGCAGGAGGGGGGCGTCGTGCCGAGCCTGCTGGAGAAGGCGGGTCTGCCGGCCGGCAGGGCGTTGAGCGTGACCGAGAGCGAGTTGGACCGTCTGCCCCGCCAGAGCGGGCAGGCGGGCATGCAGATGGCCCCTTCGTGCAACGAGGTGGTCATGCGGGCCTTCAAGGAGGCCGAGCAGCTCGGCGATGAGTACGTTTCGACCGAGCACCTGCTGCTGGCGATGCTGGAGGTGCGCGGCAAGGCCCGCGAGGTGCTCACGACCCTGGGGGTCGACCGCGCCGCCCTGCTGGAAGCGATGAAGGCCGTCCGGGGCGGCCAGCGGGTCACCGACGCCAGCCCCGAGGACAAGTACCAGGCCCTGGAGAAGTACGGGCAGGATCTGGTCGAGCTGGCCCGCGCCGGCAAGCTCGACCCGGTGATCGGGCGGGAGGAGGAGATCCGCCGCTGCATGCAGGTGCTCAGCCGGCGGACGAAGAACAACCCCGTGCTTATCGGCGCCCCGGGCGTCGGCAAGACCGCCATCGTCGAGGGGCTCGCCCAGCGGATCGTCAACGGCGACGTCCCGTCGGGGCTGGCCGGCAAGCGGGTGGTGGCCCTGGACATGGGGGCGATGCTGGCCGGCGCGAAGTTCCGCGGGGAGTTCGAGGATCGCCTCAAGGCGGTCATCAACGAGGTCAGCCGCAGCGACGGGCAGGTCATCCTGTTCATCGACGAGCTGCACACGATCGTCGGGGCCGGGGCGGCCGAGGGGGCGATCTCGGCGGGCAACCTGATCAAGCCGGCCCTGGCCCGCGGCGACCTGCGGTGCATCGGCGCCACGACGCTGGATGAGTACCGCAAGCACGTCGAGAAGGATGCCGCCCTCGAGCGGCGGTTCCAGCCCGTGCTGGTCAGCGAGCCGGACGTCGAGGACACCATCGCCATCCTTCGCGGCCTGAAGGAGCGCTACGACGCCCACCACGGCGTCCGCATCCAGGACCCGGCCCTCGTGGCCGCCGCGGTGCTCAGCCACCGCTACATCGCCGACCGTTTCCTGCCGGACAAGGCCATCGACCTGATCGACGAGGCCGCCAGCCGTCTGCGCATCGAGAACGACTCGATGCCCGCGGAACTGGACCTGCTGCGGCGAGAGGTGCAGCAGCTCCAGATCGAGCGCGAGGCGCTGAAGAAGGAGACCGACGAGGCCTCCCGCCAGCGGCTGGAGGCGCTGGCCAAGCGTCTGGCCGACCGCGAGGAGCAGTTCAGGGAGATCTCCGCCCGCTGGGCCAACGAGCGGAAGGTCCTCGACACGATCAAGCAGACCCGCGAGACGATCGAGGCCAAGCGGACCGAGCTGGAGCAGGCCCAGCGCGAGGGCGACCTGGAGCGGGCCGCCCGCATCCGGTACGGCGAGCTCCGCGAACTGGAGCAGCAGGCCGCCGGCGCCCAGCAGCGGCTGGCGGGTCTGACGGCCGACGGCAAGGGCATGGTCCAGGAGGAGGTCACGCCGGACCAGATCGCCACCGTGGTGGCCAAGTGGACGGGCATCCCGGTCGACAAGCTGCTGGAAGGCGAGCGCGACAAGCTCATGGGCATGGAGGACCGCCTCCGCCGGCGCGTGGTGGGGCAGGACGACGCCCTGCGGGCCGTGGCCGACGCCGTCCGAAGGAACCGCGCCGGCCTGGGCGATCCGCGCCGGCCCATCGGCAGCTTCATTTTCCTGGGCCCCACCGGCGTGGGCAAGACCGAGCTGTGCAAGGCCCTGGCCGAGCTGCTGTTCGACAGCGAGGACGCGATGGTCCGCATCGACATGAGCGAGTTCATGGAACCCCACTCGGTCGCGCGGCTCATCGGCGCGCCGCCGGGCTACGTCGGCTACGAGGAGGGCGG
>JAAYZK010000033.1 GCA_012514895.1 Planctomycetota bacterium | reverse complement strand
TTCAACCGATCCCGCTCCCGCTGGCTCATCGCGATCCGTTCCTCGTCCATCCGCTCTCCTTGCACACAAAAGGAAAGCGGACATTCTTACATGCCGAAGACCGGACATTACTATCTGCCGATGACATCTCCCCGGAATATCTTGACAGCCGGGCGAGAGGCGTTATACTCTTATTCGCTTAGCCTGCTACAGTTGGGAGCGGCAGTGTTTTCCACCCCAGGGGCAGGGGCGATCTCGCTCGTTCGCGCCCGCTCAGGCCACCCGGCCTAGTTCCCATTCCAAGGGCGATGGATTCCGAGGTATTCACAGGCTTGGGCTGCGTTGAGGCGGCGCAATGGTCAGCGAAGCCGTGTGGGCACAAAGGAGCTTTCGAAATGAACTGGGACAGGGCAAGAAACGGCCGTTTTGCGTTGGCATTGCTCATCGGGGTCGGTTGTTCAACCCTGGCTGTCGGCAATGACACGCTATGGAAGGGCGATCCGAGTACGCCCGGCGATTGGTTTGAGGTGGCCAATTGGAGCCAGGGCGTTCCGACAACAGGCCTCTTCTCCAATGCCGTCGTCAACAACGGAGGAACCGTGCTCATCGAGGAGGGTGTCGCCATGTGTGACGATGTCACCCTGTACGGCGGGGCCAATACGGTGATCCAGACGGGAGGCGAGCTGCGTCTGGCGGATGGGCGTTCGCACCTGATCCTGGGCACCGGCTCGCTGGTTCCCGGCAGCCCGAGGTACGAACTGACGGCCGGATCGGTCAACCTCCCGCTCGGCGACCTGCTGATCCGTGATGGCTATGAATCCGTGTTCCTCCAGAACGGCGGCTCCTGCACCGTGGGCGACGAGTTGGTCGTGGGCTCCTCAGGCGACATCGCCGGCGCCTACGCTCGCTACGAGATCAACGACGGCGACCTCCACGCGGGCTCGTTGTGGATGGGTCAGGACGGCGGCCTGGGACGATTCGTCCAGACGGGCGGCGTTGTGACCGTCGCCGGGACCGTTCAACTCGGCGACTACCTCGACAGGAGTCACGGTGTCTACGAGATCAGTGGCGGCGAACTGAACGCGTCTTCCCTCCAGTTCGGCAACAAGGGCACCGGTCTGTTCGATCAAAGCGGCGGCGACGTGGCGGTCGATCACCTGAACGTCCCGGCGACCGACACGTACGTCATGAGCGCCGGATCGCTTCGCGTGGGCGCGTCGACCGAGGTGAAGGGAACCCTCGATTTCGCCGGCGGCGCCGGACAGTATACCGGCTCGGACGGGTCGTACACCAACTTCGCCCAGGCCTCCCTGCTGAACGCCGCCAACGTCCGAATGGACATGGGCGAGAACTCGGTGGCCGTCTTCCCCGCGGGGTTCGATCCGTACGCGGACCTGGCCGGTTACTCCAGCAGGGGGCTGACGCACATCAGCGGGACCCCGTTGACGATTCCGGCCGGCACGACGATCGAAGTCGCCGGCGAGTTCTCCGACCGGCTTATCGTCAGCGGTGTCGTCCGAAACCGCCCCGGCGAAGGGCTGGATCTCCACGGCGGCGTCGAGGTCTTTCCCGGCGGCAGCGTCACCCTGGGGCGCGTTGAGAACGCCTGCACGGTGTCGGTCAACAATCTCAACTCAGGCTGCTTCGGCGGCCTGCTCGACGCCCATTACCTCAACATCGGCGATGATGGCGACGGGCGCTTCGTCCAGGACAGCGGCCTGACCCGCGTGGACGCCCTGCGCATCGGCAACGGCTACAACGCCTGCGGCGACGGCCATTTCGACATGCGCGGCGGCTCGTTCGAGACCTTCCAGTTGATCATGGGCCACTCCAACCACGAGGCGACCAGCACATCGCATTATCTCCAGACAGGCGGGGCGGCGTCGGTGCGGGACTTCCTCGCCGGCGAACCGAGCACGGTTGAAATCCAGGGCGGCTCCCTGGAGGTCGGCAAAATGGTCATCGCCAGGTCGTCGTACACGCAGACAGGTGGGAACGTCGCGATCATGACCAACGGGGGCCCCGGCACGGGCGGCAACGGCAGCCTCAGCGTCGAACGCACCTCCGTCGCCATCTCCGGGGGCGCCCTGTCGGCGGACTGGGTGAGGTTGCATGAAGTTGAGGCGACCCAGTCCGGAGGCGCCGTCGCCGCACCGACCGTACTGTTCGTGGGACGCGACGGGACCAATCGTACCATGTACGCGCTGACCGGCGCCGGCGCCCTGACCACGGGCACGCTGCACATTCAGGGCAGGAACAGCCTTCTCGACCAGTCCGGCGGAACGCTGGCCGCCCAACGGATGGAGATCAGCGACTCCCAGTTCGATGCCTACGCCGTCTACCGGATGTCCGGGGGCTTCGCGACGATCTCCGACGAGCTCGTCGTCGGGAAAGGCTACAAGACGTGGAGCGGGTACGACGTGGGCGAGCTTCACCAGTCCGGCGGCACCCTGGTCGCCAACCGGGTGCGCGTGACCGACAACAGCACCGTCCAGCAGACCGGCGGGGCTCTGACCGTCGACGGCGAGTTCGTCTGCGACGGCGCCTGGAATCTCTCCGGCGGCCGCCTCGACGTCGGCGACGAGATCCGTCTCGGCCAGGCCGGCGCCGACAGGGTCAGCACCCTCTCCGGCGGCGCCGTGACCGCCGCGAAGCTGACCCAGTGCGACGACACCTTGCTGGTCTTCGAGGAAGCGGCCCGCCTGGTGTTCGGCGAGTACGAACAGTGCGCCGACGCCACGTTGATCACGACGGTGGGTGCCGACGGGTTCAGCACCATCGACGTCTCAGGGGCGGCCACGCTGGCCGGCACCTGGGAACTTCGTGATGCCGGGGCGCCGCTGGGCGAGTTTCGGATCCTCGCCGCCCGCGGCGGACTCAGCGCACCCTTCGGAGAGGTCCTCCTGCCCGATTCCGGCGACTGGTCCTATCGCGTGGAGAGCGACGTGCTGTGGGCAACCCACGTTCCGGAGCCCTCGACGCTCGTGCTGCTCACGTTGGGCGGCTTCCTTGGCGCCAAGCGCAAGCGGAGCCGGTGACGCCGACGCCCAGCCGGCAACGTCGCGCCGCAGGAACACCGCCGTCCCGCTGGACGTCAAGCACGCTCACGCGAGCGTGAACATGGAACCCGAGAGCCCGGGACAGCCACCCACGATGTGGCTGTCCCGGCAGCTTCGGTGGTTCGGGTAGAGTCGGGATGTGGCGCGGTGGGAAGTCCTGGGACATCGGGAAGTCCGGGGACATCCATGAGCAAGTGGTTGTCAAGTCGGTAGCGGGCTCGACAGCGGGCTTTTCCAAACATCCATTCGGCGTCGGCCGTGTCGGCTGCGCCAGTAGTCTGCGTGCGATGCCGGCCTCATTCATGGGTCGAGGGACATATGGGTCGAGGGACATCATACCGATCTCCCTTTACCGCCGAGCCGGCATTCGGGCATCCTCCTTGTCTGCCGGTAGCGTGTTGACCCCGGCGTGAGGCGTGGTAGACTGCAGTCATGGCACGGGT
>JAAYZK010000267.1 GCA_012514895.1 Planctomycetota bacterium | reverse complement strand
AGACGCTCACGCCAGGCGTCGGCGATCTCGCCGGGGCGGCGGGCGAACTCCGCCGGCACCGGGAAGGCGATGCGCAGGGCCCGGGCGATCGCGTGCCGGTACGACTGAGGCGTGTAGCGGTCGCCGGGTGCCCGCTCGGGCCTGGCCCGCCGCTGGGCCTGGTACCGCCGGGCGTGGCTGGGCCACAGCTTGGTCCGCCGATTCGCCCGCATCCACTCCCGCCGTTCGGCCTCGGCCTCGGCGGGGCTGAAGAGCGGTTCATCCGGGTTGAACCGCAGCCAGGGGGTCAGGACGGCCTGGGCCTTGGGGCCGAGTGCGATCAGCAGTCGCTCCTTCCTCTTGCGCTTCTTGCGGCTCTTGTCGCTGGCGGGTGTGTAGAACCACACCGGCCCGGAGCGGTCGATCCGGCCGGTGGTGATCTCGACGACGTTCTGGGATCGCATGCCCGTGCACCATTGCAGCTCGATCATCGCCCACACCTGGCGGCTGACCAGTTCGCGGACGGCCTGGACCTCCGGCCACAGGGCGGGGATCCGCTCGGCGGTCTCGCGGCCGCCGTCGCCCTCACGCAGGCCGGACACCACCAGCAGCCGCTGGTAGATGATCGGGTCGATCAGCTCCTCCTCGCCCGCCCAGCGGACCATCGCCCGGATCCGCTGGACGTGCTGGTTGCAGGTTTTGCGGGCGAGGCCGTCGGCGATGATCGTGTCGCGGACGAGTCGGAGCTTTTTGGGGCTGAAATCGCTCACATCGAGGGCGTCGGCCGTCGTGCCGTCGGCGTCGACCTCGGTCCGGCAGAGCGCGCGGATGACGGTGCGGACGTGGGAGATCTCCGAGGCCCGCCGGCGGCCGGCCTCGACGAGGCGGGCGACGTGGCCGAGGTAGGCCAGGGCGACCTCGGCGATCGTCCCGCACGCGGCCGGCAGCGGCCCGCAGGCCTGGGCCAGGCGGCGGCGCATGATGGCCTCGTATTTCTTCCTGGCGGCCTCCGACGGCTCATCGTGCCGGCGGTTCCACCGGCCGAGGTAGACTTCCTTGCCATCCAGGGTGATGTATGCCCGATGGCTGGCCTTGTGGTGGCAGATTTTCGGCTGAGTCGAGCGGGGTCGGGGCATGTGCGGCCTCCTTTCAGAGTGGGTTTGACGGAGAAACCCAGAAACGTTTCTCCGTCAAACCCTGCCGCACCGCCCGCAGGCGGGAGCCACGCTAACCGGTGGCGTCGGCACGTCTTACCGTCACTCGGGGCGACTGGATTTGAACCAGCGACCTCTGCGTCCCGAAGGTGGCCGGGTGCGGCGAGGGTAGGGTGTGGGGACATCATGGGTTAGGGACGATTCGGGCACGATCCTCAACGATGGCGGACGACGGCGAATCCACGAGTTAGGGCGCGGTGGATGGGGGTTTTTCCGTCAGTGACGGAGGAACCCGCGATGCGGCGACGGCGACGGCGTAGGCGTAGCGGACGAGCTGGGCCAGACCGTGGAGCGCCGCGGCGGTGACCAGCAGCGACAGACCCGCGCCAAAGCCGAACGACAGGGCGATCCCCGGGTCAGGGCTGGCCATGGCGGCGCAGCCCACCATCATGCTGATCACGGCCAGAACCACCAGGATCGCGGCGGCGACGTTGAGCTTCTCGGCCGACGTCGGCGGGGGCACCCGCGCGGCCGCCGATCCGCGGCGCCACGCCGCCGACCGGGCCTGTGGACTCCTCGGCGGGGCGTACGCCACCGGGGTCGCCGCGGGCGGGACCTGCAGAACGTGCTGGCAGGCCGGGCAGGCCTCCGTCCAGCCGCCCAGGCTCTCAGGGACCTCGAAACGCTCGCCGCACTGGTCGCAGGTCAGTGGGATCATGGGGTCCTCCTCCCCTGTGCGGAACGCAGACTCGGAGTTTTGGCGTATTGACAACTTGGGTGAATCTGGTAAGATGGGTAAAGGATCGGGAGGTCAGGGAGTTCGGGGTCATGATGCCAGATCGGCAGAGTCGGTGTCGGGTGCGGTTCACGACGACGACAGAGCTGGCGGACCTGTCTCCTCGGGCCGCGGCGGCCTTGGCGGGGATCGCCGAGCGGGCCGCGCGAGACACGACGCTCCTGGAGGACCTGCTCATCGTCGCCGGCGCCCCCCAGGGGTTTCGGCACGCCGCCGTTTTGCAGATGCGGCGCGTCGGGCAACGCCTGCGGCAGGCGCCGCGGGCGGTTGGCCCGGTCTTCCACATCGCCGACTACCGCCACGATCCGCACGATCGATCTCCCTGATCAGCCGGTGGCCTGGCCGCCACCCGTGCCTCGCCGCTTGAGCAGGGCATCGCCCAGACTGCCGATCTTCTCGACGACGGCCTGCTCCTCCTCCGTCATCGGCTCGCCGGCCGCCTGGTTGGCCAGGATTGCCTTGACGCGGCCGAGCAGGTCCGCTGCCTCCTCCGGCGGCGGCTCGGCCTCCTGGCCGAATCGCGACGCCAGCGAGGGGATGCGGTCCATGGGCTCGCTGTGGCCGCCCTCCAGCGGCCAGTTGAGGTAGACGTTGAGGTAACAGTCGTCCGCCTCGCGGCCGTAGTCGCGGATGAAGTGATACAGAGCCGCGGCGGCCGCTCGCTTCAGCGACCAGCCGAGCAGCCTGCACTCCCCCTGGAACCGCTTCCAGAGATCCTCGGGCAGGTCGATCGTCACGCGCTTGCCGGGGAAGTCCTTCGCCATGATCACGATGCTACCTCCAGGGCCCATCCGGGCCATACAAATGTTGAACAATGTTTTTCACGGATTTCTCTTGCGTGGTCCTTGGGGGGCTGGTATAGGGGGCTATCGTGGTTGCGGATGGCCGCCTAACGGGGTCCCCGACGGGGGCCGTCCGGGGCGGACAGGGCCGCGAATGACGGAGACCCATCGGGATGAAGCGGACGCGGGCAGGACTGACGTTCAACGCCAAACCCCTCCAGCGGGCGTTTCTGGTCTGGGGCCGCGGGTACCAGGAGCTGGCCGACCTGGCCGGCTGTGCGGT
>JAAYZK010000266.1 GCA_012514895.1 Planctomycetota bacterium | reverse complement strand
GCCGTTTGGATGCTTGCCGTCTTTCCTGCCGTTTTGAATTTGTTTCGGATTTCGTGCTTCGGATTTCGAGCTTGCGGGTCGCGCCGCACGGCTCGATGCGCAGGAGCCATCGGCAAGCGCCCTGGGCTTCCGTCCGTCTGTGACGCAGCTTCTGACGACCCGCTTGGACCGCCCGGAGGGAAATTCCGGCACATGCCGGTCAAAACCTCGAAGACTGACCCCCAATAGAGGTCTTCTTCCTGGACGCTTCTTCGAAAACGGTTTGGGCTTCTTCAGTACTTTACGACACTCCTGGTTACTTCCATAACCACCCCCCAAGAAGCCTTTCAATCGCATCAACGAGGAGACGCGCGAGGTCGAGCCCGCGACGGACATGTGGGAGCACGTGGAAATCGAACTCGTCCAGCGCCTGTACGACGCCCTTCGCAACGGCATCCCGTTCCCGGTCACCAGCTCCGATGCGCTGGAAGTGCTCAGGATCACGGAAATCGTGAAGAAGCAGAATCCGCAGTTCAATTGGATCGGATAGCGCCGGCGGCCTGGCGGATGAGCCGGATGGATCGGACAGGTCAGGCGGACTCGGACGGGGACGCGGCCGCGGCGGACTGCTGGTAGCGCTCCAGCAGGGCGATCTGTCGGGCCCAGTTGACCGCGGCCTTGTGCTCGGCGTCACCGAGGCTGAGCCGGTAGCGCACCAGGAGCACCGGCCACGAGAGGCCGAAGACGAACAGCCCGAGGGCGCTGAGGGTCTCGAAACAGCAGACCGGGCCGGACAGTCCGAGGGGCAGGACACCCCCAATGGACAGGGCCACGCTGATCGCCAGGCCCCACATCTCGATCCGCGTCCGGATCGCCAGCAGGGGGTCGCCCAGGCCGCGGGCCAGACGCCCCAGGACCACCGCCTCGGCGGCGATCGCGGCCAGCACCGCCGCCAGCAGGGCCGTCTGGAGGGCGAACACCACCGGCCGGGGCACGCCGCGGATCCATTCGGCGCCCCCGAATCCCCACAGCAGCACCAGGCCGAGCACGGCGGTGCAGGCCACCCGCAGGAGGACGCGGACCGTCAGCTTCCGCCTGTCGTCGGCCAGGTGAGGCTCGCCCAGCGTCAGGAGCCACGTTCCCGGGACCCACAGCAGCGCAGCGGCCATGACGAGCACCCTCGCGGCCCAGGCGGCGATCTCGTCGGACCCGCCCAGGCCCCCGATCACGGCGCCCGCCAGCACGAAGACCAGGCCGTACACCTTCAGCAGCATCCCCCGGCCCAGCGTGCGGAGATAGGCCGGCGGGGCGAACTCCAGGCCCGCCCGCAGCGACAGCCTGACCGCCGTGCCGCACTCGGGGCAGCGGCCGTCCGTCCGCAGCCCGTGAAGGTCGTACCCGCACGTACGGCACGGGGTGGAGATCGCCAACTCGTAAGGCGGCAGCGTCGCCGGATCGACGAGGCCCCCCTGGGGCGGCGGGGGAGAGGCTGCGGCATGATCGGGTGAGTCCATGAGGAGATCATACCCGTTTCTCCCTGTGAGTACAGGATCCCCCCCCGAAGCGCCTGGGGTTATCCACACCCTCCTTCCTGTCCGCTGAACGGGTTTTCGCGCGAATCGGGGAGAGTGGACGGCGTCTTTCTTGGCGTTGACGTCCCCGCGACGAGGCGACGGGGGCCCGCGCCTCGCGGCGCAGGCCTCCCGTCGAACACGCCACTCTCACATCGCGGCCGATCCTATCTCCTGCGCCGCAGCGCCGCAGCGGCGCCCAGTCCCAGCAGGCACAGGGTGGCAGGTTCGGGAACCGCCACCGGCGAGTACATCCACCCGCCCACGGTGACCGTGCCGCCCTCGCCGGGGATGACGCAGCAGTAGCGGAACCGCATGTCGTCGATCATCGCCTGGGAGGCGATCACGCCCAGGCTCCAGCGGTCGCCCGGCTGCAGGGCGCCCCAGCCGTGGATGTTGCACTCGGACATGACGCGGGTGTGCACGGATGACTGGCCCATGACCTCGAAATCCAGCGCCTCTTCGCCGAGGATCGACGCCACCAGCGCCTCCTGCCCGTCGGCGATCAGGCCCTCGATCGTGATCCATCCCGAAGGACTCAGCAGGGAGTTGTACGACGTGATCTCGTAGCCGTCGAAATAGACGGTCTCGTCGGACACGTTGACCAGTTGGCCTTCCCCGTTCGGCTGAATCCACAACTCCATGGAGCCCTGGTTGCAGTCCACCGGCCCGGCAAAGGCCGGCGCGCAGCACAACAACAGTATGGCAATAGCGGTGTACTTCATCCCCACGTCTCCTTATGCAGCAGACCCTTGTTGGCGGGCACCCGCGAACATCGCGGGCGTCATGATTGTGCGTGGCTGGGTACGAACTCCATCGCCTATCCATGATATCGCCCGAAAGGCGATTTCGCAAGAAGAATCCGCCCCCACTTTCCCGAATGCGCCGCACCGGACACCAGCTCCTTTGCCGTCTGCGGGCCCATTCCACAAGGCTATTCTGCATGCAGAGCCATCGCCGCTCCTTATGAGATTCCCTCGAATCCCGACAACAGTCTATCTAAGGTGATCGCCTTACATGACAGACCCTGATCGCCCCGGCCGACGGCGAGGCCGAGTTTCCTGCCGGCAGGGAGCCACAGACCAAGAGAGCATCGGCAAGTGACTGCCACTTACCTTACGTTGTGAGCTTGCCGCATCCTGCTGCCGCCGCGGCGGCGGGCCGCCTGCAGAAAACAACGAAGGCACATGAGGTGACCCTCGCCTGCAGGCACCCTCCATGGCGCCTACAGGCTACCACAGGTATCTCGAATCCCCCTTGACCAGCCGTTGCACAACCGCGGCCGATTTCCTGCATCTTCTCACCCCCGCTCCTCGCGGCGGCGGGTTGTGCCGGTGCCGCGCGCTGTGTATGCTCCCCCTACGCGTAATGGACCCGCGGCGACGTCCGCGGACGAGCACGGCGATTCCGCCGCTGGGGCTGGCGGGGGGGGCTGGCCGGTGCTGGCTGTCGCGTGCGGGGCCGTGACGGTATGGCTGGTCATTCTCTTGGCCGCGAAGCGGAGTCGGCGGACGTAAGATAGAGAAGCAGGTCTCGTGAACAGGAACTGGCTTGATGCGGTGGAAGTGGTTGATTTTTCTTATGTTGCCGCTGCTGGCCGGGTGTCCGGTGGTGCAGCCCCAGGACACGCCGGTCGACCAGCGGCTCGTGCGGAGCACCGTCAGCGATGAAGCCTACTGGCTTTACGTGCCCAGCACGTACCGGCCGGCCGAGCCGATGCCGCTGGTGATCACGCTGCACGGCACCTTCGGCTTCGACAGCGCGTCGGCGCAGATCCGCGAGTGGAAAGCCCTGGCCGAGGAGCACGGCTTCATCGTGGCCGCCCCGCCGCTGCGGAGCGTCCAGGGGATTCTGCCGCGGATCCCCGCGCTGTGGTACGCGGACCTGGCGCGGGATGAGCAGACGATCCTGAACCTCCTGCGGGATGTCACCCGCGACTACCGCATCGCACGCGACGGGCGCACCGGCAAGCGCCTGGTCATGCTGACGGGTTTCTCGGCCGGCGGCTACCCGATGTACTACACGGGCTTGCGCAATCCCTCCCTCTTCCACGCCCTGGTCGCCCGGGCCGCCAACAGCAGCAAGGGCATCCTCGATCAGGTCGAGGTTACGCCCGAACTGCGGCAATTGCACGTGATCATCTACTACGGCGGGGCCGACCTGGTGGTCATCCCCAGCCAGTCGCGGGCCGCCTACGAGTGGCTTGGCGAGCAGGGGGTGGTCGGCGCGGAACTCCGGCAGGTCTCCGGCGGGCACTGGCGCCACCCGGAATACGCCTGGGACTTCTGGTCCGAGCATCTGCCGGCGCCGTTGGGCCCGGAGACGGCGGACCCCAACCCCTGATTGAAAGGGCGGCTGCGTGTGCGGATTCGCGGGCGAATGGCTGACGGGCGGGCGGGCCGACCTCCAGAGGGCCGTCGCGATGGCCGACCGCCTGGCCCACCGCGGCCCGGACCAGTCCGGCCGCTTCATCTCGGCTGACGGCCGCTGCGCGATCGGCTTCCGCCGGCTCAGCGTCATCGATCCCGACGGGTCGCGCCAGCCGATGACCCATCGCGACGTTCCCGTCACAATCGCCTTCAACGGCGAGATCTACAACTTCCGGGCTCTGCGCGATGAGCTGCAGCGCCAGGGCGAGCACTTCGCCACCGCGGGCGACACGGAAGTCCTTCTGGCGATGTACGTCCGGCACGGCCTGTCCATGCTCGACCGGCTGGAGGGGATGTTCGCCTTCGCCATCCACGACGGCCGCGAGGGCTGCCTGCACCTGGTGCGGGACCGGCTGGGCGTCAAGCCGCTGTGGTACGCCATCGCCGGCGATCGGGTCGTCTTCGCCAGCGAGGCCAAGGCCCTGCGGGTCCACCCGGCGGCCGGCGGGGCCGTGGATCCGACGTCGCTCATCCATTACCTGACACTGGGCTACATCCCGGCCCCCCGGAGCATCTGGCAGGGCATCCACAAGCTCCCCTCCGCCGCTCACCTGACTTTCCGCGCCGTCGCGCCCGCCCAGCCGCAGCGCTGGTGGTCGCCCCCCGCGACGACCGCGCAGGTCCCGGAGGAGCAGGCCGTCGAAGCGGTGCGCGAGGCGGTGCGGGCTGCCGTCGCCCGGCGGCTCGTGGCGGATGTGCCTGTCGGCGCGCTGCTCAGCGGCGGAATCGACTCGAGCATCGTCGTTTCCCTCATGTGCGACGCCCTGGGCGATCCGGCGGCCGTCCGCACCTTCAGCGCCGGCTTCACCGAGCAGCGGTTCGACGAGCGGCCCTTCGCCCGCGAGGTGGCCGAGCACCTGGGCACGACGCACACCGAGCTGCTGATCGAGTCGGACGCCGCGGCCGCCCTGGACACGCTGGTCGCCCAGTACGACGAGCCCTTCGGGGACTCCAGCGCCCTGCCCCTGTGGCTGCTGAGCCGCGAGGTCCGAAAACGGGTGACGGTCGCACTGGTCGGCGACGGGGGCGACGAGGCCTTCGCCGGCTACGACCGCCACCGGGCGATGTGGTTGGCCGAGCACATCTCGCCGCTGAAGGCGATGGTGATGACGGCCGGGGGGATGCTGGTCGACAGCTTCGCCCCGCGGGACGAGAAGAGCCCGTGGCGGCGGTTCGCCCGCTTCGCCGCGGCCCTGGACGCCCCGCCGGCGCTGCGCTACGAGACGTACCGGACGCTGTTCTCGGCGGCGGCCCTGGACGACCTGCTCACCGACGATCTGGCCGGTGCGGCCGACCCGACGGCCGGACGCCGCTGGTTCGAAGGGCTTTTCGTGAACGGCGACGCCGCCGACTGCGACAGCGACCTGCTGGCCGCCCAGCGGCACGACGTGCTGACGTACCTGCCCGACGACCTGCTGGTGAAGGCCGACATCGCCTCGATGGCCTGGGGGCTCGAGCTGCGCAGCCCCTTCCTCGACCACCACGTCATCGAGCTGGGCCTCTCGCTGCCGGACGACCTGAAAGTCGACCGCCGCCGCGGCAAGCGGATCCTCGCCCGCGCCTTCGGCGACCGCCTGCCCGCGGGCGTCTTCCAGCGCCCCAAGGCCGGGTTCGGCGTGCCGCTGGACACGTGGCTGGCCGGACCGCTGCTGGGCCTGCTCCGCCAGACGCTGCTGGACCAGTCCTTCATCGACGCCGGCTGGCTGAAGCGCACCAGCCTGGAGCGCCTCATCGACCAGCACGTCCGGGGCAAGGCCGACCACCGCCACCGCCTGTGGGCCCTGCTGTGCCTGGGGCGATGGTGGGCGACCCAAGGCCGCACCTGAGGCGGCGGGCCGTCCGGCCCTCAAGGGTTCGGCGACGTTTCCCCATCCCTCGGCTCCGCCGCCGCCAGATCCTCCCGCCACCAGCGCCTCATGTCGTCCAGGCCGGCGCCGTAGATGGCGCGCGCTGCCCGATCCAGTTCCTCCGACGTCTTCTCCCGCGCGCAGGCGGCCATGAACGCCTTGAAGGACGCCAGGTCCCGGCGCATGAGGCAATCGACGAAGGTGACGGCCTCTTCCGACACATCCCCGCCCAGCGGGTCGGCGGCGGTCCCATCGGCCACGCGCCCCGCCGCCCGCCGCCGATACGCCGCCAGGTCCACATCCTGCTCCCACCGGACGGCGAAGGCCTCGCACAGGCGGTCGCCGCCGCTGCCGAACTGGAAGGAGAACAGGTGGGCGACTTCGTGGGCCGCGTCGCACTGGCACGTCTCGTTGCAGACCTCGGCGATGTGCCGGCTGTTGACGGTGTTCGCCGGCGTCCACGTCGTCCCGCTGCCCAGCGACTTGGCCTCCATGTCCGGGTACAGGTCGATCGTGACGGCGAAGGGCAGATCCATGTCCAGCGCGCCTCGCAGCCTTTCATAGGCGGCCTCGCGGACCTCGATGATCGACTCGATGTTCCCCGCCGCGAACGAATCAGGACGGTAGCGGAAGAGGAAATGCTCGGAGGCCGTCTGGATCGTGAGTTTCGCGCGCTCCTTGACCGGCACGCAAGGCGGCAGCACGGCCAGGCCCGCCGCGGCGGCCGCTGCGAGATCGAAACCGCCGGCCTGGATGAGCGGCCGATCCGGATGACGAACATCCCGCTCCGTCAGGGCCAGCCGCTTCAGCAGATCGGCGTCGATCGGCCCGCGCTCCTCAAAGACCCGGTACGCCAGCGCGGGCGCCTCGCCGGCGTCGCTCGGCACGCGGTACGGGAGGGCCAGCAGAGACTCCCCGCCCGGTTCGACGGCGGCCATCTGCTCGACGAACGCGCCCCTGCTCCTGGCCAGCGGCGTTTCCACCAGGGCCGGGTCGCTCCTGGCCGGATCGCCCACGGCGACCTGGACCCCCACGATGCATCGGCGCCCCGTCGGGTTGGCCACCAGGACCTCCAGCCGGTTGCCCTGCTCCGGCGCATGGGTCAGCCGCACGTGCTTGACGGCCAGGGGCCCATCGAAGGCAAACACCGCGGCACGCCCCGGCGACGGGGGCAGAGCGACGCCCTCCACGACGGACCGGCGCGAGGGAGGATCCATGGTTCTGCCCGGCAGTCTGAGGCCATCCAGGCCCACCCGCAGCTTGGCCGGCACGGCGACCGAGAACACGGCGGCCGTGTCGCGGATCGAGCGATCCTCGTGCGGGGCGAGCACGTACGAGACGCTCATGCCCGTGCCGCCCGGCCCGTTGGGATTCCTGCTCCCGTAACCCATCTCGACATAGAGCGTCTGGTCCGTCAGGTTCCGCAGCGACCACCGGACCGGCACGACGGGGATCATTCCGAACCCCTCGATGACGCCGTAGAACGGCCCGCCGGCCACCGTCAGCGGCCCCGCCTCCAGGCAATCCCGCCAGGCCTCCGGCACCGTCACGGCATCGGCCGCCTCCGCGGGCGTCCGGGGCTCCTGGCCCTCCGTCCCCAGACACGGCGCCGCCGCCACGGCGGCCAGAAGCGCCGACACGATGATCCCGGTCCGTTTCATGGTTCGTCTCCCTTTTCCTTGAGCCCGGCCCTGCCGGCTCCATCCCCCAGACGCCGCGGGCGACCGGATGTTTCGCCCTCGCGATGTGCCCCTCGTGCATCAACGCCATCCATCAGCGCGCCGGCGGCCGCCGCAGGAGAAGCTTGCCCGGGGCGGGACCGCGGACGCCCTTCCCGGAGGGTACTCGTGCCGCCGGGGGAGGCTGACGAGCGATGCGGCGCCGACGTGCGAAAGGGTAGCGGAACTGAAGTCCACACGGAGAAGCATGTTCTTTCGGAAGTGAATGATAGAACAGGAGTTCAAAGAAATCCGATGGACATGACGGTTCCTGACACCTTTCTTCTCCTGGCGCCAAGGGAGATCGGCGGCGGGGGCTCGTGCCCCCTCCTCGGGTCTGCCGCCCCTTCCTCCTTCGCCCTGCAGGCTACGGCGGACAGGTTGGGGCTGATCGTTGGGGGAGCCGCTTTCCGGGGGCTCGCGCCCCCGGCCAAGAGCTTACGCCCCTTCGGGGCTGGACGTTGAGAGAGCCGCTTTCCGGGGGCTCGCGCCCCCGGCCAAGAGCTTACGCCCCTTCGGGGCTGATCGGTGGGGGAGAGATAAAGGTTCCTGAAGCCGTTGCTTACGCTCGCGAGTCGTCATCGAAAGTCCCGGAGGGACGACAGCTTTTTGCCGGAGGCGTCAGCCTCCGGAACAGGCCCCGCAAAGAT
>JAAYZK010000265.1 GCA_012514895.1 Planctomycetota bacterium | reverse complement strand
TGGCCGCCGGCACGCCGGTCGTCGGCGGGGCGGGCGACGTGGCGGCCGGGGCGGTCGGCAGCGGGGCGACCCGAAGCGGGATCGTCACGCTCATCATGGGCTCCGGCGGGGTCGTGTTCGCCGGGACCGACCGGGTCCTCATGGACCGGGCCAACGCCATGCAGACGTGCTGCCACGCGGTGGAGAACATGTGGCACGTCATGGGCGTGATGCTCTCGTGCAGTTTCTCGCTGCGGTACTTCAAGGAGACCTTCGCCGACGTCGAGGCCGCCGAGGCCGCGCGGCTCGGCACGAACGTCTACAAGCTGCTGGACCGGCAGGCGGCGACGGTCCCGCCCGGCAGCGAAGGGCTGATCTTCCTGCCGTACCTCAACGGCGAGCGGACCCCGCACCGCGACCCCTACGCCCGCGGGGCCTTCGTCGGCCTGACGCTGCGGCACGGCCGTCCGCACTACGTGCGGGCGGTGATGGAAGGCGTCGCGTACGGGCTGCGGGACGCGCTGGAGATCGTCCGCGAGATGGGCACCGACGTCGCGCAGGTGCGGGCCGTCGGTGGCGGGGCGTCCAGCCCGCTGTGGCGGCAGATCCTGGCCGACACGTTCAACTGCCCGATCGCCACGATCAACATCACCGAGGCCTCGGCCCTCGGCGTGGCGATCCTCGCCGGCGCCGGCACGGGGGTCTACGCCAGTGTGCAGGACGGCTGCGACCGGACGATCCGGCTGACCAGCACCACCGAGCCCGACGCCGCCGCCGTGGGCGTCTACGACGGCTACTACAAGCGTTTCCGGGCCCTGTACCCGGCGCTGAAACGGCAATTCCGCGACCTGGCCGAATACACCGAGCACGTCGGCCGCACTGAGGAGAAGGCTTAGCCATGCTGGAAACGATTCCCACGCCGGGCGACACATCGTGGTTCACGCAGGACCGCTTCGGCCTGTTCATCCACTGGGGCCTCTACGCGATGGCGGCGCGGCATGAATGGGTGAAGTGCCACGAGGCCATGACCGACGAGGAGTATGAGAAGTACTTCCGCCACTTCGACCCCGACCTCTACGACCCCCGCGCCTGGGCCCGCATGGCCCGCGAAGCGGGAATGAAGTACTTCGTCGTCACCACCAAGCACCACGAGGGCTTCTGCCTGTGGGATTCGAAGCTCACCGACTACAAGGCCCCCAACACGCCCGCCGGGCGCGACCTGCTGCGGCCGATGGTCGAGGCGTTCCGCGACGAAGGCCTGCGGGTGGGCTTCTACCATTCGGTGATCGACTGGCACCATCCGCAGTACCTCATCGACCCCCACACCCACCCGCAGAGAAGGCACCCCGAGCGGCAGCAGATGAACGTCGGCCGCGACCAGGGCAAGTACGCCGCCTACCTGCACGGGCAGGTGCGCGAACTGCTGACGGAGTTTGGCCCGATCGACATCCTGTGGGCCGATTACAGCTTCGCGACCGATCAGCCCGAAGGCAAAGGCCGCGATGCCTGGCAGAGCGAGAAGCTCTACGCGATGATCCGCCAATTGCAGCCGAAGATCATCCTCAACGACCGGCTCGACCTCGACGAAGGCTGGGACGTCAAGACCCCCGAGCAGTACCAGCCCCGCCAGTGGCTCCGCGTGGACGGCCGGCCGGTCGTGTGGGAGGCCTGCCAGACGTTCAGCGGCTCGTGGGGCTACCACCGCGACGAGGCCTCGTGGAAGAGCCCCGAGCAACTCGTGGGGATGCTCGTCGACACCGTCAGCAAGGGCGGCAACCTCCTGCTGAACGTCGGGCCGACGGCCCGCGGGGAGTTCGACGCCCGCGCCCAGGAGCGCCTGGCCGCGATGGGCCGCTGGATGAAGTACCACGGCCGTTCGATCTACGGCTGCACGCAGGCGCCCGAGGGGTTCAAGACCCCCCAGGACTGCCGGTTGACCTACAACCCGCGGACGGGCCGCCTCTACGTCCACGTCTTCGCCTGGCCGACCGGCCTGCTTCACCTGGACGGCATGGCCGGCCGCGTGAAATACGCCCAGCTCCTCAACGACGGCTCGGAGATCCGCCCCGGCCTCAACCACGAGGCGATCGCCCAGCGCGCCGACATGGGCGCCGACACGCTCACGCTGCGGCTGCCGGTCCGCAAGCCCGACGTGCTGGTGCCGGTGATCGAGCTGTTCCTGTGAACCGAAGGCCGGAGGCTATAGGCTGCCGACTGCAGGTACGGCAACGGCAACGGCTCCATGGGGGCTTGGCGCAGTATCCGTTCCTGCAGCCTGCAGCCTGCAGCCTGCCGTTCTCACATCATCTGCCCATCGGGCGCGTGATAGTTCTCGAAGCGGGTGCACTCGCGGAGGAAGGTGAGCTTGACGATCCCGGTGGGGCCGTTGCGCTGCTTGTCGACGATGAGTTCGGCGACGTTGGGCTCGGCGTCGTCGCTGAAGTAGTCGGGGCGGTGGAGCAGGGCGATGACGTCGGCGTCCTGCTCGATGGAGCCGGACTCGCGCAGGTCGCTCATGCGGGGGCGGTGGCCGACGCGGTCCTCGACGGCGCGGTTGAGCTGGGCGAGGGTGACCACCGGGATGCTCAACTCGCGGGCGAGGGCTTTGATGTTCCTCGACATTTCCGACACCTGCACCTGGCGGCTCTCGGCGCCGCCGGCGGGGGTGATGAGCTGGAGGTAGTCGATGAAGATGCACTGGATGTCGTGCCGCGCCTTCATCCGGCGGGCTTTGGCGCGCATCTGGAGCATGGTGAGCTCGGCCGAGTCGTCGATGAAGATCGGGGCGCTCTCCAGCTCCCCGGCGGCCATCTGCAGGCGGGTCCAGTCGTCGGGCTGGATGTTGCCCCGCCGCAGCAGCGACTGGTCGAAATGGGCCCGCGAGGCCAGGAACCGCTGGACGAGCTGCTGGCGGGCCATTTCCAGCGAGAACAGCAGCACGGGGCGCCGCTCGTCGACGGCCATGTACTCGGCGATGTTCAGCGCGATGGCCGTCTTGCCCATCGACGGGCGGGCGGCGATGATGATCATCTCCCCGCTCTGGAAGCCGCTGGTCAGCTCGTCCAGGCGGAAGTAGCCGGTCGGAACGCCCGTGACCGAGCCGTCGAGGGTCTGGAGTTGCTCGAAGGTCTGCTGGATGACGTCGCCGATGTTGGTGACCGTGTCGGAGACCTGGAGCGTGGCGATATCGAAGATCCGCTTCTCGGCGCGGTCGACGATGACCGAGGCGTCCTCGCTGGAGTCGTAGGCCTCGCGGCACAGTTCGGTGGCGGTGCGGATGAGGTTCCGAAGGAGGGCCTTGTCGCGGACGATCCGGCCGTAATACTCGATGTTCGCGGCGTTGGGCACGCCGTCGACCAGGGCCAGCAGGTAGTCCGTGCCGCCGACGGCGTCCAGGACCTTGCGGCGGTCCAGCTCGTCGCGCAGCGTCACCAGGTCGACGGGCTTGCGGTCGGAGCTCATCGCCACCAGCGTCTCGTAGATCTGCTGGTGGGCGGGATTGTAGAAGTACTCGCCGCTGAGCCACTGGACGACGACGTCGATCGAGGTGGAATCGAGGATCATCGCGCCCAGGACGCACATCTCGGCCTCCCGGGACTGCGGGGGAACGCGCGCCAGTTGCTGTGCATCGGCACCGGACGGCGGCGCAACGCTCATGGGGGCGACTCCCTACCGAAAACGGATCCACGATCAGGCCGATCGTCCGTTACGGGCCTGTGATGAACAGTCTACGCAGGAAGCGGCGGGATGCAAGAGCGACTTGAGGCCGGAAGCGCAAGCCCGCGTGCGCCCCTCCGGCGGCGATGCAAAAAACGAACCCCGCGGAGGCGAAAACCGGCCTCCGGGGGCGTCAGCCCCTGCCGGATGCGCGGCCTGGAATACCCATGCACGCGTCGGCAGGCGCAACGCCCGGGACGGCCATCTTTCGCCCCTGCGGGGGCCATGAACGGCGGGTGCGGCCGTGGGCGGAGGCTCAGGCCTCCGCGGGCTTCTCCGGCTCGCCGGCCGGCGCTTCGGTGCCTTCCTCGCGGACCGGGACGACCCAGACCGTGATGGAGGCGGTGATGTCGTGGCCGAAGGCCAGCGTCACTTCGTACTTGTCCAGCGTGTGGAAGGGCTCGTCGAGGACGACGTTCTTCTCCTCGACGTGCAGGTTCTCCTTGGCCAGGGCCTCGACGATCTGCGCCGGGCCGACCGAGCCGTACAGGTGGCCTTCCTCGTTGGCGCGGGCGGAGATGGTCACTTCCTTGCCGTCCACCAGCTTGGCGCGGGCCTGGATCTGGGCCTTCTCGCGGGCGAGCTCTTCGAGGTAGGCCTTCTTGGCCGCCTCGACGGCCTTGAGGTTGGCTTCGGTGGGCTCGTCGGCCAGCCCGTAGGGCAGCAGGTAGTTGCGGGCGTAGCCGTCCTTGACGTTGACGACGTCGCCGATCATTCCCAGGTTGGGGACGTTCTTCTTGAGCATGATCCGCATGCGTGGTGTCCTCGTGTCTGTGAGGGTGTCGTGTCCGCGTCAGCCGGTGTAGGGCATCAGCGCCATGAAGCGCGCCAGCTTCATCGCACGGCGGCTGGAGCGCTGGTGGCGGGCGCAGTTGCCGCTGCGCTTGCGGCTGAACAGCTTGCCCTGGTCGGTGGCGAGCTTCTGCAGCGTGGGGGTGTCCTTGTAGTCGATCTCGGCGATCTTCTCGCGGCAGAAACGGCACTTGCTCTGCTCGCGGAACCGTCGGGTGGTGCGCTTGCGTCCGGGGCGTCCTTTGAATCTGGCCATCTCATCTCGCCTTTCTGGTGCAAACCGCGTGGGTCCTTGCCCACGCTCCATCATCGGGATTTCCGTTGGGGTGCCTCGGGGTTCAGGCCACGGAGGCAGTCAACAACGGGTTCAGAACGGAATATCTTCCTCGCCCATGTCGGGGGGCATATCGGGTTCGTGCGACGGTGCGGGCTGCTGGCGGTAACCGCCTCCTCCTCCGCCGGCGCCGGTGGAGGGCGCCTGCTGGTAGCCGCCACCTCCGCCGCCGCCACCTCCGCCGCCGCGGCCCTGGCCGCTGTCGAGGAACTGGAACGACTCGATGTTCACGCGGTGGCGGCTGTGCTTCTGGCCGTCGGGGGTTTCCCACTGGTCCAGCTCGAGTCGGCCTTCGACGAGGATCTGGCGGCCCTTCTTCATGTACTGGTTGAGCGTCTCGGCCTGGCGGCCGTAGCAACGGCAGTCGATGAAACACACGTCCTCGCGGTTCTGCCCGTCGCGGTCCCGCCAGCGGCGGCTGACCGCCAGGCCGATCTCGCAGACCGGCGTCTTGCTGGGCAGATAGGACAACTGCGGATCACGCGTCAGGTTGCCGACCAGGATGACTTTGTTGTAGCTCGCCATGTCGCACCTCCTTGGTGTGCGCCCGTCGTTCGACTCGCTTCCCGGCCGAGAGTAACGGAGGAACGGCTCGGCCGGCGTCTTGATCCTCGGCCTGCGGGCACACCGCCGGGGGCGGGGCGGACCGGGGCCGTCACCACACTACTCTTGCGTCTCGTCGCTCCCGTCCGACTTGTCCTGGACGTCCACGTCGGCGGCATTCTCGCTCTGGTCGGCCTCCTCGGCGCGCGGGCGGCCGCGACGGGGGCCGTGGCCTTCTTCGGCGGCCTCTCCGCCCTGTTCGCCGGTTTCCTCGGCACCTTCACGGCGGTGCGGCTCGGTCTCGGCGGGGGTGGGGGCGGCCATCGTCTCGGCGCTGACGTGATCGGCCGAGAGGATCAGCACCCGCAGGATCGACTCGTTGAGCTGAACGTCGCGCTCGATGGACGTGATCGACAGCGGATCGGCCTTGAAGTAGGTCAGCACGTACAGCCCGCGCCGACGGCCGCGGATCTCGTAGGCCAGCCGTCGCTCGTCCCACTTCTTCAGGTGGATCACCTCGGCCTTGTTCCGCTCCAGGACCGCCTGGATCGGTTGGACCGCCTCGTCGAAGCTCGGCTGACCGGCATCCAGCAGAAACATGCCTTCATAGGTCTTCAATCGTCGTCCTCCGTCGCAGCCGGGGCGAACCCGCGGTGCGGGGGTTGGGTGACCGAGCAATTCGGTCGTGTCATCGTGTGCCTAATTGTGTCGATTCATCGCCTCGCCGACGCCCAGCGTCAGCCAGTCTTCGACGGCGGCGACGGCCTGGTCGACGGCCTGGTTGGCCGAGGCCATCGCGTCTTCGTCCATGGCCGCCAGCACGTAGTCCGCCGCGTCCATCCCCGCCGGGGCCGGGCCGATTCCCAGCCGCAGCCGGGGCACCTCCTGCGTGCCCAGGGCGGTGATGACGTCCTGCAGCCCGTTGTGCCCGCCCGCCGAGCCGTCCGCACGCAGGCGGATCACACCCGGCGGCAGCGCCAGGTCGTCCAGGACGACCAGGATGTCCGACGGGGCGGCCTTGTAGAACCGCGCCATGGCGGCCACCGAACGCCCGGAGACGTTCATGAACGTCATCGGCTCCAGCAGTCCCACGCGGCGCCCGTCGACGCGGGCATCCCAGAACAGCCCGTCGAACGCATTGCGGCTCGGCCCGGCGGACCAGCGGTCCACGAGCCGATCGACCACCATGAAGCCGAGGTTGTGCCTCGTTCGGCGGTACGGCCGGCCCGGGTTGCCCAGGCCGACCACGAATTGCGGCGACGGCGAACTCATGGGCATCCGTCCGCGTCAGCTCTCTTCCTCTTCCTCTTCCTCGGCCTTGCGGCGGCCGATCACTTCCGGCTCGACCGGCTCGGCGCCCTCCTCGGCGGGGGCTTCCTCGACGGCTTCCTCGGTCGGGAACGGGCAGGTCGCGACGATGGCGTCGTCGTCGGTCAGGATCGTCACGCCCTCGATCGCCGGCAGGTCGGCCACGCGGATCGCGCCGCCGGCCTTCAGGCCCTCGACGCGGACGACGATCTCGTCGGGAATGGCCGTCACCGTGACTTCGATGGTCAGCTCGACGATGCCCGGCGTCAGGATGCCGCCCTCGGCCTCGCCGGCCGGCGTGCCCTTCAGGGCGATGGGCACCTCCACCTGGACGACCTCGTCGAGGTTGACGCGGGTGAAGTCCACGTGCAGCACGCCCTGGTCGAACGCGTCCCGCTGGACATCCTTGATGAGGTAGTTGCCTTCCACGTCATCCAGGGTCATCTTGACCAGGCGCTCGCCGTGCTGCATCGCCAACT
Source organism: Planctomycetota bacterium (assembly GCA_012514895.1). GTDB lineage: Bacteria > Planctomycetota > Phycisphaerae > SM23-33 > FEN-1343 > JAAYZK01. The sequence goes on along the minus strand of JAAYZK010000265.1, from coordinate 1,996 downwards.
GCAGATCGTGCGTGCTGACGGCGAAGGGGACGTTGGCCTCGCCGTGCCCGTAGATGATCCCGGGGGTCAGACCCGACTGGCGAAGCCGGCGGGTCTGGGTGCTGCCGGTCGCCTTGCGGGTGATGCCTTTCAGTGCTTCCATCTGCCGAATGCCTCCACTGGGCCTGCCGGGCGGTCGTCCGCCCGGATCACTTGGGTTCGGTTTGCCTCAGGACGCCGACGGGACGTCCTGGAGGAACAGGTTGCTCACGGATTCGTTGTTGTGGATTCGCCGGATCGCCTCGCCGATCAGGTGGGCGACCGAGAGAACCCGGACCTTGCCGATCCGCCTGGCTTTCTCGGCCGACAGCGGAATGGTATCAGTGACGACGATCTCGTCAATGGGCGACTTGGCCAGCCGTTCGGCCGCCGGGCCGCACAGCACCGGGTGGGTCGATCCCACGACGATCCGCTCGGCCCCGCGGTCCTTGACCAGCCGGGCGGCGTTGCAGACCGTGCCGGCGGTGGAGATCATGTCGTCGACCATCAGGATCGACCGGCCTTCGACCTCGCCGATGACGTGGCCGATCTCCGTCTCGCTGCCGCTTACGCGGCGCTTGGTCACGATCGCCAGTTCGGCCCCCAGCCGCCGGGCGTACACGGTGGCCCGCTTGACGTTGCCCACGTCGGGGCTGACGATCGTCAGGTTGGGCAGCTTCAGCTCGCCGAAGTACCGGCTGAGCACCGGCTCGGCCAGCAGATTGTCCACGGGGATGTCGAAGAACCCCTGGATCTGGGCGGCGTGCAGGTCCATCGCCAGCGTCCGGTCCGCCCCGGCCGCCGAGATCAGGTTCGCCGCCAGCTTCGCCGTGATCGGCACGCGCCCGGCGTCCTTGCGGTCCTGGCGGGCGTAGCCGAAGTAGGGGATCACCGCCGTGATCCGGGCCGCCGACGCCCGCCGCGCGCAGTCCAGGAAGATCAGCAGCTCCATCAGATTCTCGTTCACCGGGCTGCACGTCGGCTGGAGGATGAACACGTCGCGGCCGCGGATGTCCTCGTTGAGGCGCACCAGCAGTTCCCCGTCCGGGAACGGGCGGATATCCACCGCCCCCAGGGGCAGGTTGAGATACTCGCTGACCCGCCTGGCCAGGTCCGGGTTGGCACGGCCGCAGAAGAGTTTCAGGTCATCCATCGGTGCGCTCCATGCCCGCCGAGCGTTTCCTGTCATCGATCGGTACATGCACTACTGTCCATTGCCTCGCTTCACGACGGCGCCGTCGCCGATCACGGCGGCGGCAAGGTGGACGAACGGGCCGATCACGCAGCCGCGGCCGATGCGGCAGGGGCCGTCGAGGACCGTGTTCGGTCGCACGACGGTGTCCGGGCCGATCTCGACCCGCGGGTCGATCCACACGGTGGCGGGCTGTTCGACGGTCACGCCGGCGAGCATCAGCCGCTCGACGGTCCGCTGCTGCATCAGGGCGTTGACCTGAGCGAGTTGCACGCGGTCGTTGATGCTCAGCACGTCCTGGGGCGGCACCGCCGGCACGGCCGCCAGGCGGTGGCCGTCCGCGCGGAGCAGGGCCAGGGTGTCGGTGATGTAATACTCGCCCTTGGCGTTGTCGTTGGTCAGCCGTCCGAGCGCCTCGCGGAGGCGCCGGGCGTCGTAGCAGTACAGCGAGACGTTCACCTCGCTGACAGCCCGCTGGGCCTCGTCGGCGTCGAGATACTCGACGATCCCGATCAGTTCCCCGGCGTCGTCGCGGAGGATGCGGCCGTACGCCTTGGGGTCGTCCAGGATGCACGTCGCCAGCGTGCAGGCGGCGCCCGCCCGGGTGTGGGCCCCCAGCAGCTCGGCCAGCGTCTCGCCCCGCACCAGCGGGCCGTCCCCGGCGACGACGAGGACCGGGCCGTCCAGCCCGGTGAGGTGCTCGCCGCAGACCATCACGGCGTGGCCGGTGCCCAACTGCTCGGTCTGCTCGACCCACACCACGTCGGCGGCGCCGGCGAAGGCCTT
>JAAYZK010000032.1 GCA_012514895.1 Planctomycetota bacterium | reverse complement strand
GCTCGGCGAGAACACGGTTTACCTCGACTGCGACGTCATCGAGGCCGACGGGGGCACGCGAACCGCCTCGATCACCGGGGCGTACGTAGCCCTGGCCCGGGCGGTTGCGGCCGGCGAGTCCCGCGGGGCGTTCTCCCCGGGCGTCCTGGCCGCGTCGGTGGCCGCCGTCAGCGTCGGCGTGGTCGACGGGGCATGCGTGCTGGACCTGGATTACGTCGAAGACAGCGCCGCCGAAACCGACATGAACGTGGCGATCACCGGCGGCGGGCGCTACGTCGAGGTCCAGGGCTCCGCCGAGCGCGGCGCCTTCACCGGCACGCAGCTCGACGCCATGCTCGCCCTCGCCCGGCGCGGGTGCAGGCAGGTGCGGGCCGCCCAGCTCGCGGCGATCGCCCGGTGACGGCCGTGCAGAGGAGATCCACAGCATGAAGAAGGTGTTGGCGATGTCGGGCGTTCTGGCCGCGCTGGCCGCGATGAGCGGCTGCGGCGGCGGACCGGGCGGCCCGGCCGGCGGGTTCGGCGGCGGCGGCGGCCTGCCGATGGCGCGGTCGTCCGCCCGCCCGGCGGCGGCCGACCAGGAGGTGCGCTACACGGTGCTGCTCAAAGTCTTCCCCGGCGAGGACCACCAGCAGACCGCGACCGTCTACCGCGACCGGCTCAGCGGCGCTCTGCGCTGGCGGGACCTGATGGTGGTGACGTCGGCCGACCGCAGCGAGCTGTACTGGGGCAGCTTCCAGAGCATCGAGGACGCCCGGCCGACGCTCCAGCGGGCCAAGGCACACCGGGCGGAGACCGGGATCGCGCCGTTCGCCGGGGCGATCATCACCGTCCTGCCCGGCAGCGGCGGTGCGGACAACGCGTGGGACATCCACGCCTGCCCGGGCGAGTACTCCCTGCTGGTGGCCGTCTTCGAGGACCAGCCTGAGGCCGACCCCCCCTACGTCGGCAGCCGCGACTACGCCATGCAGTTCTGCCGCCAGCTCCGCGAGGAAGGCTACGAGGCGTACTACCACCACGGCCCGCGGAGTTCCTCGGTGACCGTCGGGTCGTTCGGGCCCGAGGCGTTCGAGACACGCCTCCAGCGGATCCGCCACCCCCAGTCGGGCGACGTGTTCAGCGTCGAGCACACCGTCGCGACGGACCCGGCGCTGCTGGCGCTGCAGAAGAAATTCCCCCACCGGGCGTACAACGGGCGGGAGACCTTCAACGTCGTGCGCGACCCCATGGGCAACGTCCTCAGCCGCGAGCCGGCCCCGTCGATGCCGGTCCGCGTGCCGGGGCGCGGGCAGTGACCATGCGAACGCTCGTCGTGGCCACGGGCAACCCCGGGAAACTGCGCGAGATCCGCCAGTCGCTCGGCGAACTGCCCGTCCGGGTCGTGGGCCTGCGGGACCTGCCGCCGATCGGCGAACCGGACGAGACGGGCGACACCTTCGCCGCCAACGCCCGCGACAAGGCGACGTACTACGCCCGCGCCACGGGCCACTGGTGCGTCGCCGACGACAGCGGGCTGGTCGTTGACGCCCTCGGGGGGCGTCCCGGCGTCTACAGCGCCCGCTACGCCGCCGACCGCTGCAGCGACGACGCCGGCCGCGACATCATCGACGCGGCCAATAACGCCCGGCTGCTGGAGGAGTTGGCCGATGTCCCCGACCAGTGCCGGACCGCCCGCTTCGTCTGCGTCCTGGCGCTGTCGGACGGCGACAGGATCCTCCTGGAAACCTCCGGCACCGTCGAAGGCCGCATCGCCCACGCCCCCCGCGGCGGCAACGGCTTCGGCTACGACCCGCTGTTCCTCCTGCCCGACCGCGGCGTGACCACCGCCGAACTGTCGCCCGACGAAAAGAACGCCGTCAGCCACCGCGGCCAGGCCACCAGGCGGTTCGCCGACGAACTCAGGAAGCTCGTCTGAATCCGGTGCCTGGAATCTGACGGCGACGGCCGCATCCCCCCGCGCGGGACCGTCATATGCCAGATTCCAGATTCCAAAATCGAAGAACCCCCATTGACACACGAGCCTCCCGCCCCTACACTCCTTCATTCTTCTGACGGTGTCGTTTCCATCCAGGCGAAGCGCCCCTCCGGGGAGCCGGCAAGCCATTCGTGGCCGCTTGTCGGGGCTTCGGGATGGAACCTCGGCCACGGTCTGATGTTGGATGGCTATGCCAGGACAGCGTGATACCCGGCCGCCGGCGAGCAGTCGCGGCATCGATTACCCGGTGGTGTAATTGGTAACACTGGTGGTTTTGGTCCGCCCATTCCAGGTTCGAGTCCTGGCCGGGTAACAGTTTCTGGCCGGTGCGGCACGGGCGATGATGGACCCCCGCAGGGCATGGAGACGAACGATCCGGCCGCCTGTGGAAGAGGCGGCGCCGTGGAGAGCATGAGCAAGGCGCGATGAGCACGACAGCGATCATCCTGGCCGCGGGCAGGGGCACGCGGATGAAATCCGCGATGCCGAAGGTCCTGCACAACGTGTGCGGCCGTCCGATGCTGGCGCACGTCATGGATGCCTGCCGCCAGGCGGGCTGCGATCGGCTGATCGTCGTGGTGGGCTTCGGCGCCGAGCAGGTCCGCAAGGCCTTCGCCGGCGCCGCCGACGTGGTGTGGGTCGAGCAGACCGAGCAGTTGGGCACCGGCCACGCCGTGATGGTCTGCGGCGAGCACCTCGACGGGCTGGACGGTCCGGTCCTCATCGTCGCCGGGGACGGCCCGCTGGTGCGGGGCGAGACGCTGGCCGAGCTGCTGGAGGCCCACGCCCGGGCGGGCGCCGCCTGCACCCTGGCGACGTGCATCCTGGACGACCCCAAGGCGTACGGCCGCATCCTCCGCGACGGCGCCGGGGAACTGATCGGGATCGTCGAGTATCTCGACGCCGACGAGGCCCAGCGGGCGGTCGGCGAGGTGAACGTCTCGCTGTACTGCTACGACGCCCGGCGCCTCCGCGAGGCGCTCGGACGGCTGACCAACGACAACGCCAAGGGCGAGTATTACAT
>JAAYZK010000264.1 GCA_012514895.1 Planctomycetota bacterium | reverse complement strand
TCTTTTGCCGCCCGGCCGCGTCGCTGAAGGCTCGACGTATCCCCTGGATACGCCTTCGCCTCCGCTCCTTGCCGGATCGGCAAAACTCCGCGCTTTCGCCTGCAAAGCAGGTTATGAAACAGCTTCTTAGCTTCTCGATGCCATAGGTCTGGCTCGACAACAGCCAGAATGGCCTTCAGCTACAGCCGAATCACGCTGGAACGCCATCGCTATCCTCGAAGCACGAATTCACTTCCTTCTGCACTGCTCAATAGGCGTCGCCGGACGGTATAGCCGATCGCCCCGGCAACCTCAACGCGTTTTTCCCCCCGCACGGCGGCCGGGGGCGCTGCTTAAGCCCCGGCGGGATCGGGACGATGAGACACCAGGACAGGCCCAGGTCCGCCCGAAGAGCTGCAATGCTACTGGTAAGTGTGAATCGACTGACGCCGGGGATGGTCACCGCGGTGCCGATCGCGCATCCGCACCGTTACCAGACCCGCCTCGTTCAGGCGAACATCCGGCTCGACCAGCGGGCCATCGGCCGCCTGAAGGAGCTCAAGGTCCCCCACGCGTGGGTCTGCCATCCGCTGATGGAGGACCTGGACGGGCAGATCCTGTCGCGGGTGCCGGAGAACCGGCGGACGATCTACGAGACGATCAAGGGCGGGTTCAACGAGCTTCAACACCGGGCGATCACCGTGGACGACTACCGGCGGTACTGCGGGGTGATCGGCACGCTGATCTCCGAACTGCTGGGGCGCGAGGCGAAGATCGCCGACCTGGCCGAGCGGCTGTTCACCGAGGGCGACGAGCTGTCCGGCCACTGCGCCAACGTCGCGTACCTGGCGGTGACGATCGGCATGCACCTGGAAGACTACATCATGGGCGAGCGGCCCAGCGCCGCCCCGCACATCGCCCGCGACCTGACGAGCCTGGGCGTCGGGGCGATGCTCCACGACATCGGCAAGCTCGCCGACGGCGGCCGCCTGCGCGACCAGCACCAGTTCGCCGACGACCTCGACGAGGACTACGGCGACCACGTCCTGAGCGGGTACCGGCTGCTCCGCGAACGGGTCAACCCGGTGGCGGCGGCGATCGCGCTGCACCACCACCAGCGGTGGGACGGCGCCGGCTGGCCGGACATGACCGCCCTGACCCGCGGCCGCCACCGCGGGCCCTTCAGCGGCCGGAGGATCCACATCTTCGCCCGGATCGTCGCCGCCGCCAACGCCTTCGACAACCTCACCAGCCCCCCCGGCGGCCCCCGGCGGCCGGGCATCTACGCCCTGCACACGCTGCAGTCGGAGGCCATGGCCACCCGCTTCGACCCCATCGTTTTGGATGCCCTGCTGCGCTACCTGCCGCCCTTCCCCACCGGCGCCCAGGTGTTCCTGTCCAACGGCCGGGAGGCGGCCGTCACGGCCATGAACCCCGCCCAGCCCTGCCGCCCCACCGTCCGCTACATCGACGACTACGCCGACGGCACGGACATCGACCTCATGACCCACCCCGAACTGGACATCGCCGAAAGCCAAGGCCTGGCGGTCGGCAAGTGGCTCTTCCACCTGCCCCCCCGCCGCACCGCCCTGGAGGCGGCGATGTCTGAATCCGTGCTCTGAGCGGCCGTTCTCAACAGAGTCAGACCAGACGTGAAAGCGGAAACACATCTTCTATGGGAGGTCGTGTAACGTAGATTCTTCGCAGGGCATGCGCGGAATCCTCTCCCGCGGCCTCCCCCGCCCCAGTCCAGGGTGGACCGGCGGCCGCCCTCTCCGGGCGGGTCACGGCAGGGCCAGGACGCGAACCTCGATGGCCGTCTCGTCGGCCAGGAGCCTCCTGACCTCGGCCGGGTCGCTGGTGCCCTGGTGATAGGGGTACAGGATCCGCGGCTTGAACGCCCGGGCCGCGTCGGCGGCCTCGGCCGCCGGCATGGTGTAGGGCAGGTTGATGGGCAGGAAGGCGACGTCGATGTCCTTCAGCGCCCTCATCTCCTCGGTGCCCTCGGTGTCGCCGGCGACATAGACGCGGGTGCCGGCGAAGGTCAGGATGTAGCCGTTGTCCTTGCGCTGCCTGGGATGGTACCGCAGGCGGTCGGGGGTGAGATTGTAAGCCGGGACGGCCTCGAGGGTGATGTCGAGGACCTGGCGCGTCTGGCCGATCTCGATCATCTCGCCGAACCCCGCCTTGGCGGCAGCGGCGGCGCTGGCCAGGATGACGGTGTCGGCCGTGCGGATCTTCGCGACCACGTCGGGATCGAGATGATCGCGGTGCTCGTGGGTGATGAGGATGACGTCGGCCTTGGGCAGGGCGTCCCAATCGGCCTTGCCGGCCGGGTCGACGTAGTACTGCCTGCCCTTGAACGCCAGCCGCACCGCCGAATGGTTGATGGGCTGGATCGTCAGCTCGCCCTCAGCGGTCTGTTCCACGGCGACATTCCTTTCCGACGGCGCCGGTTGGGGCGGCGTCTGGGGCGCCGCCGGCTGCTGGGACGACGTGTCGCACCCCGCGGCCATCGCCGTCGCCCAGGCCGCCAGCAGGTAGACGATGCACGGCTTCATGGCACACCTCCCGATAGGATAGGCCCTCCGGCCGCCGCCGGGGCCTCGGACGACAATGGTATCGCGCCGGCGCCGGGGATCAAGCACGATCGAGGCGCCGCGGACCGCGTCTCACAGGGCCGCGCCGAGCTTCTCGAAGAACGTGTTCCAGATCGCGGTCATGTTCTCGGGTCGGGGCCTGGTGGACAGGCGGGCGATGACCATCTGCCAGTCGGGGATGACGAAGCAGACGTTCTCCATGAGGCCGCTGGCCTTGAAGGTGGCGGCCGGTGCGGCGGGCCAGTAGCGTCGGCCGTCGGGGCGGACGCCGTTGACCCACCAGTTCAGGCCGTACACCCCCCGGCCGTCCAGGCGGGCCTGGCGGCCGCTGACGGTGGGGTCCCAGGGCGTGTCCGCCGGCACGTGGACGCGCGTGGCTTCGGCGACGTAGGCCTCGCTGAGCAATTGGCGCCCCTCCCATCGGCCGCGGTTGAGGTACAGCAGCCCCAGGCGGGCGATCTGGCGGGCGGTGGTCTTGAGGGTGCCCGCCGAGTCGTTGATGATCATGCCGTCCACGACGGCCTGGACGTGCCATTGGCAGACGGTCATGCCGATGGGCTCGGCGATGCGGCGGGAGAAGAGGTCCTGCATGGGCTCGCCGGCGATCTTCGTGAGCACCAGGCCCTGGAGGCGCTGGGCGTCGTCCCAGTAGCGGTACATGGTTCCCGGGGCGAAGAGCGGCTCGGCGGGGTCGTAGGGCGTGGTGCTTCCGTCGTCGGGGTCGTCCCCGTACGAGCCGCCGACGGCGTCGTAGCCGCTGGTCATCGTGGCCAGGTGCCGCAGCTTCACGCCGGGGTACTTCTCCGCCAGTGCGGGCACGACGTCCATCGCGGGCGTATCGAGCGTGCACCGCCCGTCGTCGATCAGCAGGCCCAGGACGGTGCTGGTGAAGCTTTTGGTGGCCGACCAGATCTGGTGGCAGCGGTCGATGTCCGTCCCCTGCCAGAGGAGCCTGCCGTGGCGGATGATGGCCATCTCCTCGATGCCGCCGCAGGCGGCCAGGGCCTCGCGGAGGTACGCCACGGCGTCCTCGAGGCCGCGGGGATCCACGCCCTGCGACCGCGGCGAAGCGGTCTGCCAGTCCGCTGCGGGAAAGATCATGTCTGACACTGGATCCGCCTTTCCGTCCTCATCGTTGACCCCAGGGATCACGCCGACGTCGCCGGCCACAGCTCGGCCAGCACCTCGATCGTCCTGTCCGAGAGCATCCGCCCGCCGGCCGGGCCGACGGGGTTGGAGGCCGGCAGCGAGCCGTACCCGGCGCCGGCGACCGAACGCGGGCTGGGACAGTAGGTTCCCCCGCCGGCCAACTGCACCAGCATCGTGTGGACCGCCGGGCTGCGGGCCTTGATGGCGATGCCGAAATCCAGGTAGAACTCGAACGGATTGGTGGCCACCGCCAGGTCGCCCAGGCGGATCACGTGCACCTCGGCGGCCATCGTCGGCGAGGTCTTCTGGGCCTCGTACCGGCCGGCCACCGCCTCGTACCAGCGCATCTGCCTGAAGTGCCCGCTGGCCGCCGCGTACCATCGCGGCTGCCCGCGCAGCGACGGGTCGGCCGCGAGACGCTGGATCTCCTGCTCGTAGCGGATTCGCAGCTTGGCGGCCTCGGCCAGCGACGCGGCGACGTCCTCGGCCGTCAGTGCGTTGACCGGCAGGGCGAGCGTCTCGACGCGGTGGGCCAGCGGCAGCGAGCCCGAGGCCGTCGGCGCGATCAGCGGCAGGACCTCGTCGACGGCGGCGGCGATCCGGTGGGCGATCTCCTGGCGGACGGTGCGGCCGGACAGCTCCCGCATCCGCCGGTCGGCGGCCTTGTCGAACAGCAGGTGCGGCGACTGGTCGCCCGCGGCGCTGCACTGGGCCAGGACGTGCAGGTCGGCGCCGTAGCGGTCCCGAAGCGCCTGGCGGGTCTCGCACCAGTAGTCGGCGCTGATGGCGAACTCGTGCTCGCTGACCTGGCTGGGACAGGGGACGTTCACCACCAGCCCGGTCAGGGCGCCGGCGGCGTCGTAGGTGGCCACCAGACCCAGGCTGTGGTCCTCGTAGCCCTCGATGTGGCTGAAGTCGGGCGTGTTGGTGTTGCCGTACATCGTCGCCCTGCCCGACCGGGCCACCCACCGGCGGTTGCGGCCGACCACGGCGGCGCCCTGGCCGCAGGCGATCCTGCCGGGTTCGCGGCCCGCCCACGCCTGGCGCACCGCCGTGGCGACGCGCTCGGCGACCAACGGCAGGAGCGTGCGGGCGTCGAGGGCCTCCAGCTCAACGCCGAAGGCCTCCGCCGTCGCCGAGCTGCCGGAGGCGCGGACGCGGAGCTCGGGGCCGGTGTGGGCGTGGGTCGCGCTGATCAGCACCTTGCGCGGGTCGAGCCCCTCGACGTCGGCCAGCAGGCGGCGCACCGCGTCGCGCAGGTCGTCGGGGATGGAGACCAGGTCGCAACTGACCAGGACCGCCGCGTCCTCCGGCGTCGACAGGGCCAGGGCCGTGGCCGTCACCGGATCGAGCACCCGCTCGGAGATCCGCACGTGGAACTGCCCGGCGACGAAACAGGGTCCCGGCGGCGTGATGTCGGCGCGGCCCCAACCGATCCGCAGGGCGGTGCTGTCGCTGGCCATGGAAGTGTCCTTTCTAGATTTCGATGGTCTCGACCTGGTCGATGTTCGTCATCACCTTGCGCCACGCGGCGGCGACGGCCTCGGCCATGTCGGTCCCGTTCGGCGGGCGCAGCGGCATGGTCATGCCGGTGTGCCAGTTGCAGTGCCTGACGGCGACGGGGAACTGCTCCAGCCCGTAATCCACCGTGCTGTCGCTGCAGCGCCACGGGCAGCCGCGGCCGTAAGCGTTCCGGCCGGCGATGGCGGTCATCTCCGGCACGGGCCAGCCCTGCCAGACGCCCGTCTCGGCCCCCTCGGCGTTGATCGCCTTGACCAGCCTGTCGCGGAAGCGGGCGGCGTCGGCGGCGTGGCCCAGCGCGTCCATGTCGAAGCGGATCGTGTAGTTGTAGTAGTTGTGGCCGAACCCTTCCGGTTCGGTCGGCAGGATCAGATTGGGCACGTCGGCCAGGCACTCCCGCAGGTGCAGGGCGTTGCGGCGGATCTGCCGGAGGTAGGCGTCCAGGCGGGTCAACTGGGCCCGGGCCAGCGCCGCCACCATGTCGCTGCTGCGGTACATCCAGCCCATGCCGTACGCCTGGTAGCCCTCGCCGGCCTCCGGCGGGCGGTGCTCGCCGAAGTACCAGAGCATCTTGCCGCGCTCGAACAGCTCCTTGTCGTTGGACAGGTAGAATCCGCCCTCGCCGGACATGAAGCACTTGTTGTGGTTGGTGCTGAACGCCGCGCAGTCGCCGAAGTGGCCGGCGCGGGTGCCGCGGAAGGTGGCCCCGTGGGCCTGGCAGCAGTCCTCGATGACGCGGAGGTTGTGGCGGCGGGCGACGTCCATGACGGCGTCCATGTCGACCATCAGCCCATGCAGGTGCACGA
>JAAYZK010000263.1 GCA_012514895.1 Planctomycetota bacterium | reverse complement strand
CTGCAATCGCACGTTCTCGCGCGTCAACCACACTCAGACCTCATCACGGGCTTATTGAGAAGTTACGGAAATCGCGCCCCGCGAGGCGGGGGCAGAGCGGGCGTCGTTCCACGATGTTCTGCTCGCCCGGCAGCTCCGCGACGCCATCGACCGGCTCAATCCGCGGATGCCGGCGGCCGCGAGAGAAGATGCCTTCCGCAAGGTTGCTCTGCCGGATCGCCAGGCTCTCGCTCAACGAGGAGGCCCTGCCGGCGATCGACGACGAGTCTGACGAGATCACCGAGGGCGAGGAGGAGGAACGCAAGGAGAAGGTCAAGTCGAAGTGGGCCGCCATCGAGGCCCTGGTGGGCCAGCCGCAGCGGATCGCGGTGATTGCCGAGGACCTGGTGGAGCATTTTGAACGGCGCTACGAGGCGATGGAAGGCAAGGCGATGGTCGTCTGCATGAGCCGCCGGATTTGCGGGCGGAGGCGGTCAGGCTGGTGCTGGAACAGGCGGAGGTGTTGTGTGCCGAGTGGGTGGGGTGAGAGTGAATCGTGGCAATCTTGCGAAGCTCGGATCGGGCCACGATAATCGGTGGGGTCGGGGCCTCCGCAGGTGAGAAGGCTGTCCGCCGCGGTGGCGTCTCTTCTTTGGCCGGAAGGCAATGGGTGTGCCATGAACGCGCTCTACGCACTCACACGACAGGCGCTGTGGACGATTGTCCCCTGCGCCGGCTTGTGGATAACCTCCGTGCTCGTCGCCGCCGACGCTCCCTCCTGGCCGCGGTTTCACGGTCCCAGGGGCGATAATCGCTCAACTGAGACCGGCCTGCTCAGAGAGTGGCCCGATGGCGGCCCGAGACTCCTCTGGACGGCCAAGGGGATCGGCGAGGGCTTCGCCTCGGTGGCGATCGCCGCCGGCCTGGTCTACACGGACGGCAACATCGACGATCGGACCGTGATCACGGCGCTCGACCTAGAGGGCAACATCCGGTGGCAGGTTCCCAACGGCAAGGCCTGGACGGGTTCACAGCCCGGCGCCCGCGGCACGCCGACGATCGACGGTGACCGTCTCTACCACGAGAGCCCCCTGGGCGAGCTGGCGTGCCTGGACGCCCAGACCGGCAAACATCTCTGGGGGCTGAATATCCTGGAGGAATTCGGCGCCAAGAACACCACTTGGGCCTTGGCCGAGTCGCTGCTGGTCGACGGGGAGCACTTGATCTGCTGCCCGGGCGGGCCCCGGACGGCCGTGGTTGCCCTGGACAAGCGGACCGGCCGGATCGTCTGGAAGTCGCCTTCGGCGGGCGACCTGGCCGGCTACGCTTCCCCGGTTCTCGCCCGGCACGACGGCCTGCGGATCATCCTCACGATGACCTCCCGCGCGGTGATCGGCGTCGATGCCGATTCGGGCGAGCTGCTCTGGCGGCACGAGCACGTCACCCCATTCGACGAGAACATTTTTACGCCGATCTTCCACGACGGCTGGGTGCTGGTCAGTACGGGCCATCGCGTGGGATCGGTGATGCTCAAGGTCACGGTCAGCGGCAAGAAGGCGTCGGTCGAGGAGGTCTGGCGGTCGACGGACTTGGACAATCATCACGGGGGCGTTGTCCTGCTGGACGGCTACCTCTACGGGTCGTGCTGGTCGCCGCCGTGGTGGACCTGCCTGGACTGGAAGACGGGCACGAAGATGTACGAGGACCGTGGCGTGGGCAAAGGATCGCTGACGTTCGCCGACGGCATGCTCTACACGCTCGGTGAACAGGGCGCGATGGCCCTGGTCGAGGCCGCTCCCAGCGGCCACCGGACGATCAGCCAGTTTCGCCTGCCGGCGGGCGGCGAGGGGCCGGTCTGGGCCCATCCGGTCGTCTGCGGCGGCCGCCTTTACATCCGCCACGGCGATTTCCTGTATGCTTACGACATCAAGGGCCGGTGACCGGTTCAATGAAACAATAGAGGAAACGCTGCTCGGGCAGACCACCGCGGCGCGTACCTGCAAAAAGCGTCCAGTGGAGGTTGGCTGTTTCCCAGCGGGAGTGTGAGAAGTTGAAGATGAGGCGCCTGCGAGTTGCCTGGCTATGCGTCCTGGTCTTATCGTGGCTTCAGGGTGATTCACCCGGCGCCGCGGAGACGCAAGGGGGGCCGCCTCCCTCCGCCGGCGCGCCGAAAGGGCTGGGCTTCGACCCGACGGCGACGCCGACGCTCGAGTGGATGCCCGCGCCGACGGACCTGCCCGCGAGCGTCGCGGCTGCGGAGGGGGAGATGAAGCCCTACACGGAGACGATTAGCCCGAGCAGCGTGGCCTTCGACATGGTTCCGATCCCCGGCGGGACGTTCCAGATGGGAAGTCCCGTGGGGGAATCGGACCGCCGCGAGGACGAGGGCCCGCAACACGAAGTCGGCCTGGAGCCGTTCTGGATCGGCCGTTGCGAAGTCACGTGGGACGAGTACAATCTCTGGGCGGCGGTGGTGGAGGGCCTCGCCGCCGACGACACGGGCGACGCCGGCGCGGACCAGCAAGACCCGGCTCGGCGGCGGATGGAGGCGATTGCCGACGCGATCGCCCGGCCGTCGAAGCCGTTTGCGGATGTCACGTTCGACATGGGTAAATCGGGCTATCCGGCCTTCGGAATGACGCAGCTCGCGGCGCGCTGCTACTGCAAGTGGCTGTGCGCGAAGACGGGCCGCTACTACCGCCTGCCGACCGAGGCGGAATGGGAGTATGCCTGCCGCGCCGGCACGACCACCGCCTATTCCTTCGGCAACGATCCCGGCCCGCTGGAAGACCACGGCTGGTTCTTCTTCAACGCCAACGATCGATGCCAGAAGGTCGGGCAGAAAAAACCCAATCCCTGGGGGCTGCATGACATGCACGGGAACGTGGCGGAGTGGGTCCTCGACGCGTACGATCCCGGCTATTACCAGCAGTTTGCGGGCCGGGCGGTCCGCAATCCGCTGCTGGTTCCGCAGACGGAGCATCCCCGCGCGGTCCGCGGCGGCTGCTGGGACGACGACCCCGACCGCCTGCGGAGCGCGGCCCGCCGAGCTTCCACCCCGGAGTGGAAATCGCTCGACCCCCGCG
>JAAYZK010000262.1 GCA_012514895.1 Planctomycetota bacterium | reverse complement strand
CGTGAATGTCGTATCCGCTGCGTCCCTGTCCGGCGATCGCCACGTTGATGATGGTCCTGGCCACGGTATCGGTCCTTTCACTGGAGTCCGGATGGATACATCATAGTGGGCGTCAGGCTCCGGTCAACCGCCAGTGGGCACCCGCAGTACGGGCGGTCCCGGGGGGACACACGATCGTGATGGGCCGTCGGCGCACAACAAAAAGCCCCCGCTCCGGTGAGAGCGGGGGCGTTGCACGTGCGATTGGCGTTGAACGGCTCAGCGGGCGGCGCGCCGGCGGCGGAGGCCGGCCAGACCCGCCAGGGCCAGCAGGCTCAGCGCCGTCGGTTCGGGAACGATCGTCAGCGAGATGTTGTCCGTCTGGGCCGCGGTGCTGTTGCCGATGCCGGTGGTGCGGCGGATGGCGACGCCGACGTAGTCCCAGTCCTCGGTGATGTCGATGATCGTGCCGGGGGCGTCGTGCCACAGACCGTCGATGTCGTCATGGGCCGGATCGGCGGCGTTGTAGACAAGATTCACGGCCTGGGTGGCGAGGATCGCCGTGTTGACCGCTTCGCCGCCGAAACCCAGCGTGCCGGTGAACGTCGTGGGCGCTTCGCCGGCGGCCGCCTGGTTGAGGGCGAACACTTCCAGGACGAACCCCGTGCTGGCGGTATAACTCTCGGCGACGCCGTACTGCCAGTCGACCTTGATCTGATCGCCCGCGGAGATCGTCCCGAGCGGAAGGATCTGGATGTACCGGGCGGCCTTGCGGTTGCCGGTCGCGCGCGTCGAGTCATTCCCCGCACCGACCGGCACGGCCATGCCGTTGCCGGCGGTCGTTCCCGCCCACGTGCCGATGAAGCCCGTGAAGTTGGGGTCCGAGCCGTCCACCGTCACCGGCGAGGTGTAGCCCACGTAGTAGCCGGCCTCGGCCAGCACGCTGTCGGTGATCGAATTGGGGAAATCCTCGAAGCCGGGATTGCTGATGAGATTGGCATGGGCGGATGCCCCCAGCCCCAGCGCCGACGCGACGACCACCATGATCCCGAACGTTCGCATCGTCCCTCTCCTCTCGTTGCAGCCTATCGCCCTGCGATCAACGTGACATTGGGGGCGCATAATCTCCCAATGCGGTTGATTCTACCACACCTTGGGGTTCTGTCAACCGCTGAACGACCAGTCGCCGTCAATCAGCGGGCCACAAGCAGGTACAGGGCGCCGACGGCCCAACAATACCAGGCGAAGAGGTGGAAGCTCTGACGCCGGAGCATCGCCAGGAAGAAGCGGATGGCCAGGATGCCGCTGATCAGCGCCGCCACACAGCCGACCAGCACGGGCACCGGACCGATGGATGCGCCGGCCTCGACGGCGTCGGGGATCATGAGCAGTCCGGCGCCGCTGATGGCAATCACCGACATGAGGAACGAGAACTCGGCGGCGGCCTGCGAATCCACCCGCCGCCAGATGCCGACCATCACCGTGGTCCCCGAACGGCTGACGCCGGGAAGGATCGCCAGTGCCTGGCCGATACCCATGAGCAGCGCGTCGGCCGCCGTCGGACGATCATGCCACCGGCGCGAGGCGGCGGCACGTGCGACTCCCATGAGGACCGCCGCGACGGCCAGCACGCCCAGGAATACCGCGGCGGTGCCGGCCAGCAGGGCGATCCCCGCGGCCGCCGCGAGGGGAAGAAACTCCAGCGGACTCAGCCGCACGGACTCCCGGGCCCAACGGATGGACCAGACGATGCAGCCGGTAGCCAACACCATCGTCGCCGATGCCGCCGGGTCGTCGAAGCGGGCCTCGAACCAGTCCTTCCACAGGATCCCGGCCATCCCGGCCGGCAGACTGGCCAGCAACAGCATGAGCACGAAAGACCGCGCGTGCTCGTCCCCGCCCGGATGGCCAACCAGACCGGCCAGGAGCCGGCCGATGCGCCGGCGGTAAACGATCACCACCGAAGCTAAAGTGGCCACGTGCACGACCACCTCGAAGACGATGCCCGGGAGTTTCAGCCCCAACGCGCTGGACGCCATCACCAGGTGGCCGGAACTGGACACGGGAAAGAACTCCGTGAGGCCCTGAATCACGCCCAGGATCAGCGCTTCCCACCACGTCATGCCGCGTTCTCCCGTGAACCGGGCCGTTGACGGCCCAAAAGCCTTCGCCTTCGGCCGGCGCCGTCACTCGTCCGTGCCGTCACCGGCGGCCTCGGGCTTCGCGGGCTGCTCGGCCGCGACGGGAGCGGGGGAACTGATGTTCGTGCGCTGAACGCCGATGCGCAGCTCGTATGTGCCGGCCTTGGTCGATCCGGTGCTGTTGGCGAAAATCTGCCACAGGCCGTTCGCGTCGGCGACGGGGATCTCCACTACGGCGTTGGTGCCGACGCCGGAATCATCGTCGGTCTCGACCGCGCCGGAGGGCGAACGGACCAGGAGGTAGGCGTCGAAGTCGCCGGAGGTCATGCTGACCGTGATCTTGTCGCCGGCCGACGCCTGGACCACGTAGCAGTCGTAGTAGGTATCGTCTTCCAGTTTGGGGTCGGTGGAGGTCAGCGTGCCGGACTGCACCGGTTGACCGTCGATCACGGTGCTGACCCGCTCGGGGAGGCGCACGGCGGTGCCTTCCCGGTGGTTGGCGCTGGGGCAGTCGATCCATAACCGGTAGGAACCCTGGGCCTGCTGGTAGGAATTGGCCGCCAGCACGTAACGCCCCGACGCGTCGGCGCGGACATCCAGGAAGGCGTTGTTGCCCTCCCCGCCGTCGTCGTCGCGCCACCTCTGCCCGGAGGGGGATAGCAGAACCAGGTAGGGATCGAACGCGGTGCTGACCATGCTCACGCGGATGCGGTCGCCCTGGTCGGCGAAGATCGAGTAGCCGTCGTAGTAGCTTCCGTCATCGAGCCGCCGGTCCGACGCGGTCAGCGTGCCCGTATAGGACGGCGTCGCCGGCAGCGAGGTCAGCCCTTCCGGCAGGGCCGGCGCAACAGGGGAGGTGGACGTCGGCCCGCATCCGACCAGCCACAGGCCCGCCGCCACGATCATCACACACGCCGCCTCTGCGGGAATTCGCACAGCCGTCTCCTTCTTCGTTCGCCCCCCGGACCTGTTCGTTCCATGAGGACGTCCGCCTCTGACGGCCTCGCGCTTGGGATTGTACCGGTCCGGTCCGGAGCGTCAATTCCTTTCCGGCACACGGCCTGTTCGCGCAAGCGAGCCGATCTGCCCCCGCGATCGACGCGTGGCGGCGCCGGCCGACGCCGCCGGCGGGCTGTCAGGGAGTCGTCCCGGCCCCGCCGGCCTGCAGGCGGTTGGGCACGGGCGGTGACGGGGCGGGCCTGGGGGGGCTGACCTCCGTGGGCTGGACGCTGACCCGCAGCTCGTAGTCGCCGGTTCGGACCGGTCCGATGCTGTTGGCGAAGACGCACCACTGCCCGGTGGCGTCGGCGGCGGGGATCAGGATGAAGGCGTTGGTGCCAACGCCGGAATCGTCGTCCGACTCGATCGCACCGGAGGGCGAGCGGACGGCCAGGAAGGCATCCAGTGTCGCCGACGTCATGCTGACCGTGATCCTGTCGCCGGCCGCGGCGTTGAAGACGTAGCAGTCGTAGCAGGTGTTGTCCCTCAGGCGGGCGTCGGTTTCGTCCAACCGGCCCAACTGCACGGGCTGGGCCTCCACCGCCGAGGGAACGTGCCTGGGCAGGGGGACGGCCGTGCCTTCCCAGTGGGTGCCGCTGGGGCAGGTGATCCGCAGTTGGTACGGGCCCAGGCCCTGGCCGTAGGAACAGGCCGCCAGGATGCACACGCCCGTGGTGTCGGCCTGGACCTCCAGCATCGCGCTGCGGCCGCCGCCGCTGTCGTCGTCCTCCCAGGTGCGGCCCGAGGGCGAGAGCAGGACCAGGTAGGCGTCGAACGCGGTGCTGGTCATGATCGCGCAGAGGCGGTCGCCCTCGGCGACGTAGATCGAGTAGAGGTCGAAACGGGG
>JAAYZK010000261.1 GCA_012514895.1 Planctomycetota bacterium | reverse complement strand
GTCCCGGCGAACACGACCCCGCCGGAGCCCATGATGAGCGTGACGATCCCGCTTCGGGTCGCCCCGCTGCCGACCGCCCCGGCCGCCACGTCGCCCGCCCCGCCGACGACCGGCGTGCCGGCGGCCAGTCCCGTCTCGGCCGCCGCGGCCGCGGAGACCCGGCCGCTGACGAACGACGACTCGTACACCTCCGGCATCATCGACGCCGGGATTCCCAGCCCCTCCAGCACCGGCGCCGACCAGCGGCGGTGCCGCACATCCAGCAGCGACGTGCCCGAGGCGTCCGACAGCTCGGTGGCGTACACCCCGGTGAGCCTGAAGCGCACGAAATCCTTCGGCAGCAGGACCTTGTGCGTGGCGGCGAAGATCTCCGGCTGATGCTCCTGCACCCACATGATCTTCGTCGCCGTGAAGCTCGCCAGGGCCGGGTTGCACGTCAGTTCGACGAGTTTCTCGTGGCCGAACAGCTTTTCGAGGCGTTCGCACTGCGGCCCGGTCCGGGTGTCCGCCCAGATCAGGCATGGCCGCAGGGGCTCGCCGGCCGCATCCACGAACGTCGCCCCGTGCATCTGCCCCGACAGGCCGATCCCGGCGATGTCCTGGGGCCTGATGGCGGCCTTCTCCAAGGCCTCGCGGATCGACGCGGCCGTCGATCGCCACCAGTCGCGGGGCTCCTGTTCGACCCAGCCGGGGTTGGGCGTGGACGTCGGGTACGTCCGGAACGCCTCGCCGACGATCGTACCATCCGGCGTAATGATGATCGTTTTGACCCCGCTGGTCGCCACGTCGATGCCCATCAGGTACGCCATCGCTTGCTCCCGGTCAGTCAATCGGTTGTGGAATGACGACCGGTCATCATAGACCCCCGCCGCCGCCGATGCAACGGGCGTTGCCGGGGCGCCCCTGCACGAAGAAGACGTCGTTCCCAAAACGAAACGGCCGGACCTCGCGGCCCGGCCGTTCGCTGCAACGGCGAACATCTCCCCCCTGCTGTTGCCCCGCGGTTCGGAGGCGGGAGACAGGGGCGGCGCCAGTGGCCCGGGCGGCCGGGCTCCCCCGTGTCCGGCGCGACCCGGCTGGCGGAGCCGCTGTCGCCGGGATCCGACTCATCCCCCCCTTGAGGTCCGGTGCGTCGGGCATCTCCCGTCACCGGGCCGGAGCCTGCTCCAGGCGCGTCGTCGCCCCCCGTGCGGACGCGCAGCGATGCGGCGTTCCGACGCGGCTTCAGACCTCATGAGTTGCGGATCCCATGGCCGACAGCGCGGCTCAAGAACCCATTCGCCCCTGCGATCTCCCGTCCGATTCGTACGTCCCCCTGCCGAACGTCGCCCCGGGCGGATCGCCCCAGACCGCCAACGCGTCGGCGACGTCGGCGTAGACCGCCATCAGGCGGTCCAGTTCGGTGATCCGAAGCAGCGTGCTGACCTGCGGACGGACGCCCGCCAGCCACAGCGAGCCCCCGTTGGCGACCACCTGGCGGAATGTCCGAACCAGGCAGCCCAGGCCGGTCGAGTCCATCGTGCGGACGCGGCACAGGTCCAGCACCACGCGGCTGCCGAGCGGCTCGGCGAGCCCCTCCAACCCCTGGCAGAACTGTCCCACCGATCCTGCATCCAGCCGATCGGCGTCGGGCTGGATCACGGTGACGCCCCTGACCTGACGCACGTTGACCCGCATGAACACGCCCCCTCGGACGATCATCGTCGTCAACCCTTCATCCGGAGGTGCCATCCTTGAGCCCCTTGGCGCTCCCCCGTTCACCAGCGCTATCGGCAGCGGGCGCGCGGGGGGATAACTAATCTTTCAGCCCTTCACCTCCCCTGGCGGCCGTGCTCCTGCAGCACTCCGCGCAAGCGTCCCGGCCGCCGAAGGCTGCGGACCGGCCGGGACCCCGCACCTTTTTTGGGCTTGAGTCGAGCGAACGCGGCGATAGAGTAATCGGTCAAGGAACCAACCCTGGAGCGATGAGTACATCATGACCCCCTACGAACTGCTGCTCGACGCGTTGTTCGACCCCGACCGGGTGGTGGGGGCCGATGCGGCGCGGCTGCTGGGCGGGCTGGGTCGTCGCGAGGCGGCGCCGGCGCTGGTGCGGTACGTGACGGAGTGCCGCTACCACGCCAAGGTCGCCGCCTTCGAGGCCCTGGCCCGGATCGGCGACGCGTCGGTCTGCCCGGCGATCCGCCCGCGGGTGGACGACCCGCACGTCTACGACGACTGGTACTGGTACGGCGCCAAGACCGTCCGCGCCGCCGCCGCCACGGCCCTGCTGGCCCTCGGCGACGACAGCGGGGCGGCGTACCTCACCGAACTGGCCGACAAGCACGACGACGCCCTCTACGCCTGGATGGCCCCGGCGGTCCTGGCCCTGGGCGACACGACGCCCGCGACGGCGGCGATCAAGGCCCGCCTGAGCGTCCAGTCTCTCACGGGCGCCAACGAGCGCAGCGTCCGCCTGTCGGACCCCGGGCGTCTGACCCGCGTCGTCGAGGCGCTCGGCCTGATCGGCGGCGACGAGGCCGCCCGCGCGATCGCAGGCTGGCTGGGCTTCCGCAGCCGCTACGTCCGCGCCCAGGCTGCCGTAAGTCTCCTGGCCGCGTCGTCGTCGCAGGAGAACATCGAGGCGGTGGCGGCCCTGCGGGACCGCGACGGGACGGATTTCGTCCGCATCCGCGCGACGCAGGCGCTGATCGGCGCCGGCGCGGCCGATGATGCCAGTCCCCTGCTGGACGGGGCCGTGCACGGCACTGACGCGGTCGATCGCGGCGCGGCCCTCGAGGCGCTGGGCCTGCTGGGACGAGCCGACGGGATCGAGACGGCCCTGGCGGCGCTGGATGACGGGTCGCCGTACGTACGGCTGTGCGCGATCGAGGCGCTGGACCGCCTGGACGCCGGCGGCGACGCCGTCGCCCGCCGGATGGAAGATCCCAGCCCCCGCGTCCGCCTCCAGGCGGCCGCGTACCTGGCCGCCCGCGACGGGGAGGTGAACCGATGAGCCCGCGCCAGACCACCGCTCTTGAGATCGGCGTCGCGGCCCAGGAGGTCGTGCCGGCCCGCCCCGAGTTGATCACACCGACAGGCATGGGCCGTCTGGGTCCGACGCTGGGCATCCTCCAGCCTCCGCGGATGGAGGCGATGGCCATCCGCGCCGGCGGCGAACTGGTGCTGATGACCACCGGCGACCTGCGGACGATTCCTTACGAGTGGGTCGTGCGGATGCGGAGCGAGATCGCCGGGCGGACCGGCTGCGATGAGCGGCGGATCCTCTTCTCCGGCGACCACAACCACTGCTTCAACCCGATCGCCTGGGGCGACTCGCCCGAGGCGGCCGACGCCGCCCGAGCGGCCGACGAGCAGATCCAGCAGGCGATCATCGACGTCTGCGTCCGCGCCGTCGAGAGCCTCGCCCCGGCGGAGATCGCCGCCACGACGGTCGACCTGACCGGGACCATCGGCCAGTGCCGTCGCGTGCTGGTCTCCAACGGCACCGCCATCAGCGCCTGGGGCTCGCACCCGGCGGCGCTGTGGGGCGTGAAGATCGCCGAGCCGGCCGGGCCCGACCCGACAACCGTCGGCGTCGTGGCCGTCCGCCGTGTGGGCGAAACGTCGCCCTTCGCGGTGCTGATCAACTACGACAGCCACCCGCACCTGTGCGGGCTGCGCTACTTCAGCGGCGAGATCCCCGGCGGGATCAAGCGGCGGATGGAACGGCTCGTGCCGGGCGCCACCTGCCTGTACGCGCACGGCACCGGCGGCAACATCGACATCCACTGCATCCACCCGATGCCCAACGACGAGGACGAGCAGCGGACGTGGTTCGAGCGGAGCATCGAGCTGATCGCCGAGCGGATGACCGGCGACGTCCTGCCCGCCCTGGCGACGATGGACTACCGGCGGCCGACGCGCCTGGCCCACCTGTACCGGTCGACCGAGACCGAGGGCACCGGCGAGCGGCAGCGCCTCGTGATGCTCAACGCGCTGGCCCTGGGCGACATCGCCTTCGTGTCGATGCCCGGGGAGATGTTCCTCGAATTCGGCCTGGAGATCCGCGCCGGCTCGCCCTTCGCCCACACGATCCTCATGGGCTACAACGGCTCCCGCCAGGGCTACGTCGCCAAGCCGATCGGCTACGAGCAGGGCAGCTACGAGACCATGCGCGGCCCCAGCACGAGGCGCGACGAAGAGGACATCCGCAAACCCGTCATCCTCGCACGTATCGAAACCGGCGACGAGGTCACGGCGGAGATACTGCGGATCCTGCACACCCTGCGGGCGTGAGGCGCGAGGTCTTCCGTTTCACGGAGTACACGATGATCCTCACCGCCACCGATCTCGAACGCATCGACGCCTCCAGCGTGCGCATCCTGGGCGAACTGGGCCTCCGCGTGGACGACGCGGCGTTGCGCGAGGCGGCGATCCGCGCCGGCGCGGCGCCGGGCGACAAAGCCGATTGGATCCGCATCCCGCCCGAGATGGTCCGCGACTGCGTCGCGATGGCCCCGTCGCAGGTCACCTTCGCCGGCGCCGGCGGCGGCGCGACCACGGTCGCTCCCGGCGGGACGAGCACGTTCTGGACGGGCGCGGCTCTCAACTACGTGGACGGGGCGGCCTGCCGCTCCATCACCGGGAGCGACCTGCGCGACTTCTGCCGCCTCGCCGACCGGATGGAGCACCTGATGGCCGTCGTGGGCACCTCCGTCGCCGAGGCCCCCCCGCCTGTGCGGGATGTGGCCGGCCTGGCGATCATGGCGGCCCACACGCGAAAGCACCTGCGGCCGCTGCTGTTCAGCCCCGACAGCGTCCCGGCGATGATCGAGATCGCCCAGGTCGTCGCCGACGGCGCCTCGCTGGCCGAGCGGCCGCTGATCTCCTTCGGTTATTCCTGCCTGCCCCCGCTGCACTGGGCGGCCACCAGCACCGAGCTGTGGCGGAGGTCGTCCAGGCACGCCCTCCCGCTGATGCTCAACGGCGAGCCGATCACCGGCACGACCAGCCCGGTGACGCTGGCCGGTAGCCTGGCGCTGGCCCACGCCGAGGTGCTGGGCGGGGTGGTGCTCGTGCAACTCCTGGAGCCGGGCCGCCCGGTGATCCACAACGTCGGCTTCGCCCATTCGGTGGACATGCGGACCGCCGCGTGCCTCTCGGGCACCCCCGAATGCGCCCTGCTGGCGGCGGCCGGGGCGGCCTTGGCGGCGCACCACGGGCTGCCCAGCGCCTCGTGGATGTGCACCGACGCGTTCACCGACGACGAGCAGGCGTCGCTGGAGAAGATGCTCACCGGGATGGCCCACGCCGACGCCGGCGTGAACGTCATCTGGGGCATGGGCCAGCTCGAGAGCGAGAAGACCCTCTCGCCCGTCCAACTCGTCATCGACAACGACCTGGCCGGAATGCTCCGCCGCTGGCGGAGCGGAATCGTCGTCAACGACGACACCCTCGCCTTCGACGTCATCCGCGACGTCGTTGAAGGCCGCGGCGACTTCCTCAGCCACGACCACACCCTGAACCACTTCCGCACCGCCTTGAGCGAGTCGCCCCTCATGACCCGCACCCACCGCGACACCTGGCAGGCCGCCGGGGCCGCCACGCTCGCCCGGCGCGCCCGCGCGCAGGTCGACGCGATCCTCGCCGAGCCGGCCGTCCCCGTGCTCCGCGGCGACCAGCTCGCCGCCATCGCCGCCATCCGCGACAAGGCCTTTTCCCGCCTCAAGTAGCGGCCGTTCGTGCGGCCGTCCCGGTCAGGCGCATCATCCGTGCGCCGGCGCCGCCGTTGGCGACAAGGCTTTCGCCCGCCTTGGATAGCGGCATAAGCTTGTGCGCCCGCGCCGAGTGCGGGTATCATTCCAACGAAACAGCGGCGGACGTGTCCTGACGTGTGTGCCGTCCGTGGCGGACGGCGTAACCGTCAGGCCCGTGCGATGGGCGGCCGCGTGAGAAAGGAGTCGGTTGTGGAAGGCATGAAGACTATCCATCAGAAGTCCTTGTATTCGGTTGGGTTCCTGGTCGTCGTCCTGGCGCTGGCCGCGGCAGGGTGCGGGCCGCGGGCGTACCGGGGCGGCGAGGGAACCGATCGTCCGGACATCGACGAGCCGGCGATGAGCCTGACCCTCGACCGTCTGGACCTGGCGTACCTGGTCGATCGGACCTTCGAGACCCTCGAGGCCTCCCGGTTCTGGCGCGACACGGTCGTCCGCGGCCCGGAACGTCCGCTGATGGCGGTCTGGCCGATCCAGAACCTCACGTCCCAGCACATCGACGACCAGATGGACGCCCTGCTGCAGTCCATCCAGACGCGTGTCCTCGCCACCGGCCAGGCCCGCCTGGTCGCCCGCGACCTCCAGCGCGACCTGGTGCGCGAGATCGAGGTCCGCCAGGACGTCGACGTCTTCGACCCCGCCACGGCCGGGCAGTTGGGCCGCCAGCTCGGGGCGAAGTACTTCATGACCGGCAAGCTCAGCGGGGTCGACGAACGCATCCGCAACCAGCGCCGCATGCAGTACATCCTGTTCGTCCAGGTCGTCGACGTCGAGACCGGCGAGATCGTCTTCCAGAACGAGGCGGCGCGGACCAAGTCGCTCAAGGGCTGACGGCGGCGATGCACACACGCACCATGGCACCGCGCGGGCTGCGCGCGACGGCGCTGGGCGCCCTGATGGCCGCCGCGGCGGCCCTCGGGGGCTGCGCGGCGACCTACTCCGAGAAGCTCCAGCTCGCCCACGACCAGGCGGCGTACGGCGACTACGACCGCGCCGTCTCGACGGTCAACGCCCTGCTGGATGTGCCGACGGCCGCGGCGGTCCCCGAGGACTGGACCGCCAACACCGGCCTGGCGCTGCTGGAGCGCGCCGTCCTGCTGCAGGCCGCCGAGCGGCACGACCTCAGCGCGCGGGACCTCCAGGCCGCCGATGAGGTGCTGGAGCTGCTGGATCTCTCCAAGGACCCCGTCGCGACGATCGGCAAGTTCGTCTACAGCGACGAGGCGGCCGTCTACCGCACCACGCCGACCGAGAAGCTCGCCCTCAACGCCTGCAACATGCTCAACTACCTCGCCGCCGGCGACCTGCAGTCGGCGGCGGTCGAGGCGCGGCGGTTCACGGTGATGCGGACCTACCTCGACCAGTCCGACCAGGGCGGCAACGGCCGCCTGGGCGCGTTCCTGGCGGGGTTCGCCTTCGAGCGGATGGGCGAGGCCGACCGGGCCCTGCGGTACTACGACGAGGTCCTCGCCGCCGGCCCCCTGCGATCGCTGGAGGCGCCCGTCCGTCGCCTGGCGGCGCGGTCCATCTATCGCGGGGAGCACGTCAAGGCCCTGCTGGGCGAGGCCGGCGCGGCGTCCCCCGCCCAGCCCGCCCCGCCGGCCGAGCTGCTGGTGGTCGTCAGCACCGGCCGCGTGCCGTTCAAGGTCCCCGAGCGGATGCCGGCGGGGCTGGCGATCGGGATCGCCGGCACGCTGATCACGGGCGACGCGGACGTCCTGGAGCGCCTGGCGGGCAAGGTGGTGGTCTACCCGGCGCTGGTGTCGCCGCCGTCGCCCTGGCGGTCGGCCCCGTCCATCGACGTCGACGGGCGCGCCGCGGCGGGCGAACTGCTCGTCGACCAGGGCGAGCAGGTCCGCCAGGACTACGAGCGGACCAAGCCGATGATCCTCGCCGCGGCACTGACCCGCCTGCTGGCCCGGGCGGCCGTGGCCGAGGGGGTGCGTGCGGCGACCCGCGACGGCGGCGACGGTGTGCAGGTGCTGGCCTCGCTGGCGGCCGAACTGACGCTGGTGGCGCTGGACAAGCCCGACACCCGCTCCTGGACGTTCCTGCCCGCCGAGGTCTACGTCTCCCGCGTGCCCGTCGAGCCGGGCCCCCACTGCGTCACCGTGCGTCTGGGCGACGGGCGAAGCCGGACCTGGACCGGCGACGTCCCCGCGGGCGGCGCGGGCGTGGTGGTTGTGACGGCGCCGCGGTGACGCGCGCCTCGGCGACAGGCACCTTCGGGGCCACCGGCAGACGGCGCGACAGGAGCCGCTCGATCTGCTGCAGCAGCGGGCGCTCCTCCTGGCTGCAGAACGAGATCGCCCTGCCGCTGCAGCCCGCGCGGCCGGTGCGGCCGATGCGGTGGACGTAGGTCTCGGCCTCGTGGGGCATGTCGAAGTTCACCACGTGGGTGATGTCGCAGACGTCCAGCCCCCGCGACGCGATGTCGCTGGCGACCAGGACGCGAAGCTCCCCGGTCCGGAAGCTCTCCAGTGTCCGCGTCCGTTGGTTCTGCGTCTTGCCCGAGTGCATGGCGGCGGCGGGGACGGTGGCACGGGTAAGCTTGCGGGCAACCTTGTCGGCGCCGTACCTGGTCCGTGTGAAGACCAGGACCTTGGCGATCGCCCCGTCGGCCAGCAGCGTGTGCAGCAGGCCCAGCTTACTGTCCCGCTCGACAAGGTGGACCTCCTGGTCCACAGTGTCGGCCGCGGGCGCCTCGGGGTCGACCGAGACACGCACGGGGTCGCTCAGCAGGCTGCCGGCGAGGCGTTCGATCTCCGGGGGGATGGTGGCCGAGAACAGCATCGTCTGTCGCCGCGCGGGCACGCGCTGGACGATCCGGCGGATGTCGTGGATGAACCCCATGTCGAGCATGCGGTCGGCCTCGTCCAGGACGAGGATCTCGACGCGGGCGAGGTCGACGACGCCCTGGCCCACCAGGTCCAGCAGGCGCCCCGGCGTGGCGACGAGGATGTCCGCCCCGCGGCCGAGGGCCTTACACTGGGAGGCTTGGCCGACGCCGCCAAAGACGACCGTGTGGCGAAGGTCCGTGCGGCTGCCGAGCTCGCCGAACGTCTGACCGATCTGGGCGGCCAGTTCCCGCGTCGGCGCGAGAATCAGCGACCGGATGGGCCGCTGCCGCCCGCCGGACGGGCAGCCGAGGCGATGGAGGATCGGCAGGGCGAACGCAGCGGTCTTGCCGGTGCCTGTCTGGGCGCAACCCAGTACGTCGCGGCCCTCCAGGGCCGGGGGAATGGCGAGGCCCTGGATCGGGGTGGGTATCGTGAACTGCTTGTCGCGGACCGCATCGAACAGGGCGCGGCGGAGCCCCAACGCATCAAAAGACATCAGGTTGGATTCACTTTCGTCGCCATGACCGGCCCGTACTTACCGGGCCGTGCGCATTCTCGCGGCCGAAGCACCCCGGCCGCCTCATTCCTTCTTACGTCGCGGGGCGGCCGAAAGTCGCATTTCCGTCGGAATAGCCGTCTGGCCCAGCGCCTCGTCGATGAAGGCCAGCATGTTCTCCAGCGGCACGTCGCCCTCGACGGCGTGGGCCGGCGCAAGGATGAAGCCGCCCTCGGCGCCCAACGCCAGCAACTGCCGGGTCTCCCGCCGGACGTCCTGGGGCGTGCCGTACGGCAGCGTCCGCTGGGTGGACAGGCCGCCGTGGAAGGCCAGCCGCCCGCGGTAGCGGCGCAGGAGGGAGGCCACGTCCATCACCTCCGGCTGGAAGGGGTTAAAGCAGTCCAGGCCGATGTCGATCAGGTCGTCGAACAGCTCGTCGACGTCGCCGCAGGAGTGGATGGACACGTATTTCCCGGCCTCCTTCGCGGCGGCGTACATCCGCTTGAGCTGGGGGTGGATGAACTCCCGCCACAGCCCCGGCCCCATCTGCAGGCCCCGCTGCTGGCCCCAGTCGTCGCCGAAGTGGATCGCGTCGATGTCGAACGTCGCTGCCTTGCGGACCTGGGCGATGTTGTAGTCGGTGATCGCCCCCAGCAGCTCGTGCACGAAGCCAGGATGCTCGATGAAGTCCAGCAGCAGGTTCTCCATGCCGCGCAGCGTCCAGGCACGCTCGTACAGCGAGAACCCGATGGCGAACACCCGGAAGCGGTCGCCGTGAGCGGCGATGGCGGCGGGAATGCCGGCGAAGAACCGCTCCGACAGGGGATCCGGGAAGGTGTAGCCCGCCAGCGACGGCTCGGTCAGTTGGGGTTCAACGACGTTGCCGATGTCCTTGTCGACCGTCCGGTCCCACACGACGCCGAACACATCCCGCACGCGGTTGTCGCCCAGATCCTCGAAGAACCCGATGCCGCTGCCCAGAACCAGCAGGTGGTTCTGCAGGACGGCGTCGAGGTCGTCCGTGCCGTAATGCTCGACGAGCCGCTGGCGCGCTTCGAGGGTGAAGGCGAAAGACCACGGTACGTACGGGGGCCTCTGCCCGTTCAGCACGGCTCGGATGACGTCGCGTCGAGTCATGCGCGGCACCCTCAGATCTCGGGGAACTCCTCGATCCGCCATTCGTCGCGCCAGTCGAGATAAGCCATGTCGCCGTCGAAGCGGACGGGCAGCCAGACGTAGTCGGCCACGGAGGTGTTCTGCGCGGAGAGGTCCTTGAGGTGCTTGAGCTTCGACAGGTCGGCCGGATCGTTGCCGTACGCGGCGTCGAAGGCGCCGTCGATGTCCGGCAGCGTCTGGGGCAGGTCGGTCAGCCAGCGGTCGGCCAGGGCGATGTAGAGGTCTTTGCGGCCGGGGTGCCTGAAGACGCTGGTGATCTGGGAACGGAACGACGTGTGCTCCCGGTCGCCGGGGTGCGGGTCTCCCAGCACCGTCCACGGGCCGTGATAGCTCCAGGCACAGGCGACCTCGCTGCGGTTGGGGTAGTAGCCGGTGGTCCCGGAGGTGAACAGGTAGTGCAGGCGTCCGCGGCGGAAGTACGCCGGCGCCTCGCGCACGAACGGCGGGTTCGTGCGGGGGAAATGGGTCGAGTAGTAGCCGGTGACGCCGGTGTAGTCGTCGGTCAGGTCGGCCCAGATCAGCTCGCTGTGCACGCGCTCGAAGACGTAGTAGCCCTTGCCGTCCGTGGGTTCGACGACCAGGTCGAAGTCGCCGCAGCTCATTCCCAGCGGGCGGAAGGACCTCAGGATCGTGTACGGCCCGGTCACCTTGCCGGCCGTGGCGACCGTCTGGAACTGGATGCCGTCCTTGCCCATGATCTTCATCCACAGGACGAACGTGCGCGTCGCGGCACAGTAGAGGATGTGCGGGCGATCCATGCACTGCGCCGGATGCAGCGGGCTGGCGGGGTCGTCCAGGACGGGCGGCAGGACCAGGCCGAGATCCTCCCAGTTATACAGGTCCTTCGACCGGTACATCCGCACGCCGTAGTGCCAGATGCCCGAACCGGGCAGGGTCTTCTCCTTGTTCTCGCCGTACCAGTAAAACGTGTCGCCGACGGCGATGATGGACCCGCCGTGGGCCTGGATGCGGTTGCCGTGGGTGTCCAGCCAGGGCTGGCCGGGACGGATGGTGTCGTACATGGGGGTGCTCTTTCTCTCCTGATCCACTGCTCACCTGCTCCAGTCAGAAGGCCAGTCTCTGAGTGGCCTTCTGACTCGGGGCGGCCGGATTCGAACCGGCGACCTCCTGCTCCCAAAGCAGGCACCCTACCAGCCTGGGCTACGCCCCGTGAGGTCCGACCGTGGCTCTTATGTACACGGGGTCGGCGGCGCGGTCAATGGGCGAGGTGATGGAGAGCCGCCCGGCACGGGGCGGCCCGCCGGCGTTCACCGGGGTCGATGAACGCCGGCGGAGCCCGTCCCTACCGCTGGACGGACACGTCCAGCGTCCGGTGGGCGGTGTTGCCGAACTCGTCGCGGACCTCGAGGGTCAGGGCGTGGGCGCCCGGCTCGAGGTCGCCGATGACGACGTCGATCGACTCGCCCGGCGAGTCGTAGATCCCGTCGGCGGCGGCGGCCACGACGGGGACGTCCTCGCCGCTGAGCAGGTACCGCACCGAGGCGATCCGGTTGGCATCGGCGAACGACCCGGTCAGGCGGACGCCGTTGGCCACCGCCGTCACGTCGGCCGCGTCGATCCGCGGTGGGGTGTTGTCGACGATCACGGCGCGGCTGAGCCGCTCATCCCGCTGGGCGGTCGCCGGCGGGTTGGACGGCGCATCGGTGGCCACGACGCGCAGCTCGTACGCCCCGTCTGCCACGCCGCGGGTGTCCCAGGCGGTCTTGGGCGCCTCGAGGTCCTTCTCCCAGCGGATCCACACGCCGCCGCCGCGGGGACGGTAGTACAGGTCGTACCGCAGCGTGTCGCCGTTGGGGTCGCCGGCCTGGATCGCCACCAGGCGGTAGCGCAGGGGCTCGGCGCCGGTGGAGGCCTTCTGCGGGTTGTCGGATGCCTCGACCGTCAGCGCGTCGATCTGCGGCGCCAGGTTGCCCACCTGGTGGACGAGGCTGATGCTGTCGACGATCGGCACGGCCGCCGGCACGATCGCCGCCTTGCCCGTGAGGGTCAGGCGATACTGGGCGAACCGGCCCGCCGGGACTTCCAGCGCCGTCCAGCCCATCGTCGCGGGCAGTTCGGCCGACCAGTCGCTCCACGTCCGCTCGTGCGGCTCGGCGACGTTCCCGGTCCGGACGGCGACGGTGGCGCCCGTCCCGGCCGGCAGATCCGCCACGATCGAGACCGACCCCCACCGGGCGATCTGCCCGGCGTCGATCGGCCGCGACACGAAGGTGCCCTGCGCCGTCGGGGCCATCGTCGTCGTCAGCACCGTCGCCGGCGCCGTCGTGCCGGCCACGACGACCCCGTCGGCGGTCACCGCCAGGGCCGTCACCTTGGACGGGTCGATCTCGGCCAGAGCGCCGGTCGAGGCGGTCATCAGGTCGACAGCGCGGACGCGCCCGCCGTCGACGCCGACCAGCAGTTCCGGCGTGGGCTGATCGACGTAGGCCATGCTCAGGATCGTCTCGGGAATCTTGGCGACCGCGTCGACCAGGCCGGACCGGGCGATGCGGTAGACGGTGTTGCCGCCGCCGTCGCCGCCGCTGCGCCGCCCGCGGGCGGTCGCCGTCACCGACGGCGCGCTGGCCGCCTGCACGGGCTGCACGGCCGGCTGCTGTTGCTGGGGCGCCGGATCGTCCTGGCCCTGCTCGCCCTCGCCGCCGTCGTCACCGGCGGCGGGCTGGCCGGCCGGCTGGGTGGTCGGCGCCGGTCTGGGGTCGTCCCGGGGCTCGTCCCGCTGGGCCGGGGCCGTCGCGGCCGGCGGCGGGGCCGCCTGCGTGTCGCCGACGGGCCGCCCGCCGTCCGTCGCGGCCGGCGGGTTGGGCGTCGCGGTGGTGACGTTCGTCGCCGCCGCGTACAGCGTGCCGGCCCAGTCCACCACCAGCGAGACGACTTCCGCCTCGTCGGCGTCCAGGACGACGCGCGAGGGATAGCCCGGGCGCGCCAGGTCGATGTGGTAGACCAGCCCGCCCTCGCCGGTGCCGACGAAGGCGGCCTGCCCGGTCGTGACGAGCCGCCGCAGAACCTTCTGGTCGACGGTGAAGATCGCCTCGGCGCGGCCGTCGGGGTCGATGGCGAACAGAGTGCCGCCCGAGCCGGTGGCGGCCAGGAGCCGCCGGCCGGCCAGGGCGATGTCCCAGACGGCCGAAACGTCGGCGTGGGTGAACAGTTCGGTCACGGCGCCGCTGCCGACGTCGACGGCGTAGACGCCGGCGGGCCCGCCGGCGGTGGCCGCCAGGAGGCGCGGGCCGTCCAGGACCAGGTCGGTGATCATGGCGCAGTCGAGGTCGGCCAGCGCGGCGGCGGTGCCGTCCGGGGCGATGCGGAGGATCCGCCCCTCGGCGGCGGTGCCCACGTAGAGCGTGCCGTCGGCGGCCGAGGCCACCGCCGTCACCGCGTCGACGCCCGCCTGGTCGGCCAGGATCGTCCTGGTCGCGGCGCCCAGGCTGATCTCACCGAGGCTCCAGACCACCACCCCGTCCGATTCGGACGCGGTGAAGTCCGCCTCCGTCGTGTGCGTGGTCGTCACCGGCGCCACTGCCAGGGCCATCGCCGGCATCAGCAGGCCCAGGACGGCTGCACGAAAGGTACGCTTCATCGTTCAAGATCCCTCTTGGGTTGGGTCCACGTTGCCACTGTTCGTTGATGCCGCCACGGTCCGGTCGATCAGGGCCTGGGCGGATGCCTTGTGACGTTGATCGTCACGTCGGTCCGGCCGCTGACGACGACGTCCACCGGGACCTCGGCGGTGATCGCGTCGGTCGTCGGCGCCACGTCCAGCGGCCGGGCGGCCGACAGCAGGCCGGCGACGGTGGGCGGAACGTCGGCGATGGTCCGGGTGTCGACCGTCAGGCCCTCGCCCGACACGTGCAGGATGCCCCAGATCCGGTCCATCCGCCCGTCGGCGAGCGTCTGGACGGCGCGGAGCAGCTCGGGGGCCGACCGCGGATCGAACCGGCGCGGGTCGCGCCGCCGCAGGTCCTCCAATGCCATGCGCCAGTCGCCGATCCGCAGGCGGTACTGGCCCGGCTCGAGCGTTTCGGGCAGCTTCAGGCGAAGGGTCTGGGCGAACCGCTCGCCCTTGTACCGCCGCAACTGCACGGTCGCCTCGACGGTGTCGCCGGGGGCGTAGCTGTTGCGGTCGAGCGTTGCGCCGAGCAGGTCGGCTGCCTTCGTGCCCGATTCGACCCGCACGCCCAGGCGGATGCCCTCGACGCGGACCGGCTCGAAGGGGTTGTCCAGCAGCAGCGCCAGCGGGCGGGTCAGGTCGCTGATCATCCCGTACAGGTCGGTGCCGGCCGACACGTTCTCGGCCCGGTAGGTGCCCAGGTCCGCGAAATCGATCTCCACGTCGTACTGCACCGTGTGCTCGCGGGGCAGCATCCGGGTGCCCCAGACGCTCTCCATCAGGGCGGTCACCGTCAGCACGGGCGTCATCGTCCGTTCGCGCAGGACTTCGTAGTTGAGCCGCTGGACCCGCCCGTCGTGCCAGGTGAGGTCGAGCTGGACGGGCACCATGCTGACGTCGCGGCCGAGGCCGCCGCCGATGGCGGTCACCTCGTCGGCGGTGATCTCGCCGACCACCTTGACCGGCCCGCCGAGCTTGAAGCTGCGCTCGGCCGAGGCGACGACCGTGTGGACGTAGCCGGTCGCCATCGGGTAGCTGACGTCCCCGTCGCCGAACATCGGGTGGCCGAAGCCGATCACGTGGCCGTTGAGCACCTCGGTGACGGTGCCGACGGCGCTGGCGTCCATGTCGCCGCTGATGAGCGGCACGACCAGGGCCGAGCCGGGCTCCAGGCGCAGCTCCGGCAGGTCCTCCGCGGGCGCCGAGCCCAGCGGCCCGGACTGGACGGGCGTCATCCCGCGCGCCGCCAGGGCGCCGGCGAGGTAGCTCAGCGTCCGCTCGCTCAGGCCGCCGACCATGACCGGGGTCGACAGCGGCGTCAGGCGCGAGGAACTGGCGGCGCTGTCGGACGACGGCGGCGCGCCGGGCTCCCTGGCCGGGGAGAAGTCGATCTTGCCGGGGTCGAACATCCGCTCGCGGTACTCCTCGGGCAGGCGCACCGAACCGGGGGCATGCCTCGGGGCAACCGGCGCTTCGGCGCGCGGCGCCGCGTCGGCGCCGCCGTCCAGCGGGCTGTCGGACAGGGCGAGCATCTGCGTGATCGGCTGGATGCCGCATAGCGGACCCGTGTCGAAGGGCTTCTGGAAGAGCCACCCGTAGGCGACCGCGCCGATCATCTTGTCCTTCCCGTCGTGGTGGATGAAGACGGGCGAGCCGCTCATCCCGGCGATGATGCCGCTGACGTCGAGGCCCTGGCCGTTGAGCCGCGCGAGGATGACGTCGCGGTTGGGTCCGTAACCCTTCATGACCGAGACGATTTCGACCTCGAAGCGGACGATCTCGGTGCCCGACATCACTGTCAGGCCGTAGCCTTTCATGCCCCGGCGCAGCTCATCGTGATGCAGGTAGCGATCGGAGCGGCGCACGAAGTCCGTGGCCGCCTGGAGGCGGGAGTCGCCCCCGTCGGCCAGGGCCGCCGGGCCGACCAGGGCCAGGACCGCCGCCGCCGTCAGTGCTGCAAGGATGTTACGCATGAGAGCCTTTCATCAGGGAATCCCGTATCGCGCCCAAGCGGCGCCCGTCGCGATACCGATAATCAGGTCATGCTATGCGTGTACGCGATCCAATACAAGGAAGTTTGCTGTAGAGCGGCGCCGGCGGCGTCGGTACCATGGATTATCGGCGGATAACGTGGTACGCTGCAGGGAGTTCCTGATGCGTCTGGTGACAGTACTGGTCCTGGTGGTCGTGGTGGCGGCCCTGGCCGTCGTGGTCCTGGTGGGCGCCGGGGGGTGGTTCCGCGTCCAACGGCAGGCCCCGGCGGGCGATCCGCTGCTGGACCTGACCGAGCCGGACATCCGGGCGTTGACCATCGAGGCGCACGGCCGCCCCGCCGTCGAACTGTACCGGCGCGGGGACGGGTGGGCCATGGCCGCCCCCGTGCGCGGCCCGGCCGACGCCCTGGCGGTCCGGCGGGCGGTGCTGGCGCTGTGCAACCTCCGCGTCTCCCGGACCTTCCGACCCGCCGACCCCCACCGCCCGCCGACTGACCAGACCGGCCTCGGCTCGCCGCGCCTCGCGGCGACCTTGACCGATCTCTCGGGACGACGCCATGTTGTGAAGTTCGGCGAACGCCAGCCGCTGGTCAGGCACCTGTATGCCCAACTCGGCACGACCCACGACTTCCACCTCGTCGACCCCGACCCCACCGCGGAACTCGACCGGCCCTTCGGCGATTTCCGCGAGGCGAGGCTCCTGGATTTCGATCCCGCCGACGTCTGCCGCATCACCGTCACCGGACGCGAAGCGTACGCCCTGGTCCGCACGGACGGCCGCTGGGAGATGGTCGGCGAGGGCCGGCCGCCCGCGCCGGCCGACGCGGCCCGCGTCCGGGGGCTGCTGGACCATCTGGCGGGGCTGGAGATCACCGCGTTCGCCCCCGAGCCGGCCGCATCGCTCCGCGCGGTGGGGCTGGACCCGCCGGCAGCGACCTTCCTGCTCAAACTCGATCTGCCCGGCCCCCGTGCGGCCGCGCCGACCGCCGACGACCCGACCGGGCCCGACCACCTCCTGCTGGCGATCGGCACGCACGAGGGCGGCGTCTACGTCATGGCGGAGAACGATCCCTGGCCCATGAAGATCGCCCCGACGGCCCTGGGGCCCCTGCTGGAGCCCTCCGAAACCTTCCGGGACCGCCGGATCGTGCCTGTCGAGGCCGAAGCCATCGCCCAGGTGACCGTCGGCCGGGGCGACCTGGCCGTCACGCTGACCCGCCGCGCAGGCCGCTGGACCGCCCCCGAGGGCCTGGCGCTGCCGCCCGCACAGCTCGACGGGCTCGCCGCGGCGCTGACCGAGCCGCGCATCGGGGATTTCATCACCAGCTACTCGACGCTGCGGGGCTTCGCCCTGGACCGGCCGTTCATCTGCTATGCCGTCACGACGGCCGACGGGACGGTCTGGACGCTGGCCCTGGGCGCGACCGACGCCGACGAACGCCTCTATCTCCAGCGAGGCGGCGACCATGCCGTCATCATGGCCCGCGCCGCCGAACTGGCGACGACCGCCGAAACGCTTCTGGCGGCGGCAGCGGCGGCGAACCGGCCGGCCCCGGCCGGCGAAGTACCCGATACGCAACCTGCAACCCCGTAAGCGGAAGGATAGCCCGATGCCTGTCTATGAGTACCGTTGTCAACAGTGCGGCCACGAGTTCGAGAACCTGGCCAGGACGATGAACGCCAAGGCCCCCGCCTGCCCGAAATGCGGCGGCGCCGCCGGGCGCAAGCTCAGCACGTTCGGCGTCGCCGTCAAGGCCGAGGCCCCGGCGAAGTGCCAGAGCTGCTCCGGCGCGGGCTCCTGCCCGATGGCCCAGAGGTAGCTTCCGTGGCCGGCCGCCCCACGCTGCTGATCGTGCCGCTCACGCACAGCGACGCCGCCGCCATGCGCGCGGCGATGGATGCGGCCGTCGCGGCGGGGGCCGACGCCGTCGAAGCCCGGCTGGACTTCCTCGACGACGCCTCCGAAGCCGCCCTGCGGACGCTGCTGACCCGCCCGCCCTGCCCGGTCCTCGCCACGTGCCGCTCGGCCCGTGAAGGCGGCCGCCACGCGGGCACGACGGCGCAGCGCCTGGCGATCGCCGCGACGGCGGCACGGCTGGGGGCGCGATGGGTCGACGTCGAACTGGCCGACCTGGGGGCTGCCGGGGAACTCCTGGCGGCGGGGCCGGTGCGGGACGGCCGGACGGACGTGATCGTCTCGAGCCACGACTTCCGCGGGCGCCCCGCCGACCTGGGCGAACGCCTGGCCGCGATGGAACGCTCGGAGGGCCGCATCGCCAAGGTCGCCTTCGCCGCCGCCGGCCCGGAGGATGCGTGGGCCGCCTTCGACGCCCTGCGGACGGGCCGCAAGCCCGCCATGGCCCTGGCGATGGGCGAAGCGGGGCTGGCCAGCCGCATCCTGGCGCGGAAGTTCGGCGCCTTCGGGACCTTCGCCGCCCTCGACGCCGCCGGCGCCAGCGCTCCGGGCCAGCCGACGATCGGCGACCTGCGCGGGCTGTACCGCTGGGAGGCGATCGGGCCGGAGACGAAGGTTTTCGGCGTCGTGGGCTGCCCGGTGGGCCACTCGATGAGCCCGGCGATCCACAACGCCGCCTTCGCCGCCGCCGACGTCGACGCGGTCTACGTCCCCCTCCGCGTCGAGCCGGACGCCGCGGCGTTCGACCGCTTCATCGACGCGGTCCTGCGGCGGCCCTGGACGGACGTGGTCGGCCTGAGCGTGACGATCCCCCATAAGCACCACGCCTTCCAGCGCGTCGGCGCCGAGAACGTCGACGACCTCAGCGCCGCGATCGGGGCGATCAACACGATCCGTTTCACCGGCGATCCGGACCGGCCGCTGCTGGGGATCAACACCGACTACGCGGCGGCCCTTGATGCCCTGGTCGACGCGATGGCCTGCACGCGGGAGGACCTGCGCGGCAGCGCCGTGGCGGTCCTCGGCGCCGGCGGCGCCGCCCGCGCCATCGTCGCCGCCCTGGCGTATTACGGGGCCGAAACGACCATTTACAACCGCACCGTCGCCCGCGCCGAGGACCTGGCGGCGGAGTTCGACAGCCCTGACGGGCCCGTCCGTGCCGCCGGCCTGGACCGGCTGGGACGCCTCGACGCCGACGTCCTGATCAACTGCACCCCCATCGGCATGCACCCCCACACCGACGCCTGCCCCCTGCCTGAGAGCACGGCTCTGCACCCCGGAACGGTCGTGTTCGACACGATCTACAACCCGGTCGCCACCCGGCTGCTCCGGCGGGCCGAGGAAGCAGGCTGCGTGACGGTCTCGGGCGTCGAGATGTTCATCAACCAGGCCGTCGCCCAGTACGCCTGGTGGACGGAACTGAACCCGCCGGCCGACGTGATGCGAAGGGTCGTCCTCGAACGGCTTGGGGCCGGGTCGTGAACGCGCAATGTCTAAAGACGGCTTGCCAAGCCGCCGACCGTTGGTATAGAATCTCGCCCCACCACCTGGAGAGGTGTCCGAGCGGCTGAAGGAGCTGGTTTCGAAAACCAGTGTGCGCTTTTTGCGTACCGCGGGTTCGAATCCCGCCCTCTCCGGTCCCTGTACGAGAAGGCCCGAGCTTCTTCCCAAGTTCGGGCCTTCTCCTCCAGGGAGGCTGCAGGCCGGGCCGGACAACGCCCTTCCGCGGTCCGCCAAACCTTCCCCGCGCAGAAAAAACAAACTTTCCCGGCGCAGCCCGGGAAAGTTCATTTTGCGGACAGGAGAGATGCTACTTTTCTGGACACTTTTGAGCTAACGGGAAAATCGCGTTTTGAGAGCTGAAAT
The DNA here is from genome assembly GCA_012514895.1 of Planctomycetota bacterium. GTDB lineage: Bacteria > Planctomycetota > Phycisphaerae > SM23-33 > FEN-1343 > JAAYZK01. Next base: position 105 of record JAAYZK010000261.1, on the reverse strand, counting down.
TGTCATAACTACCGCCCCTATCATCCTTTAGACTGATTTCACATCCTATAATCTGTCCCGACATAGATGCTACACCAGTGGCATCCCCCTCATCTGTCCCCGGTT
>JAAYZK010000260.1 GCA_012514895.1 Planctomycetota bacterium | reverse complement strand
TCGTGGACGGCCGCGAGATGGTGCACCTGGGGTCCAACAACTACCTGGGCCTGGCCAACGACCCGGCCGTGAAACGGGCGGCCGCCGAAGCGATCGAGCGGTGGGGCGTCGGCAGCGGCGCCAGCCGCCTGATCACCGGGACCAGCGGACCGGTCGAGGCCCTCGAACGGGACCTGGCCGCGTTCAAGGGCGTCGAGGCGGCGGTCGTCACATCCACCGGCTGGCAGGCGAACGCATCGGCCCTGGCGGTGCTGGCCGGGCCGGGCGACCTGATCCTGTCGGACAAGCTCAACCACGCCAGCATCCTCGACGGCGCCAAGGCAAGCGGCGCCGTGCTGCGGACATACCGCCACGGCGACGTTGAACGCCTGCGGGCCCTGCTGGAACGCCTGCGCCCGCGTCACCGGCGGTGCGTGATCGTCACCGACGGGCTGTTCAGCATGGACGGCGACGTGGCCCCGCTGGCCGAGCTGGCGGCGCTGAAGCGGCAGTACGACGCGATCCTCGTCGTCGACGACGCCCACGCCACCGGCGTGCTGGGCGACGGCGGTCGCGGCTCGGCAGAGGCGGCCGGCGTGGCCGACGACGTGGACGTGACGGTCGGGACGCTCTCCAAGGCCCTGGGCAGCCTGGGGGGCTTCGTGACGGGCCCCCGGGCGCTGATCGAGACGATCGTCAACCGGGCCCGGCCGTTCATCTACACGACGGCCCTGCCGGCGGCGATGGCGGCGGCGGCGCGGGAATCGCTGCGGATCGTGCGGGAGGAGCCCCAGCGACGCCGGACCTGCCTGGCGCTGGCCGGACGGCTGCGGGAGGACCTGCGCGCCGCCGGCTTCGATACGGGCGCATCGACCACGCAGATCATCCCGGTGCATCTCGGCTCGGCGGCACGCGCGGTGGAGGTGTTCGGCCGCTGTGCCGAGGCCGGGCTGCTGGTCCCCGCCATCCGCCCGCCGACGGTCGCCCCGGGCACATCGCGCCTGCGCATCAGCGTGATGGCGACGCATGACTGGGACGACCTGGCCGCCCTCCCGGACGTGCTGGGCGGCGCGTGATCCCGCAGAGCCTCCGCCGGTGCAAAGAGAGGAGCGACGGCATCCGCAGACGCCGCCGCTCCCCAATCAGTACTTCACGCCAACGACCGGACCCTGTGCCTAGCGACGGCGACGGATCAGGGCCAGGCCGCCGAGGGCCAGCAGGCTCATCGTGGCCGGCTCGGGGACCGCGTTGAGGCTGAAGCCGTTGGTGTCGATACCCACATCGTCGATCGTGACGGTCTGGATACTCGTGCCGGTGCCGTTGATAAACTTGATGTTCGACAGCTGGGTGTAGGTCTGCTTCCGCATGCCCCACCAATCGCCGCCGACATCGTTCAGCACGACCTCCGGGGTGCCGCCGGCCTCGCACACATAATAGCGCGAGGCATGCGCGGCCACGTCAATCTGGATCCACATTTCATACCACGTGTCCGCGACGAACACCGGATTGACGTTCTTGTAGCCGTTGGTGTTGTAGGCCCGGAACTGGTCCGCCCGCAGGACCGACAGCGTCGCCTGCTCGGCGTAGTTGGCCATGCCCTGGCCGTCGGGGTCCACCGAATGGCCGTCCGAGGTCTCCGAATCGTCGACCCACCAGCCGGCCGGCCGGTCGTTGGTCACCAGGAGGCAGTCGGTGACACCGGTGGCCTTCCATTTCAGGTAGATCGTGCCGGTGCTGGCGATGGCGGGAATCGCAGCGGCAGTGTAGACGGTGTCTATCGTGCCGTCGACCTTCTGGTTGCTCAGGTTGAGGACCTGGTTGCCGCCTTCAATCGCGACGATCGAATGTTCGTGATCGCTGACCGTCCAACTGCTGTTGGCCTGGCCTTGCCACGTGCCCTGCCCGCTGACCGATCCCAGAGTGTAGCCCTCGAAGTCGTCGAACAGCACGACCTGCGCGCCGGCGACGCCGACGAGGCACAGCCCAACCAATAGTGCTGCCAGTGTCTTCATAACGTCCCTCTCCCATAAAAGGTGACCATGGCTCCCCGTAAGGAGGCTCACAAGAACTGTGCAGGACATACGTGCTCCTGCAGACCCAATCTGCTCACGCGAAAAAAAGCGGCCGAACAGAAAAGCGGCCGAATCCTTATACCCATCGTCCACATCATGCTGCCGCCCCCCAGGGCGACCAGCGACGGCGCAGAAGCGCAGACACACGTTGTCTGATCTGGGAACTCGACCGTGGCGGCCTTCCGGTAGAAACGCGTGAGCGAGAGACGCTCTGCCGGATCGATGTGGCTCCGCCGCTCCCGTAGCGGATCCGGAGCTGCCACTATTAAACGGGGAACATCCGATTTTGTCAAGGGCCTTTCGTTCCCGCCGGCGAAAAAGGTGACTGTAAGTCGAGTCGCCAGGTCGGATATCGCCACGTCCCCGCCGGGCGCAAACAGAACGCCACCGGCCCGCCCTTCAGCGGAAGCTGGACCGGTGGCGATCGGTGCGGGGGCGTCCCGCCTCGCGGCGCGAGGCGCTACTCCAGTCCCATCGCCCGGAGGTTGTTGTAGCTGGTGGCCAGGCAGTCGAACGGATCCAGCCCGTTGCAGCGGTCCTGCTCGACGGCGAAGTACTTCACGCCGGCCGCCCTGGCGGCATCCAGGATCGCCGGCCAGTTGAGGTTGCCTTCGCCGACCTCGCGCATGACCTGCTGGCCCTGGAGGATGCCCATGTCCTTCAGGTGGATCAGCGGGGCGCGCCCGGCGACCTTGCGGATCCACGCGGCCGGGTCGCCGCCGCCGTGCTGGACCCAGTAGGTGTCGATCTCGGCCCACATGTTCCCGGCGGCCGTCAACTCCATCAGGTGATCCATCAGCAGCCGTCCGTCCGAGAGGGGCTCGAACTCGAAGCTGTGGTTGTGGTAGCCCAGTTCGATCCCTTCGGCCTTCAGGGCCCTGGCGGCCTTGTTCATGCCTTCGGCGAAGGGCTTGAGCCCTTCGGGAGTCCGCATGTCCACGGGCATCCCGCCGATGGCGGTCAGGCCGCACTGGAGGGTCTTGAGTTCCTCGATCAGTCCGTCAATGCCTTCGGTGAGGGCCTTCCAGTGGGTGTGCGTGGCGACGCAGTGCAGCGCGTTGTCATCGAGGATCTTCTTGAGTTCGCCCGCCTCGATCGGGCCGACGGCCGACACCTGAACGAGGGAGTAGCCGATCCGGCTGAGCTTCCTGCACGAAGCGGCGATGTCGGGGGGGGTCTTGCAGAAATCGCGGATCGTGAACATCTGTGCGGCAACGCTCTTGGTGGCCATGCTGTACTTCCTTTGGTCGATGTGTCAGGGACAATGGACGGCGACCCCGTCTAGTTACACCATTCCCCGCAGGATGCAAGCAAAACCCGGAACGGCAGGCTTCACAGACGCAGACGTCCAGGCGCCGTTCTCTGCCGTTCCTCCAGCCTTCTACAATCTGCCGCTGTTGGGTACCGACGGCGAGGCGATCAGGCACCAGGGGGCCAGTCCGTAGTTTTCCACCCGCTCGTCGATCAGGTCGTCGAGCCTCTGGGCGGGCAGCGGGCCGGCCTGTCCGAGCAGTTCGCTCTCGAGGATTCCGCCGATCGCGCGGGCCGCCGGCCGGGAGATGGCCCAGCGGCTCTGGAGCCGGGCGGTCAGCCAGCCCCGGTCCCACGGCCGGCGGCGGCCGTCCTCGCCGATCAGCCACAGCGTCCGCCGGGCCTGGTGGCGCCATCGGCGGTGCTCCTCCAGGGCATCGGCGGCGGCGGGCTGGTCCGTCTCCCGCAGCGCCAGCAGCGCCATCTCGAACAGCGCCGCGCTGGAGACCTTCGCGGTGCCGCGACGCCGCAGGTGAATGGCGATCGCTTCGCACAGCAGACGCGGGAGAAGGTTACCCTGGTCGCCGCAGCGGAGAACCCGCCACAGACACGCACGCAGGCGGTCGGCGCTGAACGGCTCGACCGCGCCGTCTCGCTTAAGAACCTGGATCATCCGTGATCCTCTCTCATCAGCCCGTCGGGGGCTGATGCTACAGGGTCCGGCTTCCTGCCGGGCCGCTAGGACTTCCTGGCCATCGGCGGGGGCGGATCGAACAGCCGCCCCTGCTCGGGCGCATCATCCGGGGTCTTCATCACCTCGGCGACTTCATCGAGAAACGCTCCGACGTCCTGGAACGCCCGGTAGACGCTGGCGAACCGGACGTAGGCCACTTGGTCGACCGCACGCAGGCGACGGCTGACGATGTCGCCGATGAAAGAGGAGGGGACCTCTTTCTCCCACCGGCGGAAGATCTCCTCCTCCGCCGCATCGACGATCTTGCGCAACTCCCCCTCGCTGACCGGCCGCTTGTAGCAGGCCGCCTGCAGGCCGGCGAGGATCTTGTTGCGATCGTAAGGAACGCGGGAACCGTCTTTTTTGACGACCGTGATGCGTACCGTGTCCTCGATCCGCTCGTAGGTCGTGAAGCGCCGTTCGCAGGCCAGGCACTGGCGGCGGCGGCGCACGACGCGCCCGCCCTCGCTGCTGCGGGAATCGACGACCTTGTCTGAGTCCTGACCGCAGAACGGACACTGCATGGTTTGCCCTCGGCTCGGCTCAACCTGCCGGTCTACATCTGGTAGCCGAACCGCCATTCTAGTCTCCACATGTGGGGCGTCAAGGGGATTCGTACGCCTCCTTTCGGCAACGGCGACGGCCGGAGGGGCAGCAATGCGCGTGACTGGCGCAACGGCTGTCCCGGCGACGAGACGCGGGGCGGATTCTGGGTTTGTCGATAGCATCCCGGATCTCCAACCAGGCAATGGACTTGTCGAGATCATGCCCACCCCTGCAGGGGGC
>JAAYZK010000031.1 GCA_012514895.1 Planctomycetota bacterium | reverse complement strand
GGAGAATTTAAGCCCTCAAAACGCGATTTTGCCGGCAGCCCAAAAGTCTCCGAAAAAGTAGCATCTCTCCGGTCCGCAAAATGGATTTTCCCGCGGCGCGCCGGCAAAGTTTTGCGCGGAGCGTCCTATCCCGGCAGCCTGGAGACATCCTCGTCGGTCCCGATCACGACCAGGATGTCGCCGGCGGCGAGCTTGTCGTGCGGGAGGGGGACGCTGAAGGTGGGGCGCGAGGGCGCGGCGGCGGCGGCGGCGTCCTGGCGGCGGATGGCGACGATGTTGACGTTGTGCTTGCGGCGGACGTCCAGCTCGGCCAGCGACTTGCCCTGCCAGGCGACCGGGGCGGGAACCTGGATGAGGCTGTAGCCCTCGGCCAGGGGGATCTGCTCGATGACGTTGGGGCCCATCAGCCGGTGCGCCCAGCGGTAGGCCGACTCCCGCTCCGGGTTGACCAGGTCGTCGGCGCCGACGCGGCGGAGGATCTCCCCGCGGTTGGTCGTGGCGGCGCGGGCGACGACCTTCGGCACGCCCAGTTGCTTTAGGATCACCGTGGCCAGCACCGCCGCCTCGAAGTCGGTGCCGATGCCCACGACCGCCACGTCGACCTTGTCGACCCCCTGCGACAGCAGGGCGCGCTCGTCCGTGGCGTCCAGCGCGACGGCGACGGTGACCTCGTCGCGGATCGCCTCGACGATCTCCTGCGACCGGTCGATCGCGATGACCTCCGCGCCGGCCTCCGACAGCATCCGCGCCAGGCGTTGCCCGAACCGGCCCAATCCGATGATGGCGAAGCGATCCATGGCGGCTCCTACCCTACCACGAGGGTCTCACTGGGGTACCGGTACCGCGCCGGGCCGGTCCCCTTCATCAGGCTCATCAGCAGCGTCAGCGGGCCCACCCGCCCGGCGTACATCGCGGCGGCCAGGATGAGCTTGCCCTCCCAGTCCAGCCGTGCGGTCTCCCCCAGGGTCAGCCCCACCGTCCCGCAGGCGCTGATGGCCTCGAACAGGACGTCGGCCAGCGACGACCGCGGGCCCTGAGCCGCCGCCAGCAGTAGCGTGGTGGCCACGACCAGTGCCAGGAACAGGATGAACAGCACCATCGTCCGCCGCAGCAGCGGCGTCTCGAGCGTGCGGCCGAACACCTCGACGTTGGAACGCCGGCGGAGCGCCGACCACACCACCAGGACCACCACCGCCAGCGTGACGGTCTTGAAACCGCCGGCCGTCGACGCCGGCGACCCGCCGATGGCCATCAGGCCCATGATCCACAGCTTGCCCGCGGGGGTCAGTTCGTTCAGGTTGATCGTGTTGAATCCCGCGGTCCTGGCCGTCACGGCCTGGAACCAGGCCTGGCGCACCTGCGGGCCCAGCGGGAGCGACCGCCAGTCCTTCGCGGCCGACTCGTCGCGCCGGGCCTGGCCCACATCATCATCGCGGCAGCACCGCTCGCAGAGCACCAGCCCGCCGGTGCCGATCACCAGCAGCAGCAGCGTCGTGACCAGGACGATCTTCGTGTGCAGCGTCCAGCGGGGCCGCAGAACGCCGAAGCGCCCCCGCCGGCGGTGCCAGAGGTACCGCACCCAGCCGGCCGCGCCGGCCAGCACGTCCATCAGGACCGGGAAGCCCAGCCCGCCGACGATGATCAGCGCCGGCACCACCGCCAGCACCTGCCAGGTGTCGCGCTGGGCGACCAGGCTGTCGGCCTGCAGCGAGAAACCGGCGTTGCAGAACGCGCTGATGCTGTGGAAGACCGCGTAGAACCACCCGTCCGGCCGCTGCGACCACAGGCCGTGCAGGGCCGCGGCGCCGATCGCCTCGGCCGCCGCGGTCAGGAGGATCACGAACGTCACCGTCCGCGCCACCCGCCCGACGGCCTCGTCGGCCAGCGCCTCGCCCATGGCGATCTGGTGGCGCAGCCCCAGGGCGCGGCGGCCCAGGAGCATGAAGATCGTGCCGAAGGTCATCAGCCCCAGCCCGCCGAGCTGGATGAGGCCCAGGATGACCGTCTGGCCGAAGCGGGAGAACTCCGTCGCGGTATCCAGCACCGCCAGCCCCGTCACGCAGGTGGCGCTGCTGGCGGTGAACAGCGCATCCACGGGGTCCAGCGGCCCATGGCCCGGCGGCACGGCCCGCGGCAGCGACAGCAGGCCTGTGCCGACGAGGATGGCGAACAGGAAGCTCCCGGCCAGCAGGCGCGCCGGGTGGATGCCGCTGCCGATCGCCCGGGCGTACAGCGACACCCCGCGCACGACCAGCGTCCCGCCCAGGTACAGCCGCGCCGCCGTCAGCAACCCCCCTGGCAGCCCCATCCAGGCCAGCCCCACCACCACCGCCGCCACCGGCACAGCCGCGCGAACCCAGTGGGCCGCGGCATACGCCCGGCGATCCGGCGCCATCGCCCACCGCGCGATCCGCTCGGCCAGCAGCACCAGGGCCACCACCGCCAGCACCGCGTCGAGCATCCACGGCCACAGCCCCAGCGGCAGGCGGTAGAAGCCCAGGTCCAGCAGCAGGGCCGTAATGCCCAGCAGCACCGCCGCCAGGGCCGCCAGGTCCAGCCGGTGGTGGACCTTCGCCCAGGGCCGTCGGGTCTTCGTGATGTAAGGCGTCTCGGCCACGGCCTCGCGTCCCCCGAGCTTTCAGGCGCCGTCGCGGCTACGACTTGTACACGTCGTCGGGATTGAACACCCGCTCGTCGGTGATCTCCCACGCGCCGTCGTCGGTCAACCGGCGGTAGAAGCAACTGTAATAGCCCTCGTGGCACGCCGCCCCGTGCTGGGTCACCTCGATGACCAGCGTGTCCATGTCGCAGTCGGTGCGGATCGAATGCACATCCTGCGTATGGCCACTCGATTCGCCCTTGACCCAGTACTTCCGGCGGCTCCGCGACCAGAAATTGGTCTTGCCCGTCCGGATCGTCGCCAGCAGCGCCTCGGCGTTCATGTACGCCACCATCAGCACCTGCCTGGTCCGGGCGTCCTGGACGACCGCCGGGATCAGCCCGTCGGCGTCGTACTTCAACTGCTTGACCATCGCTTCCATCGACGACACGGCGACCTCCTTCTCCTGGGGCCCGGGGCCCTTGACTGAAGGACGCCATGCTACCGGGACGGGGCGGAGAAGGAAAGGACCAAGCCGCGGGTTACCTGCCGCCGAGGCGCGACCGGGCCTCCTGCGCCAGCGCCGATTCGGGATACCCCTGGGCGAGCCGCCGCAGGACATCCCGCGCGGCCAGGGGCTGGCCGCACTTGAGATGGGCGTCGGCGGCGTGGAGCAGCAGCGCCGGCGCGTAGCGGTCGGCGGGGTGGACGGCGACCAGGCCCTCGGCGCGGGTGATGACGCGGGCCCATTCCCGCCGCCCCTGGTGCACGCGGACCCACAGCAGGGCCGTCTGCCCGTCGAGGCGATCGACCGGAAGCTGCTGCTCCCAGTCGGCGAGTTTCGCCCCGGCGCCGTCGTAGTCCCCGTCGCGCAGCAGGGCCTCGACGTCCCGGGCCATCGCGCCGCGGCGGACCGCCTCGCCGGCGGGATCGCCCAGGGTGAGCATCGCCTGCTCGTAGGCGGCGCGGGCGCGGGCGTAGTCGCCGCGGGCGCGCCACACGTCGCCGGCGCCGATCCAAGCCCCCCGCCCCGTCACGGGGATCGCGGCGACGGCCGGGGAGGCGAGCACCTGCTCGAACACCGCCAGGGCGGCCCGGTCATCGTGGCGGTCCTCCAGGAGCGCCTCGCCCAGCAGCGTCTGCAGGGCCGCCCGCACCAGGCCGTTGCCCGTCCGCTCGGCCGCGGCGGTCAGCAGCGCGACGGCCTCGTCGGTTCGCCCCTGGCGCCGGTGGATGGCGCAGGCCATCCGGGCCAGACGCCCGACGGCCGCGGCGTCGGCCCGCGGGCGGCCGACCAGCACGTCGGTCAGGTCCAGCACCCGCTGCACCTGGCCGAGTTCCTCGAACAGCAGCGCCGCCGCCACCAGCGAATCATCGTCCATCGCCTCGGCGTCGTATCCCCCCACGATCCGCCCGTACTGGGCCGGGGCCTCGCCCTGCCGGCGGGGCTGGTCGTAATCCGGCCCGACGTGCAGGCGAAGCGTCCGCGACAGTTCCTGCCCGCCGCAGCGGGCCGTCAGGACGACGCGGTACGTACCCTCCCGCAGGAAGACGTGCTCGACGGGCGAACCGGCGGCGGTCTGCCCGTCGCCGAAGTCCCAGCGGACATCGGAGGCGGCCGCGCCCTGCTCGGCGAACCGCCGGCGGAAGGTCACCCGGTGCAGCGTGAGGGTCGGGCCGATCCAGGCCTCCCCGCCGTACTGGACGGCGATGTCCGCCGCGGCCGTCCGGTCCCGATGCTGGAGGGGGCCGGCGGCGGCGCGGGCGACGGGGGCGAAGAGCGCCGGCGGCACCGGGCGGGCGGGCGGGCGCCCTTCCGGCAGCCAGGCGAGCACGGCGATGGGCGGGGGGCGGACGGCGGCGTGGAGCATCTCCACCTCGTGCAGCCCCGCCGTCAGCGTCAGCACGGCCTGCCTGCTGCAGTCCCGCTGGGGGCTGTGCAGGCCGCCGTTGTCGATCACGCGCTTGCCGTCCACCCACACGAACGAGGCGTCGCGGCTGGAGCAGATCAGTGTGTACCGCCCGGCGCGGGGGATGTCGAGGTAGCCGGTGAAACGCGAGCAGAGGCTCGTCTGGGGGCCGAAGGGGTTGTGGCCGATGAAGAGGTTCTCGCGGAAGTCGCAGCCCAGCACGGGGGCGGCGCGGTCGAAGGCGGCGCGGACGTCGTCGGCGGTCTGGACCCGACCGCCCCTGTGGGCCCGCGTCTCCATCAGCAGGCCGCGCCGGATCGAAAGCGCCTCGGCGGGCGCCGTCGCCCGCGGGTCGCCGAAGTAGACGTAGTAGCGCGTCGCGCCCGGCCGCAGGGCGAAGGCCACACGGAGCAGGTCGCCGGGACCGACCTGCAGGACGCGGCAGGCGGTCAGTTCGCCGGCGGCGGCGGCGACCCGGACGTCGGCGGCGTCCGGCGCCAGCGTGCCGGCGGCGTAGACCGTCGCCACGCCGATCTCGTCCCCGGGCAGCCGCGGCGCCGGCGACGCCTCGACCGTGACAGGGACGCGGTACGGGCACGACGCCACCTGCCACGGGTCCGCCGCGGCCGTCGCGGCGACCAGGACCGCCGCCAGCAGTGTCCACGTCCCTCGCTTCACGGATCTCTCCTGCGCCCTGCATTGCCGGCCGATACCCGCCACTGTACACTGACCCAGGAACGATTCCCAGGGTGCGGGATGCGGCCGATGCGGTACGAATGCGTGATCTTCGACATGGACGGCACGTTGACGTGCGACTACCTGGACTTCCAGGCGATCCGGGCGGCGATGGGCGTTCCGGCCGGCACCGGCGTGCTGGAGGCGATGGCGGCGATGAGCCCCTCCCAGCGGGCCCGGGCCGAGCGGATCCTCGACGACCACGAGATGGCCGCCGCCCGCAACGCCCCCCCCGGCGACGGCGCCCTGGAGGCGGTCCGGGAGGTGCAGGGGGCGGGGCTGGCGACGGCGCTGCTGACCCGCAACAGCCGCCGGGCGATGCTGACGGTGATCCAGCGGTTCGGCCTGACGTTCGACGTGACGTTCTCCCGCGAGGACGGGCCGATCAAGCCCAGCCCCCAGAGCATCCACGAGGCGTGCGGCCTGCTGGGCGTGGCGCCGTCGCGGACTGCGTGCGTGGGCGACTGGCTGTTCGACATCGAAGCCGCCAACGCCGCCGGCTGCACCTCCATCCTCCTGGCCCGCGGGCGGGACCTGCCCTTCACCGACCAGGCCGACCACGTCATCGAATCGATGTGGGAACTGCCGCCGATCCTCGGACTGTGACGCCGGCCTGGATGTGCGGGCACGACGGAAGAGCCGCAGAGACCCGGCCGGTTCGGATTTCGGGCGCGGCTCCGGGCGTTCGGCGGGGAAAGGGCCTAGGATAAAGGGGGAGGCAGGAGACGGGCATGAGCGTGCCGCCTCGATGGACCTCAGCCGCGGGGAGTCTTCGCAGCGCGCCGCCGGCGGACAACGTGTCGCTGACGCGGTGGTGGGCGCTGTTTGCCGCCTACCTGCTGGTGCTGGCCGTCGCGGCGCTTTGGATGCTCGCCGGCCTGGGGCGCCCGTGGCAGGATCTGCTGGCGTCGCCGGGGGAGTTCCACTCGGCCGGCCAGCAGGCGCTGAAGCTGCTGCTGTTCATGCTCTACCTGTCTCTGTGCACTGGGTTTGTGCCGCTCCCGGGCAGTTGGATGGTGGCGGCGATCGCCACGCAGGAGGTGGCGCTGGCCCCGAACCTGCCCGCGACGGTCCTGCTGGTGGCGACGGCCGGGGCGGCGGCCTCGACCATGGGCAATCTCAACGATTACCACCTCTACACGCTGCTGTTGCGCACCCGTCGCGCCGAGCGGGTGCGGGACACCGCCGCCGTGCGCTTCGCGTCCGGCTGGTTCGCCCGGGCCCCGTTCACGCTGCTGATGATGTTCGGCATCCTGCCGATCCCCATCGACGTCGCCCGCATGCTGGCGGCGGCGACGCGCTATCCGCTGGGGCTGTTCGCGGGAGCGAACTTCCTGGGGCGGTTCGTTCGTTATATGATCCTGGCGGCGGTGGCCTACGCCTCCAGGGTCGGCGCCGCCGACGCGGCGGCGGTCATGGTCGTCGCGGCGGCGCTCGTCGTGGGCGCCAAGGCGATCGCCGTGGTCGGCCGGCGCAGACGGGTGCCGCAGGCCGCCCCGGCCGAGTCGTTTTCATGAAAAAGAGCATGATCGGGCCTATCGCCGGCGAGCCCCGGCGGGTCTGACTACCTGAATGAGAGAGAATGCCCTGATGAACCGCTGCCTCAGCCTGATCTGTCTGCTGGCCCTCGCGACGACCGCCGCGGCGGTCGAGGATCCCGCCGGATCGCCGCCGCCGCCCGCGACCGCACCGGCCACGCAGCCGGCGGACACCCAGCCGGCCAGCCGGCCGGCGGTGGCGCCCGAGGTGGAGCGCCTCCTGGATCGGGTGGAGGCGGCCGGGCGGAAGATCCGCACCCTCACCGCCGAGGTCCGCTACACGGAGGAGGAGATCCTCTTCGGCGAGCGGACCACCTACAGCGGCCTGGTGTGGTACGCGCAGGACAGCAGCGGCGCCCAGCGCCCGCGGTTCCGCATCCGCTTCGACACCATCCGCAGCGGGCGCAATCGGCGCGAGGCCGACCGCGACTACGTGTTCTTCAGCGATGCCAACGGCCAGTGGCTCATCTCCCGCAACGGGGAGATCAAGCAGATCGTCAAGTACCACGTCGCCCGCGCCGGCAGCGACGCCAACCCGCTGGAGCTGGGCCAGGGGCCCTTCCCGGTCCCGTTCGGCCAGCGCAAGGACCGCGTGCTGTCGCTGTTCGAGGTGACGACCCGCCCGGCGGACAAGGACGACCCCGAGGGCACCGCCTTCCTGAAGCTCGTGCCGCGCCCCGAGGCGGCCGACCGTTTCCGCGTCCGCTGGATCGAGATCTGGGTCAACGGCGACGGGCTGCCGGTGAAGATCCGCACCGAGGACACCCAGGGCGAGACCCGCAAGACCGCGGTCTTCGCCGCCACGAAGATCAACCCCGACCTGGAGGCCTCCGTCTTCGACCTGCCCTGGCCGGGCCCCGGCAGCGGCTGGGAACGCCGCGTCGAGCCGCTTCCTGAGCAGGATACCTCCGGAAGGGTAAGCTGAATCCGTGCCGCCGGTTGACTGCCGCCGATGATCAGGTACAGTACCGCCCGTCCTGAGAGGAAGAGATTGCCCATGATGATGCGTGTTCGTGCAGCGACGGCCGTTCTGACAATGCTGATCGGGAGTGCAGCCATGGCACCGGCGAGCGAAACGATCCTCGTAAAGCCCGGCGACAGCCTCATCGCCGCCCGCGACAAGGCCAGGGCGTGGCACCGCGACCACCCCGGCAAGCTGGTCACGGTCAGCCTCGAGCCGGGCTCATACATCCTCGACCGGACGCTTGTCCTGACCGCCGAAGACACCCATACGTTGTGGCAGGGCGGCGATGGGGTCACGTCGAACGCCGGCGATGTGATCATCAGCGGCGGGGTGCGGCTGACCGACATCCGCGTCGAGCCGGACGGCACCTGGCGGGCCCCGCTGGGCGAGGGGCCGCTGGGCGAACAGCTTTTCGTCGACGCCGCCTGGGCCGAGATCGCCCGCTGGCCCGACCCCGACGACGCCGAACCCATGCTGGCCCTCGCCCGCCTCGATCACGACACCGATGCCGAGGGCCTGGCCCGCAACGCCGTCCTGCACCTGGCCGCCGATCCCGCCGGGCGCCTGCCTTCCGGCGGCTTCACCGTGGCCGTCATGAAGGACTGGGCCCTCTTCCGCCAGCGCGTCGCCGCCGCGGACGGCACGGCCCTGACCCTGGCGTCGCCCACCTACTTCTGCCCGGTGGACGAACCGAAGGCCCACAACCACATGGTCCTGCCGCCCCGCCTGCAGGGCTTCCGGCTCTGGGCCGAGGGCCACCCCGACTTCATCTCGCGGCCCGGGGAGTGGGCGGTGGACGCCGAGCGGCGGGAACTGGTCTACAAGCCCCGGCCGGGCGATGATCCGGCCCGCACGCGGCTGGCCGTGCCCCGCCTGAGGCAGCTGGTGCGGATCGAGGGCACCGCCGCGGCGCCCGTCGTCGAGTTGCTCTTCACCAATCTGACCTGGTGCGAAACCGCCGATCCCCTGCCCGCCACCGGCCACGACGGGGGCCAGGCCGCGACCGTCTACGGCCCCCAGCCCCGCGAGGATTACGAGCCGCAGGCCGCGATCGAGGCGACGTTCTGGCACCGTGGGACCCTGCTGCGCTGCCGGATCACCGCCATCGGCGGTCACGGCCTGGCGCTGGGGGCGGGCTGCCGCGAGGTGGGCGTCAGGGGCTGCCTCGTCACCGACCTGGGCGGCAACGGCGTCATGTTCGGCGTCAAGCGCGACAGCGACAACGAGGCCGAGCACGTCGCCTCCGTGCAGGTCGCCGACTGCCTCGTCCAGCGGGCCGGGCGGACCTGGGCCGGCGCGGTGGGCATCTGGCAGGGCTTCGCCAACGACAGCCTGATCGCCCACAACCGCGTGCGCGACCTGCCCTACACCGGCATCTCCGCAGGCTGGCGGTGGAGCATCGAGCCGTCGTCGGCCCGCAACAACCGCATCATCGGCAACCACATCTCGGATGTCATGCGCCTGCTGGGCGACGGGGGCGGCATCTACACCCTGGGCCATCAGCCGGACTCCGAGGTCGCCGGGAACCTCATCCACGACATCCACCGCAGCGCCTACAGCCATGGCTCGCCCAACAACGGCATCTACCCCGACCAGGGCAGCAGCGGGATCGACTACCACGACAACGTCGTCTTCGCCACCGCCGGCACGCCCATCCGCTTCCACGGCCTGGGCGGCCTGGACGTGAAGGCGCGAAACAACATCCTGGTCCCCACCGACGACCAGGCCGCCGGCCTCGTCACGCCGCCCTACCCGGCGATCTACTTCCGCCAGGCCGGCGAAACCGTCGATCCCCGTGTCGCCTGGAGCGACAACACGATCCTCACCCCCGCCGACTGGCAGGCCCGCAGCGGCGAGCTGCTCGACGGACGCCACTTCGGCCCCCGCGGCCCCTATCGGGCCGAGTTGGGACTCGAACAGTAACGCCCGGCTTTGCCGGGAAAACCGAAATCCGAAGCACGAAATCCGAAACAAACCTTAAGACGGCAACAAAGACGGCAAACGGCCAGACTGCCAAGCCTGCGGGGTTGGTGCTTTCCCGTTCCTTTCTGGCCGTTTTGGATTTGTTTCGGATTTCGAGTTTCGTGCTTCGGATTTCCGCCCCCTGCCCCGTCACCCGGACAGCCGCTGCGTCGGCCATGCGCGTGGCTGGTCCCCGGGGGCGGCTGTAACAACCGTGACGGCTGTAGCCACCCCGCCGCCGCCGCGCGCGGCCGTCCGGGCCGGCCGCTTCGCCGTGCCGATCGGCCCGTCCGAACAATGCAATGACGTGCAGGCTGGGACGCATCATCCGTGGAGGGGGAATCCATGCAACGTCACCGTCGATGGCGGACCGCCCGCTGCATGCTCGTCGCGGCGGCCCTGATCGCCGCTGCGGGCGGCTGCGGGCGCGAGGAAACGAAGGCGGCCCCGGGGGATGCGGCCGACGGCGGGGCGATCGTGCCGATCGACGCGCCCGCCCAGCGGGCGACGGAGGCGCCGGACAGCCCCCCGCCCGAAGCGGCCCCCGACGACTCTGAGAAGCCCGACAAGCCCGACGACCCCAAGGCGCCCCGCCGGCCCCAGCGCCGGGACCGAAGCGACGAATCGCTCCTGGAGATCAGCGAAACGGAAGTGGCCTGCAGCGCCGGCCTACGGTAACCGCCCCAGGCGCACACCCGCCAGGAGCATGACCACGCCCAGGAGGTTCTGCGCGGCGAGGTTCACCATGGCGGTCGTCCAGCGGGCGTTGTCGAGCAGTTGCCCGGTCTCGTGCTGGAGGGTCGAGAAGGTCGTGAAGGCGCCGAAAAAGCCGGTCAGCACCACCAGTTGCAGATCGGTCGGCAGGTCGGTCCGGCCGGCGGCAACCGACCAGAGAAACCCGAAGCCGAAGCAGCCTAAGATGTTAACGGCGAACGTCCCCCACGGGAACCCGCCGGCGGCGCACCAGCGGCCGATCAGCACGCACAGCCCGTAGCGGGCCAGCGTCCCGAACGCCCCGGCCAATCCCAGTCCCAGCAGCTTCGTCATCCATCCCGCTCCTGACGGATCCCGTCGGTCGCCCAAAGGCGGGTGTTATACCGACCGGGCCGTACGAAACCCATTGGCGGCCCCCCCGGGAACAACCGATAGAACCTCTACCGCAATCACAGATTGCGCAGGGCGCTGATCGCCGGTGCGATTTCGCCCTCGCGATGGCGGGATGGTGTGGTACAATCCGGGCTTGGGTAAGGCCGTCCGTGGATATCCGCATGGGTGCTTTCCGTCGACATTCCGGTGTGGTTCTCGCGTCGGCGGCGCTGTGCGCCGTCCTGGGCTTCGCCGCGGTCGCCCGGGCCGACGAGGCGCCGGCCGCGACGGTCGTCGATGCCCGGCCGGCCGACCCTCCGTTGACCGGCGAGCAGGCCAAGGCCTGGTGCATCGAGCAGATCGCCGCCGGCGTGACGAACCCGCAGGTCGAGGCGCACCTGGCCGAGTTGCTGGCGACGGCGACGGCGGCCGAGGAGGTTTTCGAGCTGCAGCGCCTGGCGGCCCTGGCGGCGCTGTGCGGCGGCCGGTTCGCCGAGGCGCACGACCGTCTCGCGGCGCTGCTGCAGACGACGGAGGCGGCCGGGCGGCCGGAGATCGAGGCCCTGCTGGCGCTGCTGGGAGACTACCCCGACGGGCAGTACGTCGTGACGGCCGAGCACCTGGCGGCGGGGGCCCTGCTGGGCGAGGCCGAGCCGGTCCCCCCGGGGACGGCTTCGCTGGCCGACCCGACGGTGCTCCGCTTTGCCCTGCGCGACCTGGCCGCGGGGGCCGTCGACAAGGGGCTGGCCCTGATGGCCCGCGCGGGCGAGACGAAGCCCGACCTCCCCGACCGGGCCGAGACGCTCTACGCCTTGGCCGCCCAGCGGTTCGGATGGGCCGACGGGCTGGTCGAGGGCCTCGGCGCGGGGTATCGCCGCGAGGCGGTCGCCGCGCGCATCAGCCTGATCCATGACCGCATCGAACAGGCCGCCCGCCAGTTCGACACGGAACTCAAGGCCATCGGCCGGATCGATCTGCCGGTGGATATCTACCGCGGCCACCTCCAGAGCATGCAGATCTGCCTGCTGGGCGTCGATCGGGATCTGCAGACCATCCTGGGTCTGGCCGCCGTCGATCCCGACCATTTCGACCCGCAGATCCGCTGTGCCCACGAAGACCTGCAGCGGATCGGCCGCATGCGAACCACGCTGGAGCAGGAACTCCATGAGGCGCAGTAGGTCCGCCCCCGGCCGTGCAGCCGGTGCCCTGATCATCCTGGCTTTGGCCGTCGCGGCCGTCGGCGCCGGTGACGATGCCCCCGCCGCCCCGCAGCCGCCGGATCTGGCCCGGGTGGACGACACGGCTCACGTCCGGACCACCGATCACTTCGTCGTCCGCGGGCACAACGGGCCGCTGGTGGACCTGCTGGCGTCGAGCGCCGAAAGGACACTGGCACGGCTGGGGCGCCGGCGCCTGGCCGCCCCGGCGGCCGCGGCGCCCATCGAGATCATCATCCACCCGACGCGCGAAGCCTACGGCGCCGCCGTCGGGGCCGACCTGGCCGGGGCCGAGGCCCACGTCGCGATCCGCCGCGCCGACGACGGCACGCTGGAGCGGACGATCCACCTGGTCCAGCGGACCGACGAGGGGCGGTTCGACGACCGCCTGCTCGGACGGATCCTGCCGCACGAAATCGCCCACGCGGTCCTGGAGGCGCGGTTCGTCAAGGCGTCCGCCCCGCTGTACCTGCAGGAGGCCCTGGCGGTGGCGGCCGAGGCGGGCGAGCACCGCACGGCCATCCTGCTGGCGGGGCTGGCGGTGGCCGAGGGCCGCGACCTGCCGCTGGAGGACCTGGTGCGCCGCGACGAGGTGGAGGCCGAGCAGGCGGCGTTGTTCTACGCCCAGAGCTACAGCCTGGTGACCTACCTGCGGCGGCAGTTGACCGAACGGCAGTTCAAGCGGTTCCTCGACGAGCTGGCCGGGGGGCAGCCGACGTTCGACGCGTTGCGCCGGGCCCTGCGGGTGGGGCACGACGCCTCCTTCGCCGCCCGGCTGCAGCAGGCCTGGCGGGACGACGCCGTCCGCCAGGCGGCGCTGGTCGCGGCGACCGAGCCGGCCGGCCGGGCGGCCTCGCAGCCGGCGCAGGGCGGCTGACGCATGGACATCTACGCCAATAACCGCCCCTTCGTCGCCGCCGGCGGGCTGACCGTCGCGGACGCCATCGACGCGCTGCAGTCGGCCGACCCGGACCGGCTCATCGTGGCCCTCCGCCTGGACGGCGCGGAGGTCGGCCAGGCCGACCTGGAGGACGTGCTCAAGCTGCCCCTGGCCGAGCCCGGCAGGCTCGACGTCGAGTACGACTCGGCCGGCAAGCTCACCGCCCAGGCCCTCGGCGAGGCGGCGCTGATGCTCGAGCCGGCCCGCGACGACTACGTCGCCATCGCCACGCTGCTGGCCTGCGGGCGCACCGGCGAGGCGATGGAACGGCTGAACGACTGCTTCGGCCTGTGGAACACCGTCGAGCAGGCCCTCCGCCAGAGCCGCGCCGGCGGCGTCGACTTCGACGCCCCCCTGGCCCACGCGGAACGCCCGTCGGCGTGCATCGAACGGCTCGGCGCCGTCCTGCGCGCCATCCACGAAGCCCTCGGCCGCCGCGATTTCGTCGAGGTCGCCGACCTGGTCGAGGCCGACCTCCTGGCCGTCACCGACGCCTGGCAGGCCATGCTCGTCGCCGCCCAGCGCAGGCTGCTGGGCTGACGTCACCCGATGTCCGGCAGGTCGTACATCGCCGCGATGTACGGGTAGTCCTCCTCCCGCGGCGCCAGCGGCCGCGCGTTCTCCACGTGGCCGGCCGGGCGG
>JAAYZK010000259.1 GCA_012514895.1 Planctomycetota bacterium | reverse complement strand
CCCCGGCGTTCCCGTCGCCCTGCAGGCGACAAGAACGGCGTAGTATACTGAGGGAATTCAGTGCGTCAAGCGTCGATGCGGATTTTTGTGCTTTTTTTCCGCCCGGCGCCGCGAGGCCCGCAGGTCACGGCTTGTACGGCGTTTGCCGCGCCGCGTCTTCGTCGAGGACGAACAGGAGTTTTCCGTGGGTGGGCCGCACCCGCCCGGCGGGCAGCTCGGCGGCGACGGCGGGGTCGCTGCTGAGCACCTTGGCGATCGCCTCGGCCTTGTCCTTGCCGGTGACCAGGAACAGCACGTTGGCCGCCGCGTTGATCAGCGGCAGGGTGAAGGTCATCCGCCGCCTGGACAATACCGGTACGTCGGCGCAGGCGACCAGCTCGGCCTTTTCGTCCAGGGCCGTCGAGCCCGGGAAGAGGCTGGCGGTGTGGCCGTCCCCGCCCATGCCGAGGATGATCAGGTCGAACGAGGGCCGCCCGTCGGGGCCCTGGGGGAGGATGCGGATGATCTGCTCGGCATAGCGCCGGGCCGCGAGGGTGAGGTCGTCGGCGTCGCCCATCATGGGATGGACGTTCTCCAGGCGGATGGGCACCGAGCCCAGCAGGGCGTCCTGGGCCATGCGGAAGTTGCTGTCGGCGTGGTCGGCCGGAACGTCCCGCTCGTCGCCGAAGAAGACCTGCGTGTCCTGCCAGGGAATGGCCTCGCTCAGCGGGGGCGCCGCCAGGAACTCGTACAGCGGCCGCGGGGTCGTTCCGCCGGCCAGGGCGAGGGTGAACTGCCCATGGCGGCCGACGGCCTCGCAGGCGGTGGTGGCGATGATCTGCCCGGCCAGGCGGCGGGCGTCGGCGGCGTTGGCCCCCACGATGATGCTGCGTCGATCGTCCATTGCACGTGCTCCTTGCCCCCGGCTCCGCTGAGGGACCCTTATCCTCATCGGACCGGACGACGTGCCTGCTGAAGTTGAATGTAACCTGATGGGGGCTAATAAACAAGTAGTGGCCGGCCGCCGGCGCCGGCGGCTGCGGCCATCCCCGCTGCAGGAATGCGCATGGCCTGACCAAGTCGTCTGCACGGTTGGAGATCCCGGATACGGCTGGGAAATCCGAAACTCGAAGCACGAAATCCGAAACAAACTCAAAACAGCAGGAAAGACGGCAAACATCCAAACGGCCGAGCCCATGGTTTGGGGTGTTTTTCCGTTCCGTCTTGCCGTTTGGGATTTGTTTCGGATTTCGAGTTTCGTGCTTCGGATTTCCGCCGCGCGCTCCATCACCAGGACATGGGTTGCGCCACCCATGCGCATCCCTGCTGCAGCCGGTAGCCTCCGGCCTGTCGTTCTCAGTTGCTCAGGCTCTGGATCGGGGCGGGGATCCTTCCGCCGAAGGCGATGAAGCGGGCCGAGGCGCCGCTGTTGGGCACCGGCATGATGGGGGCCGAGCCGAACAGCCCGCCGAACTCGACGACGTCGCCGGCCTTCCCGCCGGGGACGGGGATGAGACGGCAGGCGGTGGTCTTGTTGTTGATCACGCCGATGGCCATCTCGTCGGCGATCATGGCGGCGATCGTCTCGGGGGGGGTGTCGCCGGGCAGGAGGACCATGTCCAGGCCGACCGAGCAGACGCTGGTCATCGCCTCGAGCTTGTCGAGCGTCAGGTGCCCCGCGCCGGCGGCGGCGGCCAGGGCGGCGTCCTCGCTGACGGGGATGAACGCGCCGCTCAGCCCGCCGACGCTGGTCGAGGCGAACGCGCCGCCCTTCTTGACGGCGTCGTTGAGCAGGGCGATCGCCGCCGTCGAGCCCGGGGCGCCGATCCGGTCCAGCCCCAGCAGCGTGAGGATCTCCCCGATGCTGTCGCCCACCTGCGGGGTGGGGGCCAGCGACAGGTCCACGATGCCGAACGGAACTCCCGTCGCCTCGGCCACTTCCCGCCCGATCAGCTCGCCGGCGCGGGTCACGCGGAAGGCGGTGATCTTGATCTCCTCGGCCAGCTCGTCCAGCCGCAGGTCGCCGCCGGCCAGCTCCAGTTTGCGACGCAGGGCGCTGGAGACCACCCCGGGGCCCGACACGCCGATGTTGATCACCGCCTCCGGTTCGCCGGTGCCCAGGTAGGCGCCGGCCATGAAGGGGTTGTCCTCGGGGATGTTGGCGAACACCACCAGTTTGGCCGCCCCGAACCCGTGGCGGTCGGCGGTGGCCTCGGCGATGGCGCGGATCTGGCGGCCCATGCGCCGGACCGCGTCCATGTTCACCCCCGCGCGGCGGGTGGCGACGTTCACCGACGCGCACACCCGTTGCGTGCGGCTGAGGACCTCCGGCAGCGAATCGATCACCAGCGCGTCGGACGGCGTGATGCCCTTGTGGACCAGGGCCGTGAAGCCCCCCACGAAGTCGATTCCGACTTCGGCGGCGGCCTGGTCGAGCGTCTCGGCCAGGGCCATCGCCGCCCCGGGCCCGTGGCCGGCCAGCAGTGTCGCGGCCGCCGAGATCGCCAGGCGCTTGTTGGTGACCTTGATCCCGTACTTGCGGTCGACCCGGTGGCACGCCTCGACCAGCCGCCCGGCCCGGGCGCGGATCTTCGCTCCGACCTTGCGGCACAGCAGGTCGACGTCGTGGCCGGCGCAGTCCTCGAGGTTCAGCCCCAGCGTCACCGTCCGCACGTCGAGGTGCTCGGCGTGGAGCATCTGGATGGTCGACAGGATCTCGTCAGTATTCAGCATGCGTCCATCCTCCTGCCCGGCCGCCGCGTGAGCGGGAAGCGGAGCTGGTTGGTGGCGACGAACAGGTTCTCGTGCTGGAGGCGGACGGTCTGGCCGATCGAGGCGGCCAGGTGTTCCAACTCCGCCTGGAGCATCTCGATGTCCCAGCCGGCGGGGATGCACAACTGGCCGATCAGGACGAACTGGTCGCCCTCCCGCAGGCCGTACAGGTCGGCGATGTTGATGCCTTTGTCGGCCAGGAAGCGGGCGAACTTATAGGTGACCCCCTCGGCGTCGCCGCCGAAGGCGGTCAGGACGAAGTGCTCGCCGTCGGCGATGATGGGCTGGCGGCACGGCGTGTAGGGGCCGATGTGGACGTTCAGGGCCGTCGACGCCCCGGCGGCGCGGCAGGCAGCGATGGCGTCGCGGAGGGCGTCGGTGTCGACGGGCTGGGGGAAGGAGACGACCATGATCAGTGTGAAGTAGCCGGCCACAACGGTCTGGCTGCACGCGTCGATGTTGCCCCCGCGCTGGGCGACCGGGCCGCTGACGGCCGCGACGATTCCCGGGCGGTCGTCGGCCACGACGTTCAGCACGAACGCGTGGGGGTGCTTGGTTTCCATGATCGGAACTCCTGATAATGCCGATAGCAGTGTCCTGGCGCCTGCGGCCTCTGGCGTGACAGCGGCCCGGCAGGAAGACAGGTTTGTATGATACCGGCCCGATCGGCGGAGGGAAGACTCTTGACGCCTGTAACCGCGGCGGCTACGGTTGCCCCTGCGGGATCGGTTGGCAGCAGCGAGCAGGCCCCACGCACACACCGGGCCGACAGGCCCCTCGGCGGTACGTCATGAAGATTTTCGTCGTCAATTGCGGCAGCAGTTCCATCAAGTACAAGGTTTACGACATGACCGACGAGTCGGTCCTGGCCAGCGGGCTGGTCGAGCGGGTCGGGTCCGACGAGGCGGTGCTCACCCACGAGCCGGCCGGCGGGGGCAGGCAGACCGTCCCGCTGGGCCATGCCGACCACAACAAGGCCATGCGGGACGTCCTGGCCAGGCTCACCGACCCCGACGTCGGCGTGCTGGACAGCCTCGAGGAGATCGCCGGCGTCGGCCACCGCGTCGTGCACGCCGGGGAACGCTACAGCGAGTCCGCCCGGATCGACCAGGCCGTCATCGACGTCATCGAGGACCACTTCCCGCTCAGCCCGCTGCACAACCCGGCCAACCTCGCCGGCATCCGCGCCTCCATCGCCGCCATGCCCGACACCCCGCAGGTGGCCGTCTTCGACACCGCCTTCCTGGCCACGCTGCCCAGGACCGCCTGGATGTACCCGGTGCCGATGGAGTGGTACGAGAAGCACCGCGTCCGCCGGTACGGCTTCCACGGCACCAGCCACAAGTACGTCACCCGCCAGGCGGCCGCCCTGCTGGACAGGCCCGCCGACGAGGTCAACCTCATCACCTGCCACCTGGGCAACGGCGCCTCCATCACCGCCGTCGCCGGCGGCCACGCCGTCGACCATTCCATGGGCATGACCCCCCTGGCCGGCGTGATGATGGGCACCCGCTGCGGCGACCTCGACCCGGCGATCATCTTTTACATGCTCCAGGAAGGGTTCTCGGCCGAGCAGATCGACAACGCCCTGAACAAGAAGGCCGGCATCCTGGGCGTCTCGGGCGTGTCCAACGACATGCGCGACCTCCTGGCCGCCTGCGACAGCGGCAACGAGCGGGCCCACCTGGCCCTGGACATGTACGTCTACCGCATCGCCAAGTACATCGGCGCCTACCGCGCCATCCTGCCCGCCCTCGACGCCGTCGTCCTCACCGGCGGCATCGGCGAGAACTCCGTCCCCACGCGTGCCGCCCTCTGCGCCAGACTGGCCGGCCTCGGCGTCATCCTCGACGGCCAGGCCAACGCCGCCACCACCGGCGGCAAGACCGGCCGCATCACCGTCGACGACTCGGCGATGGCCATCTGGGTCGTCCCGACCAACGAAGAACTGATGATCGCGAGGGATACGGCCGAACTGGTCTGAACTCATGACAGCCAACCCCTTCGACACCGCCGCCGCGACCTGGGACGATAACCCGCATCGCGTGCGGCTCATGCGGACGCTGGGCGAGGCGATCGTCCGCGAGGCGGCGGTGACGCCGGAAATGGACGTGCTGGACTACGGGTGCGGCACGGGGCTGCTGGGGCTGTTCCTGCTGGACCACGCGGCGAGCGTGACGGGGGCGGACAACTCGCCCGGCATGCTCGACGTGCTGCGGGGGAAGATCGCCGCCGATGGCCTGGAGGCCATGTCGGTCCTGCTGCTGGACCTCGAACGCGACGCCGTTCCGGACCGGCGGTTCGACCTGGTCGTCGTGGGCATGGCCCTGCACCACATCGCCGACGTCGATCGCGTCCTGCGGGCCTTTCACACGATGCTGCGGCCCGGCGGGACGCTGTGCATCGCCGACCTCGACCCCGAGGGCGGCGCCTTCCACGGCGGGGCGGCCCACGCCGTCAGCGTCCACCATCACGGCTTCGACCGCCAGGCGCTGCGGGACCGGCTCACCCGCCTCGGCTTCGCCGACCCCAGGGCCGTCACGGCCGTCCGCTTCCACAAGCCCGTCGCCGACGGCGGCCAGCGGGAATTCACGATCTTCCTGATCACGGCCCGCCGCCCGTAAGGCGGCCTTGTTTTCCCCGCCCGGCGCCCGTACACTGCACAGCCTATGTTTGAAGCACTGACCAACAAGTTCACGGACATCTTCCGCAAGATGTCCGGACGGGGGCGGCTGACCGAGCAGAACGTCAAGGACGCCATGCGCGAGGTGCGCCAGGCGCTGCTGGAGGCCGACGTCAACTACAAGGTGGTCCGCGAGTTCTGCGACACGGTCCGCGAAAAGGCCATGGGCCAGGAGGTCATCGCCAGCCTGCACCCCGGGCAGGTGATGGTCAAGATCGTCCACGACGAGCTGGTCAGCCTGATGGGGCCGGTGGACACCCGGATCTACTACGTCAGCCCCCCGCCCACGATCATCATGATGGCCGGCCTGCAGGGCTCCGGCAAGACGACCACGTGCGGGAAGCTGGCGACGTACCTGAAGAAGCACGGCAAGAACCCCCTCATGGTCGCCTGCGACCTGCAGCGGCCGGCGGCGATCGAGCAGCTTCACGTGCTCGGCCGCCAGCTCGACGTGGCGGTCTACAGCGAGACGGGCGAGAAGAATCCCGTCAAGGTCGCCCGCGGCGGGGTCAAGGCCGCCAAGGACCAGCACTGCGACGTGGTCATCATCGACACCGCCGGGCGTCTGCACATCGACCAGGAGATGATGAAGCAGGCCGAGGACATCGCCCGCGCGGTCACCCCGCACCAGATCTACCTGGTCTGCGACGCGATGACCGGCCAGGACGCCGTCAACTCGGCCCGGGAGTTCAACGAGCGGCTCGAGCTGGACGGGGTGATCCTCACGAAGTTCGACTCCGACGCCCGCGGCGGGGCGGCCCTGTCGGTCAAGGCCGTCACCGGCAAGCCCATCAAGTTCATCGGCGTCGGCGAGAAGCTCGACAAGCTCGAGGAGTTCCACCCCGACCGCATGGCCGGGCGGATCCTCGGCATGGGCGACGTGGTCTCGCTGGTGGAGAAGGCCCAGCAGGAGTTCGACGTCGAGCAGCAGGCGAAGATGCAGGCCAAGATGGCCAAGGGCGCCTTCACCCTGACCGACTTCCTCGCCCAGATGCAGCAGATGAAGAAGCTCGGGCCCATGAAGGACGTCCTCAAGATGATCCCCGGCCTGGGCTCGCAGATGGGCTCGATGGACATCCCCGACAATGCCCTGGGGCCCATGGAGGCCGTCATCCACTCCATGACGCCCGAGGAGCGCGACAATCCCTCCATCGTCGACGGCTCCCGCCGCCGCCGCATCGCCCGCGGCAGCGGCACGCAGCCGGAGGATGTCTCGGGCCTCATCAAGAGCTTCACGCAGATGCAGGGCCTCATGAAGCAGATGGCCGGCATGGGCATGCGCGACCGCATGCGCCTCGCCCAGCAGATGGGCCAGATGGACATGGCCGGCGGACGCATGCCCAACCTCAAGGTCAAGCAGCGCTCCAAGCGACTGACCAAGAAGGAACGCGAGCGAAAGAAGAAGCGCAAGCGCTGAGCACGTTGCCAGAAGTCATGCGACAGAGGCGGCGGCCGTAGAGTGGGCAACTCGTTGCCCACGCGAATGCGGACCGGCCCGCCCTCGTTGGACGCACGCGGCCCCGTGGTGGTTCCGCCGCGATCGCGTGGGCAGCCTCGCCTCCGGCTCGGCTGCGCCACCCTACGATTGGGGCCGCGACTGCTGCATTATCTCTGGTGACCCGCTTAGAAGCTGTTTCAGAACCTTCCTTGAGCCTGGATAGTAGAACATACGGTGGCTGATGATGTTCTTCTATTCAAGCTTTGGGAGGGGGGCAGATGTCGAGGATGTATGTAACTGATGCGTTGTGGGAGGAGATCGAGCCTTTGCTGCCGAAGCATCCGCCGTCGCCCAAGGGCGGAGCGCCTCGCAAGGATGACCGCAAGTGCCTGGAAGGCATCATCCACGTGCTGAAGACCGGTTGCCAGTGGCAATCCCTGGAGTGCTGCCGGCGCTGGCCCAGCGGCAGCACCTGCTGGCGGCGGTTTGCCGAGTGGACGGCCGCAGGCGTGTGGCCGGCCTTGCACCGCAAGCTGCTCCATATCCTTGGGCAGGCCGGGCAGATCGATCTGGACACGGCCGTGGTGGACTCGGCCAGCGTGCGGGCGGTTTTTGGGGGAGCCATACGGGGCCGAATCCCACAGATCGAGGCAAGAACGGCTGTAAGCGACACGTGATCAGCGATGCGGCTGGCATTCCGTTGCTGGTCTGCACGACGCCGGCCAATGTGCGGGACGAACAGCCGTTGTTGGCGATGCTCGACGCCATGCCGGCCGTACGGATGCCTCGGGGTCGGCCACGGCGCAAGCCCGGGCGGTTGGTGGGCGATCGCGGCTACGGGTTCAAGGCGACCATTGCCGAAGTGGTCCAGCGGCGGATCGGCCCGCTGCTGGCTCGCCGAGGGAGCGGCCACGGCAGCGGCATGGGTCGGGTCCGTTATGTGATCGAACGGACTTTGAGTTGGATTGGCAATTACCGACGCATCAAACTCTGCTACGAGCGGACCGGCGCGCATTGGCAGGCATTCAACGAACTGGCTGCCTGCCTCATATGTGCCAATCGGGTAGAAACACTCAAACAGGAGCAATCCATTGCGTGAGAGGGTTCTGAAACAGCCTCT
>JAAYZK010000258.1 GCA_012514895.1 Planctomycetota bacterium | reverse complement strand
GTCGAGAACGTCGCCCTGCCGATCCTGCAGACCCCCTCGACGGCCGGCGAACCGACCGCCGCCGACGGGTTCATCCCCCTGCCCTTCCCGCCCAGCTACCCCAGCGGCGTCGCCGAATGGGTGAAGTTCGTCCCGCAGGCGATCTACTGGGGCCTGCGGCTGCTGCACGAGCGCTACGGGTACGACAAACTCTACATCACCGAGAACGGCACGGTCGGCGCCGACGAACTGGTCAACGGGCGGATCATCGACACCGACCGGGTCCAGTACTACCGGCTCTACCTGCAGTCCGCCCTGCGCGCCGTCGCCGAGGGACTGCCGCTGCGGGGGTTCTTCGCCTGGTCGATGATGGACAACTTCGAGTGGTCCGAAGGCTACCACCACCGCTTCGGGATCATCCACGTGGACTTCGAAACGCTCAAGCGCACGCCCAAACTCAGTGCCGCGTTCTACCGCGAGTGCATCCGGGCGCGGACGGTACTCTGAGCGGGAGAGGCAGACCATGGCCGAGAGGTACACCTCCAAGCAGCGCGTCCTGGCGGCCGCGAACCACCGCACCGCCGACCGTATCCCGCTGACGTTCGACGCCGAGAAGGAGGTCTACGAGGCCCTCCACAGGCGGCTGGGCACCGAGACGCGGCCGGCGCTGTTCGACGCCCTGGGCGTGGATACCTGGATGGTCGGGCCGACCGTCGTGCCCCGACCCGAAGGCGGCCAGGACGCCACGAACCTCTGGGGCTTCCGCACGCGGCGGGTCGAGTACAACGGCGGCTCGTACGGCGAACTGGCCTACAGCCCGCTGGCCGGCAAGGACGACCTGGCGGACATCGACAACCACCCCTGGCCCACGGCCGACCGGGTCGACTTCGCCGAGGCCGCCGCGACCATCGAACGCCACGGCGACCGGGCGATCGTCGGGGCGTTCGGCTGGGGGGCGTACTTCCGCGCGACCTACGTGCGGGGCATGGAAGACCTGATGCTCGACTTCGCCCTGCGCCCCCACTACGCCGAGAAGCTCATCGCCACCATCGCCGACTGCACGCTGGCATTCCTGGACAAGATGCTCCAGACGTGCGGCAGGTCCGTCGACATCGTCTACATGGCCGACGACTACTGCTCGCAGTTGGGGCCGCTGTTCAGCCCCGAGGTGTTCCGGGTGATGGTCCTGCCCTACCTGCGCAAGGCGGTCGCCAGGACGCACGCGTACAACAAGAAGTTCCTGCTCCACTGCTGCGGGGCGGTCCGCCCGCTGCTGGGAATGATCATCGACGCCGGGGTGGACATCCTCGAACCCATCCAGGTCCGCGCCGAGGGCATGGACCCGGCCGGCCTGAAGCGCGACTTCGGCAAGGACCTGTGCTTCTGGGGCGGGGTCGACCTCCAGCACGTCCTGTGCCGCGGCTCGACGGGCCAGGTCGCCGACGAGGTCAGGCGCCTCATCGACATCCTCGGCGACGGCGGGGGCTACGTCCTGGGGCCGGGCCACACCTACATCCAGCCCGACGCCCCCATCGACAACGTCCTGGCCATGTACGAAACCGCCCGTACGTACAGCGCCGCGGGATGATCAGGCCGCCGCCGGCCGCCGTCTCCGCAGCGAATCAGCCGAGTAGACCGCCAGGGCGGTCCAGATCAGGCCGAAACTGACGGCGCCGGTCGCGGTGAGCGGCTCGCCGTAGGCCAGCACGCCCAGCAGGAACAGGCAACTGGGAGTGATGTACTGGCAGAACCCCGCCGTCGACAGCCGCACCCGCCGAACGCCGTACGCGAACAGCAGCAGCGGGATGCCCGTGATGACGCCGGTGCCGGCCAGCAGGACCCACGTCCACCCGTCGGCCGCCGCCAGGCCCCCGCCGCTCAGGGACGCCAGGGCAATCGCCGGGATGACCACGACGCCCGTCTCGACGGTGAGGCCTTCCATCGCATCGACGGGCGCGGTCTTGCGCACCAGGGCGTACAGGGCGAACGACACCGCCAGCACCAGGGCGATCCAGGGGAAAACGCCCTGCGCGATGACCAGGGCGGCCACGCCGGCGGCGGCCAGGGCCACGGCGAGCCACTGCAGCGGGCGCAACTGCTCGCCGAGGATGAACCGGCCCAGCAGGATGTTGACCAGGGGGTTGATGTAGTAGCCCATGGACGTGTCCAGCACATGGCCGTGATTGACGCCCCAGATGTACGTCAGCCAGTTGACCAGCACCAGTCCGCCGGTAAGGACCAGGCGGCCCGTCACGCCCGGCCGGCGGATCGCCGCGACCAGTCGCGGCCCGCGGCGACACAGCACCACGACCAGCAGGCTGAAGGCCGCGGTCCAGCAGGTCCGGTGCGCCACGATGACCATCGCGGGCACGCCGGCCAACTGCTTCCAGTAGATCGGCAGCGCCCCCCACAGCACGAAGGACGCCACCACGGCCAGCAGGCCGGCCAGGGATTCACGCTTGTCGGAGGGCTCCATCGAGGTCGACTCTCACTTCTCCCGCTCGCGGGGCGACCCAGCATAGCCGGCGCCCCCCGCCGGCACAAGGTTCGCACGGCCCTTGTCCGCGGGGAGGTCCCCACGTACAGTGGTGAGGGCGGCTTGTCGCCCCCCAGCGGAGAGCGCTCTTGCCGATGAACCATGATCCGATTGTGGCCGCGTCCGACGTGTGGTTCGCCTACGACGGCCAGCCGGTGCTGCGCGAGGTGTCGTTCACGATCCGCGCGGGCGAGCGGGTGTGCGTGGTCGGCCCCAACGGCGGGGGCAAGACGACGCTGCTGAAGCTCATGCTGGGGCTGCTGGAGCCGACGCGGGGCGAGTTGCGGATCTTCGGCGAGCCGCCCGGCCGCCAGCAGCGCCGGGTGGGCTACACGCCGCAGCACAGCCAGTTCGACGCGGCCTTCCCCGTCAGCGTCCTGGACGTGGTTCTGATGGGCCGCCTGGGCCGCACCCCCATGGTCGGCCCCTACAGGCGGGCCGACCGGGCCGCGGCGGCGGACGCCTTGGCCGAGGTGGGCCTGGCGGACCTGCGGCGGCGGCCCTTCTCGGCCCTGTCGGGCGGGCAGCGCCAGCGGGTCCTGATCGCCCGGGCCCTGGCCAGCGAGCCGGAGCTGCTGCTGCTGGACGAGCCGACGGCCAACCTCGACGTCGGCGTCGAGCAGGAATTCGGCGACCTGCTGGCCGACCTGAGCGAACGGCTCACGCTCGTGCTGGTCTCGCACGACATCGGCTTCGTCGCCGAGCTGGTCGACAAGGTCGTCTGCGTCCGCGGCACGGTGGCGATCCACGCGACGGCCGAACTGACCGGCGAACTCATGCGCGACCTGTACGGCCACGACGTCCGGCTCGTCCGTCACGACCACAACTGCCTGGACTGCCCGCGGGGGGAAGACCGCGATGGGTGAATTCTTCCGCGTCCTCCAGCAGGAGGCCTTCGTCCAGAACGCCCTGGCCGCCGGCCTGCTGGCCTCGATCGCCTGCGGGGTCGTCGGCACGTACGTCGTCGTGCGGCGGATCTCCTACCTGGCCGGGGGCATCGCCCACGCGGTGCTGGGGGGGCTGGGGGCGGCGGTGTACCTGCGGGGCGCGTGGGGCTGGACGTGGCTGGACCCGCTGGTCGGCGCGACGGTCGCCGCCCTGGCCGCCGCGGCCGTCATCGGCGTGGTGTCGCTGCGATTCGCCCAGCGCGAGGACACCGTCATCAGCGCCCTGTGGGCGGTCGGCATGGCCGGCGGGGTGATCCTGCTGCACAAGACGCCGGGCTATGAGCAGGACCTGACCAGCTACCTGTTCGGCAACATCCTGATCGTCTCCGGCGGCGAACTGCTGCTGATCGCGGCCCTGGACCTGCTGGTGGTGGCCCTGGTGGCCCTGCTGTACAAGCCCTTCCTGGCGGTGTGCTTCGACGAACCCTACGCGCGGACGTGCGGCGTGCCCGTGCAGAGATACTACCTGGCGCTGCTGGCGCTGACGGCGCTGACGGTGGTGCTGCTGGTGACGGTGGTGGGCATCGTGATGGTGATCGCCCTGCTGACGCTGCCGGTGGCCACCGTGGGCCAGGTCGCCCGCCGCCTGGGCCACGTGATGGTCGGGTCGGTACTGCTGTCGATGGTCCTGACGACCGCGGGGCTGGCGGTCAGCTACGAGTTGAACCTGCCCTCGGGGGCGGTCATCATCCTGCTGGCGGCGGGGCTGTTCCTGGCGGCACTGATCGTCAAGGCGCTGTGGGCCCGCCGGCGTCGGCGCAGGGCAACAGGACGCGGACCGTCGTGCCCCGGCCGACCGCGCTGCGAACCCTGATCGTCCCGCGGTGGCCCCGCACGATCCCCAGCACCGCCGGCAGCCCCAGGCCGCGCCCGGTGAACTTGGTCGTGAAGAACGGGTCGAACAGGCGCGCCTGCGTGGCGTCGTCCATCCCGCACCCGGTGTCGCGGACCTCCAGGCAGGCGCAGCGGCCGGCCGGCAGGTCGCCGTCCGGGCAGGCAGCCTCGGCGGTCGCCGGCCCGGCGGCGATCGTGATGGTTCCGCCGTCGGGGCCGATCGCGTCGGCGGCGTTGGCGATGAGGTTCATCACGACCTGGCGCACCTGGGCCGCGTCGGCCTCGATCCTGCAACCGGCGGCCAGTTCGTACCGCAGGACCGCCTTGCCGTCGATCGAGGCTTCCAGCAGGCCGGCCATGTCTTCGATCGCCGCCGCCAGGTCGACCACCTCGGTCATGAAGCGGCCTTTGCCGCTGTAGGCGAGCATCTGGCCCGTCAGTTCAGCCGCCCGGACGGCGGCGGCCCGGATGTCGGCCAGGCAGATTCGCGCCGGCGACGAGGCCGGCAGGGCCCTCAGGGCCAGGTCGGCGTTGCCCAGGACGCCGGCGAGCAGGTTGTTGAACTCGTGCGCGACACCGCCGGCCAGCGTGCCGAGGCTTTCCAGCTTCTGCGCGCCGAGCACCTGGGCCTGGAGTCTCTGCCGCTCGGCGGCGGCGCGTTCGAAGTGGAGCAGGAGCATTCCCAGGGCCGCCGTCAGGGCGAAGGCCGCCCCCAGCACGAACCCCCACGGTGCGAACCAGGGCACGGGCCGCAGGAAGGGGTGGTCCAGCGCGTGCAGTCCCCACAGGATCAGGGCTGCGGCCGCCATGAACGCGCCGGCGCCGCGGACGTCCGACAGGCGAAGGAGCGTTACCCCGGCGACGGAGACGGCCATCCCGAGGTACAGGCAGACCGGCAGGAGTTCGAGGGTGAACGCTGCCGCCGGGGAAACCGGCCCGACGGCCAGGACCGCGTCGGCCAGGACGACCCACGCCGCACTCAGCCCCGCGGCGAGGACCCACCGGCGGCGCAGGGGACGGCCGACCCAGGCGAACGTGCCCCACAGCAGCAGAAAGGCCGAGGCGATCGAACAGAGCCACTCGACGCTCCTGAGCCACCCGCTGCCGGAGGCGAACCGCTCGATGACGAGGATCAACGCCGCGTGAAGCGCATAGAGCCCCCACCCCCCGGCCCACAGCGCAAGGGCCTTGCGCCGTTCCAGGCGTGCCAGATAGACGAACACGCCCGTCAGGATCCCGATACTGACCGCCGTGGCCGCGACGGCCGGGGCCAACCAGGACATGCGCGCTCTCCGGGTCAGGGGCGGGCGGCCCCCGACAGCCTCAGGACCCCGCACCTTCTTTATCGGCAAAGCGATTGCAGCAATTGACCGCACCGAGGCGGATTCCGGTTCGAACGTCCGTTCGGCGGACTTCGGTATGGACCCGGCCGCCGCGATGCGTACAATGGGCCCCGGTACCGACCAACCAGCGCACACCCGATGCAGGAGCGACAGATGCTTGCCTATCCCAGCGATCAGCAGATCACCCAGGCTTACGCCCAGGCGAAGGACCGTTACGCCCAGGTGGGCGTCGATGCCGACCAGGCCGTCAGGCGGCTCACGCAGATCCCCATCAGCCTGCACTGCTGGCAGGCCGACGACGTCGGCGGGTTCGAGACCGCCGAAGGCCTCACCGGCGGCGGGATCATGGCCACCGGCGGGTATCCCGGCAAGGCGACCACGCTCCAGCAGCTTCGCGCCGACATCGAGAAGGCCCTCACCCTCCTGCCCGGCGCGCACCGGCTGAGCCTCCACGCCATCTACGCCGACACCGGCGGCAAGGCCGTCGGCCGCGACAAGCTCACCGGCGAACACTTCGCCTCCTGGATCGACTGGGCCAAGGCCCGCAAGCTCGGCCTGGACTTCAACGGGACGTTCTTCTCGCACCCCAAGGCCGCCGACGGCTTCACGCTGTCGCACGTCGACCCCGGCATCCGCAGGTTCTGGATCGACCACGCCATCGCCTGCCGCCGCATCGGCGAGGCCATGGGCCGCCAACTGGGCACGCCGGCGGTGGTGAACGTCTGGATCCCGGACGGCTTCAAGGACATCCCCATCGACCGCTGCGGCGCCCGCGCCCGCCTGCGGGACGCCCTGGACGAGGTCTTCGCCGAGGACCTCGACGGCGACTGTGTCCTGGACGCCGTCGAGTCCAAGCTGTTCGGCATCGGGTCGGAAAGCTGCGTGGTCGGCTCGCACGAGTTCTACATGGGCTACGCCGTCACCCGCAACAAGCTGCTGTGCCTGGACGCCGGGCACTTCCACCCCACCGAGGTGATCTCCGACAAGATCTCCTCGGCGCTGCTGTTCCTCGACGAGATCCTCCTGCACGTCAGCCGTCCGGTCCGCTGGGACAGCGACCACGTGGTGATCCTCACCGACGAGCTCCACGCGATCGCCCAGGAGATCGTCCGCAACGATTTCCTCGCCCGCGTGCACATCGGCCTGGACTTCTTCGACGCCTCGATCAACCGCGTCGCGGCCTACGCCATCGGCGCCCGCTGCATGCAGAAGGCCCTCCTGGCCGCCCTGCTGGAGCCGGCGGACACGCTGCGGGCGATGGAAGAGTCCGGCGACACCACCGGCCGCCTGGCCATGCTCGAGGAACTCAAGACCTTCCCGCTCGGGGCGGTCTGGGACTACGCCTGCCTGTCCGGCAACGTGCCCGCAGGGCCGGCGTGGCTCAATGAAGTGCGGAAGTACGAGAAGGACGTGCTGAGCAAGCGATAAGGGTGCCGACGGCGAACAGCGGATGCCGCGGGAAGGGTCGGATCAACCGTCGGCCGGCCCCCGCGGGTGCAGCATCGTATACGGCCCTTCGGGGATAACGGCCACGCGCGCCCCCGGACGCGCGGCGACGAAGGCATCGATGGCGCGCTGGGCGCGGACGGCGGCGGGCCCGTCGCCGGCCAGGGGCGTGACGGACAGGCACCGCTGCGTCGCCAGGTCCAGGCCGTCCGAGGCGAACCAGAGGCGCTCCACGCCGATCCGCGCCAGGACGCGCGCCTGCATCTGGTATTCCCATTGGTCCAGTGCCGTGCGATCGGCCTCGGCGGCGATGTCGGCCAGGAACCGCCGCCAGTCGCCGGCGTAGCGAAGCATCAGGTCGGTGTACGCGGCCGAACCGACGCCGTCGTCGCAGCGGCTGACCTGCAGGAGCGTCGAATGCTCCCCCAGGGCCGGCAGGGCCGTGACCATGCCTTTGACGGTCTGGTAGAACGTCGCATCCAGCGGCGCTCCGCCGCCGGTCGTGACCACCAGGTCGAACGGCCCTTCCACGGGGGCGCCGGTCCACCGCCCCACCTGCCGGCACCCGGCGGCGTGGGCCGCCTCCAGGTCGCCGCAGTAGATCCCCGCGACCGCCCCCCCGCCCGTCACGGCCACGTTGAACAGGAAATCCACCCCCACCGCCCGCGCCACCGCCAGGGCGATCGCGTGACAGGGGTTGCCCGCCAGGGCGCCCTCGCGGGCCTCCGGGGCGGCCAGGGCCGGGTAACCGTGAAACCGCTGAACCGTCCGCAGATCCACCAGCGCCGGGCAGACGCCCTTGCGCCCGCCGGAGAACCCCGCCATGAAGTGCGGCTCGATGAAGCCCGTCACGATGCGGAAGTCGGCCTGGACGAACCGGCGGCAGACCCGCACCGGCGGATCCTCGCTCACGGTCGCCAGTGTCGCCGGGTCGTCAGCGCGGTGGTCGATCACCTCGACGCGCTCCAGCACGCCCCGTCCCACCAGCATCTCGTGCTCATCCGGCGTGCTGGGCCGGTGCATGCCCGTGCCGACGATGATGACGATGCGGTCGTCGCCGATCCCGGCGCGGTTGATGACATCCAGCAGAACGGGGAGAAAGACGGCGTTCGGCACGGGGCGGGTGATGTCGGAGATCGTGATGGCCACCGTCCGCGGCCGCCGCCCCGCCAGCAGGTCCGCCAGCGGCGGCGAGCCGATCGGCCCTGCCAGGGCGGCGCGGATCGCGTGCTCCACGTCAGGCACGGCCGGCGGGTGCTGTCCCGTCAGCACCGTCGCGTCGGCGGGCAGACGCAGGTCCATGCCCTCGGCGCCGTAGGTCATGCGGATGGTTCTGGTCCTCATCCCATGGCGCCCGCCGGGGGGCCGCCCTCCTCAAGGCAGGTCCTGCCGTTCACGCGTCGAAGATCTTGCCCGGGTTGAGGATCCAGTTGGGGTCCAGCCCGCGCTTGATCGTCCGCAGGAGGTCGATGTACTCCTGGGAGACGAACAGGGGCAGGTTCCTCTTCCGCTCGTGGCCGATGCCGTGCTCGCCGGAGAGGCGCCCGCCGAGGGCCGAGGCCCGGGCGTACAGCTCGGCCTGCATCCTGGGCCAGGTATCCTCCCACCGCTCCATGGACCAGTCGGGGTCCTTGACGACGTGGGTGTGGAGATTGCCGTCGCCGGCGTGGCCGAAGGAGGGGGCGATCAGCCCGTATCTGGCCGAGAGTTCCTCGAGGGCCTCGATGAGCTTCGTGATGGCGGCGGGCGGGACGACGATGTCCTCGTTGAGCTGGTGGGGCGACATGATGGTGAAGGCCTCGGCGATGCTGCGGCGGACCTTCCAGATGCGCGCCGAGGTGGTGGAATTGTCCGCCACGTACACCTCGATCGCCCCGGCCGCCAGGCACTGCTCGCCGATGGCTTCGTAGTCGCGTTCGACGGCGCCGGCGTCCGTCCCGTCGACGGTGATCAGCAGCATCGCCCCGGCCTTCTGGTAGGGGATGGTCTCGTTGAGGTACTCGCAGGCGAACCGGACGGACAACTGGTCCATGTACTCGATGGCGGTGGGCGTGACCCCGCCTTCGGTGATGATCTTCGGCACGGCGGCGATCGCCTCGGCGGTCGAGGGGAACAGGCACAGCAGATCGACCGCGACGGTCGGCTCGGGGATGAGCTTGAGGATGATCTTCGTGAAGATCGCCAGCGTTCCTTCCGAGCCCACCATCAGTTGGGCGAGGTTGTAGCCGGTGACGTCCTTGACGAGCTTGCCGCCCAGTTGGACGATCTGGCCGGTGGGCGTGACGATCTCCATGCCCAGCACGTAGCGGCTGGTCACGCCGTACTTGATGGCCTTGCCCCCGCCGGCGTTCTCGGCGACGTTGCCGCCGACGTAGCAGGTCTCCAGGCTCATCGGGTAGCCGGCGTAGAACAGCCCGGTCCCGGCCAGCGCGGCGTTGATTTCGCTGGTGACCACCCCCGGCTCGACGACGACCATCATGTTGGCCGTGTCGATCTCGAGGATCTTGTTCATCCGGTCGCACAGCAGGACGATGCCCCCGTGCACCGGCACCGCCCCGCCGGACAGGCCGCTGCCGGCGCCGCGCGGGGTCACGGGGACCCGCCGGCGGTTGGCCAGCTTCATGATCGCGCTGATCTCCTCGGCCGTCCGCGGGCGCACGACCGCCTCGGGCATCGCGCGGTAGCGCCGATCCACCACTTCATCGTGGCTGAAGGGCTCGAGCTTCTCCGCGTCGCCGTAGAGCACGTACGCGTCGCCGACGATCGACCGCAGCTCATCGGCGATCTCGGGGGTGATGCGGTTATAGGTTGGGTTGGACATCTACCGTTCCTTCGTCGCTTCAGCCAGCTTCTCCGTCAGCACGGGCACCACCTGGAACAGGTCCCCCACGATGCCCAGTTCGCTGATGCGGAAGATCGGCGCCTCGGGGTCCTCGTTGATGGCGATGATCGTCTCGGACGTCTGCATGCCGGCCATGTGCTGGACCGACCCGGACAGGCCGATCCCGATGTACAGTTTGGGGGTGATCGTCTTGCCCGACAGGCCGATCTGGTGCGGGTAGCTCATCCACCCGCGGTCCACCACGTCGCGGGTCGCGCCGACGGCGGCGTCCAGCGCCGAGGCGAGTTTCTCGATCAGCGCGAGATTCTCGGCCTTTTTGATCCCGCGCCCAACCGCCACAACGTGGTCGGCGTCCTGGATCGTGTGCTCGTCGGTGTTGGCGACGAAATCGACCCGCCGGACGCGGCTGGCCAGCAGCGCCGCGGCCGGCGTGCGGCGGATGATCTCGCCGGTGCGGCCCTTGACCGGCGCGGCCGGCCGCGTCGAACGCGGGCGGACCGTCGCCATCTGCGGCCGGTGATTGGGCGTCTTGATCGTCGCCAGGATGTTCCCGCCGATCGCCGGGCGGGTCTGCAGCAGGTTGCCCGTCTGCTCCTCGATGTCCAGCACCGTGCAGTCGGCGGTCAGCCCCGCGTGGGCCTTGACGGCCACGTAGGGCATCAGCGTGCGCCCCGTCGAGGTGGCGCCGGCGATGACGATCTCGGGCCGGTATTCCCGCAGCACCTCCAGCATGCACGCGCCGTAGGGCTCGCTGCGGAAGTCCGCCAGCTCGGGCGCCTCGGTCGCCACGACGCGGTCGGCGCCGCGGTCGATCAGGCCCTGCAGGTCGCCCTCGTCGATGGCGTGGCCGAACACCATCGCCGTCAGGGTCGTGCCGCGCTTGGCGGCCAGTTCGACCCCGCGGGTGAGCAATTCGTGGCTGATCCGCGTGATCCGCCCGCCGGACTGCTCGGCCAGAATCCATACGCCCTGGTGATCCATGGTCAGATCAACTCCCGTTGCTGGAGGAACGCCACCACCCGGTCGGCCGCCGCGGCCGCCGCCTGCTCGTCGGAGGCGACGAGCATCTCGCACGCCCGGGCCACCTTGGGGTGGAAGATCTTCACCACCCGCGTCGGCGAGCCCTGTAGACCCAGCCTGGCGGGGTCGACGTCCAGATCGTCGACGCTCCAGACCGGCAGGTCCATCGCCCTGGCCCGCTGCTTGCCCCGCAGCGTGGGCAGGCGGGGGTCGGAGGCTTCCTTGACCACCGTCAGCACCGCCGGCAGTTGGACGTCGAGCACCTCGTAGCCCTCCTCCACCAGCCGGTGCACGCGGGCCACCCCGTCGCGGACGTATTCCAGCCTGCTGACGTAGCTGACCACGGGCAGATCGAGGAACGCCGCCACGCCCGGGCCCACCTGCCCGGTGTCGCCGTCGGTGGCGCGCTCCCCGCAGAGGATCAGGTCGGCGCCGCCGAGCTTCTCGATGGCCGCCTTGAGCACGTACGAGGTCGCCCACGTGTCGGCGCCGGCGAAGCGCCGGTCGGAGATCAGCACGGCCCGGGTGATGCCCATCGAGACGGCCTCTTTCAGAGCCTTGGCGGCCTTGGGCGGGCCCATGGAAATGCCCACGGTCTCATGGTCGCCCTCGCCGGCCTGCTCGCACAGGCGGATCGCCAGTTCGATCGCGTAGAGGTCCAGCGGGTTGACGATCGCCTCGACGCCCTCGCGGACCATGGTCCCGGTCTCGGGGTCCATCTTGACCGCGCTGGTCTCGGGCACTTGCTTGATCGGAACGATGATGCGCATGTCGCTTGTCTACCTTCTCCACCGCAAAGACGCGGAAAAACACATGATAGACAAATCGCCCGCGCCGGTCAACCTGACACGCGCGTGGATGCGCCGAGGAGGCAAGCCGGTTACCGCTCCTCCGCCGGGGGAGCAGCGGCCGCAGGCCGCGTGGGGGCCGTCTGCGACGACCCGCGGCGTCCGCAGGCGGGCGAACACCGTCGGTCCCCTTGGCAGGCCTGCTTCCACGGGTGCACGACCGTAGCTGCGCGCGGTTTCCGTCCGATAAAGAGGATAGAACGAGAGAGGTCCGGCGGAGCCGGGCCTGGAGACGGCCAAGCATGGAGGTATGGACATGGCCGACG
>JAAYZK010000257.1 GCA_012514895.1 Planctomycetota bacterium | reverse complement strand
GACGCCGTCCTGCTGGACACGGCCGGGCGCCTGATGTTCGAGGAGTCCGGTGCGCGGGAGTGGCGCGAGTTCCTCCGGCTGCTCAAGACCCACCGGGGCAACTGCCCGATCAACGGCATGCTGCTGACCATCCCGGCCGACAGCCTCATCACCGACGGCGCCGAGGCGCTCGAACGCAAGGGCACGCTGATCGCCCAGCAGCTCGACCAGATCCAGCGCGAACTGGGCGTGCGGTTCCCCGTGTTCGTCGTGGTCACCAAGTGCGACCTGGTCGCCGGGTTCCGCGAGTTCTTCGAGACCCTGCGCGACCCGGAACTGCAGCACCAGATGCTCGGCTGGTCCAACCCCGCGGCGCTGGACGAGCCGTTCAACCCCGCCGACCTCGACGAGCATTTCCGGGTCGTCGCCGACCGGCTCGCCCGGCGTCGCCTGCGGCTGCTGATGGACCCGCCCGACCTGGAGGACGCCGCCAGCCGCGCCGACAAGGTCGACGCCCTCTACGCCTTCCCGGCCAGCCTCCAGCGGCTGATGCCCCGGCTGAAGCGCTACCTGGAGATGGTGTTCGCCGGCGGGGCGTGGGCGTCCAAGCCGCTGTTCCTGCGGGGCATCTACTTCACCTCCTCGATGCGCGAGGGCGCGGCCCTCGACGAGGACCTGGCCGAGATGGTGGGCGTGCCGGTGACGGCGCTGCCCGCCGGGCACGCCTGGTCGCAGGAGCGGTCGTTCTTCCTCCGCGACGCGTTCGTCGGCAAGGTCTTCCGCGAACGGGGGCTGGTCACCCGGGCGGCCAACGCCGGGCGCGTCCGGCGCCTGCGGCGCGGCGTCGTCCTGGGCTTCGGCTTCGCCAGCGCGCTGATCGTCCTGGCGTGCACGTGGCTGGGCGCCCGTTCGCTGCAGGCCGGCATCGGCGACCACCGCGACTTCTGGGTGGGCGCTTCCCAGGTGAACTGGGCCGAGCGGCCGATCATCGAGCCGTGGGAGTACGGCGACAATACCGTCTACGCCTACAGGGACGGGGAGGCGGCGTTCCACGAGGAGCTGCTCCGGCGGACCGGGGCGGAGATCCGCATCCCGGCGGTGTTCCGCCTGGCGGCGCAGTTCCGCTCCGACATCGCCGCCGACCGCCGCCGCGCGCAGCGGGCGATCGTCGGCGCCGGCGTGGCCCGCCCGCTCGTCGAGGCGGTGCGGCGCAAGACGTACCGCGAGAAGACCCCCTGGTCGCTGCCGGCCTCCCGGTCGCTGGGGGCGCTGCTGCGCCTGGAAGCCCAGCCCGCCGGCGCCGACCCCCCGGCTCTGGACCCGCTGCTGGAGTACGTCCTGAAGGCCGAGCATTACGCCGCCTTCAGCGCCGGCCGCGACGGCACGATCCTCCAGGACGCGCTGAAGGCCGCCTTCGACGCCGAGCTTGACGGCGCCGGCGGGTGGTCGTGGCTGGCCGGGGCGTGCCGCGAGTCGAGGGCCGCTGACGCCCACAAGGCCGCCGAGGAGGGCGTGAAGCGGTTCGTGGCCCACTGGGCGTCGGTCTCGACCGACGGGGCGACGGGGGAGGATGCCGCCCTGCGCACGCTGGTCAAGGAGCTGTTCCCCGCGTTGAACGCCGACATGGACGCGCTGGCCGGCGCGGAACGGCGCCTGCTGGACCTGCCCAGAGACGTGTTCGGCGCCGAAGCCGGCACGGCCCCCGCGTCCGCCGACGACTGCCGCAAGGCCCGCCAGGCGTGGCGCGACGACCGCTACCGGGCGGTGAACGAGACGATGGGGCGCCTGGCCGCCGACGCGGCGGCCATCCGCGCTCAGTTGGCCCTCGTGGGCGAGGCGCCGCCGGCGGAGGCCCCCGGCCCCCGGACGAAGCCCCGCGGGCTGCTGGCCTCCGGCGAGGCCGCCGTACGGGGCCGCCTGGGCGCCGCGGGCGTGCTCCCGTCCCAGCCCGGGGCGGCGGCGACGCGCGAGGCGCCGGCGGAGGCGGGCCACTGGGCGGGGCGCCAGTACGCGCGGACCTCCGCGCTGCTGGCCGAGCGATCGCTGGAGTCCTTCAACGACCTCCTCGACGCCGTCGGCAACCGCCGCTCGGGGCTCGAGGCCGCCCAGGAGGTCTGGCTCGAGCGGGTCAAGGCGGACCTCCTGGAGGCGAAGGAGGCCCTGGCGAAGGAGATCACCGACACGGACCTCGGCGACAGCCTGGCCGCACGCGGCGGGGCCTTCTTCACCGCCGTGCCCGTCAGCGAATCGCTCGCCGCCACCGCCGGCGGCCTGGAGGCGCCGTGGGCCGCCGACCTGGCGAAACGCGAGGCGTGGGACCTCTACGAGGTGCGCCGGACCCTGTACGCCCTCGCCGACGGCCGTCTGTCGGCGGAGGCTCCGGAGGTGTCGCTGTCCGCCCTGCCCGGTGCGGTCGCGTCGATCGGCGATGCGACCGCGGAGGCCTCGGGCCGCCTGGCCACGCTGTGGTCGGCCCACCAGGACGCCCGCGCCCTGGCCAAGGACCAGGACGATCCGCTGGCCGGCGCCGAGCCGCTGACGGCCTTCGCCCTCCGCTGCGCTCAGCGGGAGCAGGTCCACGCCCTGCTGGCCGGGACGCTGGGGCGCGGCGTCGATCGCGACGACGTCGAGGCCATGGTGGAGGACGCCGCCGCCGGGGGCGAGGAGGATGTGTTCAAGGGCATCGACCTGCCGATGTGCGCCTTCGAGGGCGGCAGGCTGGCGGTCGCGCCCGCCTACGCCCCCCAGGCCGCCAAGGCGGTGCTGGAAGGCTGGCAGAGCCTCGACGGCCTCGTGCGCACGTCCGACGTGATCCTCAGCCAGGAACGCGACGTCCTGGCGTCGCGGCTGGAGGCCTGCCGGGAGGCCTGCCGTGACTACATCGACGACTATCACGGCTACTGGACCGAAGACATCGGCGACTGCCTCAAGCCTTCGGCCGGCACGTGGACGGACTACCGGACCCGCCTGGCCGACGCCGTCCCCGCGTTCCGACAGAACTGCAGAAACCTCAACCGGCTCTGCGGGAAGGTGTCCGACGCCCTGAACGCCGTGGCGCCCTATGCCGACGAGCAGACCCGGGAACGGTTCGCCGCCAGTGGCGCCCAGTTGGCCGCCGCCCAGGGCAACACCGAGGACCGCCTCTGGCGAGACGACATGTACGAGGTGCTGGGCAACTGGGCCGGTCTGGACAGTGATGCCGCTCTCGCACGGCAGCGCCTGCTGGAGCTGACGGCCGACGATTTCGTCCACGATTACCTGGCCGCGGCCCGGGAGGACGAGGACCCGGTCGTCCAGTGCTACCTGCGGAACCTCGCCGTCGAGGCCCTGCGGGTGCTGGCCGACGAGTCGGCGCGGGATGCCCGCAGGGCGTGGGAGGAGTTCTGCCAGGAGTACTACGGCGCCTTCCCGATCGCCCGCCTGGCCGGCGATGCCCGGCAGGTGTCCCCGGAGGAACTGGGCGAGGCGATGTCGCTGCTGGATCGCGTCAGCGGTTCGCGGGCCCGGCGGCCGGGGAGCACGGCCACGCTCGCCCAGGGCGCGCAGACCGGGATCCGCGACGTCGACGACCTCCTGCCGCGCCTGCGCGGCCTGCCCCTGCCGCCGGAAGCGGCGGCCCTGGTGGAGCGGATCCGAACCATCGCCGGCGCTTTGGTCGGCCCTCATCCCCGCCAGAGCGTGATCAGCGTCGCCGCCGAGGGCAACCAGCGGGACGATACCCGGGAGTTCTTCTTCGGCTACGCCGCCATCGGCATCTCCGCCGCCGACCAGACCGGCCAGCCTGTCGGAGCCATCGCCCCCCAGGCCGCCAGGCTGCACAGCGTGGCCTATGGCACCGGGGCCGGGGCGTGCACGATCCAGATCTACCGCCACCCGGGCGACAAGGATCCCCGCCACACGATCAGCCTGGACGGACCCTGGGCGCCGATCCGCCTGCTGCACGGCGGCGAGGTCGCCGACGGGTCCGTACGCCACGCCTGGGCGCCGATCGGCCGCGACCGCGACGGCAAGACGTGGCTGGTCAAGCTGACGGTTGCCAAGGGCGACCAGAAGGAGGAACGCTCGATCGTCCTGGAAGTTCGCCTGGAAGACGAACTGCCCGACTGGCCGACCGACGCGGAGATGAACGACGCGGCGGCGGCGGTGCGACGGTAGGGCGTCCAGAGGAGCACGGATGGGCATGACCGCGGGTAAGGCAACGTCGGGGCGGGGCGACGGGGACGGCCCTGGCATCCACGTCGGGGCGTTCGGCAAGCACCCCGGCTGGGACGACCACATCGACGACATCGGCCTTGCGACCGATGAACTGGTGGCCCTCAAGCGGATCGTCTACCTCCAGGGCGTCGGCGGGAACGTCGACGCCGGGGCCTGGGACGCCCTGGACGCCGACAGGCGCCTGGAAGGGTTCCGCCATCTGCTGCTCTACGACGCCGGCGACGCCTTCCTCGTCGCCCGCCTGTGGTCCAGCACCGACGGCAAGGGCCGCGCCAGGTACCCCATGGTTGCCGCCGTCCAGTGCAACGGGCTGCCGAAGGCCTGGGCCCTGGCCCGCTGCGCCGAGGCGCTGGCCGACATCGAGACGCGGTGCACCGCGACGGCGTCGGCCGCCGAGGTGATCGCCGTCCTCGATCAGTGGCGCGGCCGCCTCCGCCGCCTGGCCGCCGACGCCCCCGCCGCCGACCCCGCCGGCGACGACCCGGCCGCCGCGGCCGGGCCGCTGGCCCGCGTGGCCGGCCATCCGCGGTGGGGGGGCGACCGCCGGCCGATCGTCCGCGTGCTCTACCAGGTCCAGCGCGAGATGGCCGCCTTCCGCGTCGGCGCCCGCCGGGGGGGCTCCGCCGACGACGCCCCCGCCGCCCTGCTCCGCGTGCCGTCCCTCGAAGACCGGGAGGACCCCTACGCCCTGGCGTGGCTGCGGCTGCTCCGCCGCCAGGTGGACCCGTCGGCGCCGATCCTGCAGATCATGCCGCTGGGCCGCCCGTGGGTCGACCTGCTGGTGGGCGAACCGGACGCGCGGCACCTGTTCTGCCTCCGCGCCACGCCCGCCAGCGTGCCGCTGACCACCGAGGTGCCGTACACGATTCCCCCGGAATTCGCCCGGCGCGTCGACGACGCCATCGCCGCCTCCGCCGCCGGCGCCGATGAGCGGGTGACCGCCGGCGCGGCGGCCGAGCCGGCGACGCCGCGGGGGCGGCCTGCCCGGCGGCCCGACGCCGGCGCCCCGGCGGCCGTGCTGAGCGATGCGCCGTCGAGGCGGTGGCTCTGGATCGGCCTGGCGGCCATCGCCGCGGTGCTGCTGCTGCTGATCCTGCGGGCCCTGTTCCCCCAGCCCGACGCCGCACCCGCCGACGCGCCTCCGCCGCCGATCCCCGCCACGGCCCCGGCGGACCTGGGCAGCGCGTCCCGCAGTCTTCAGACAGATTGGACTACTGAACAACGGCGGCAGGCCGCCGATCATCGGCGGAGCCTGCCCTCCAGGAGGCGGCAATGCGCACCTCACCAGTCACAGTGTTCGTGATGGCAGCCCTGGCGACGGTGGCTGTTGTGGCGCACTGCGCCCCGGCCGATATCGCGGACTATCGCGTCTTCGCCGGGTCGTCGGTCGTGTTCGGCGGGAACGCGTTCGTGCAGGGGACCGTCGCCAGCAACGGTCCCGTGATCCTGGGCTCGCCTTACACCATCACGGGCGGCTGGGTGGAGAACGCCGGGGAACTCCTGCCGGCTCCCGGCGTGTTCTCCGCGGCCGCCTCCGATCCCGAGATCTCCACCGGCCACGACGCCGACCTTTCGCTGGACCCCGGCTCGTATTCGTCCCTGCTGCTCGGCAACAAGAACACACTGAGCTTGACGGCCGGAACGTACACGTTCGGGTGGATCTCGGCGGGCTCCGGCACGTCGCTGAACCTGGATCTCTCCGCCGGCGACATCACCCTCTATGCGGACTCCTTCGCCATCTGGGGCGACGATCTGCACGTGACGGTCACCGGCTATCAACCGGGCAGGCGGGTGTACGCCGAGACGCACGGCGACTGGGCCGTCGGCGACCGCGGCTTCTGGTTCGGCGACATCCATGCCACGTCGGGCCTGGGATACGACGGCTCGATCTACATCGGCAGGGACTACTGCCACGTCGGCTCGATCCGGGCCGCCGGCGGCATCTACCTGGGCGAGAACGCCGTCGTGGTTCCTCTCCCCGCCGCCGTGAGCCTCGGTCTGCTCGGCCTGGGAACGGTCGCCCTCCGGCGACGCCGCATGGCCTTCCACCGCGCCGCCCCCGCCCCGGAACCGGGACAGCCGTAGCGCCGGTCATGCGCAGTCCTGCTCGAGGGGAGCGGTC
The DNA here is from genome assembly GCA_012514895.1 of Planctomycetota bacterium. Lineage (GTDB taxonomy): Bacteria > Planctomycetota > Phycisphaerae > SM23-33 > FEN-1343 > JAAYZK01. The sequence continues at coordinate 12,226 of JAAYZK010000257.1, read as the reverse complement.
ACGACCCCCCTCCCCCTCGACGGCCTGGCACTCCAGAACTCCCTGAAAATCCTCAGCCTAGGTTCCTGCGAGGCTTCAGCCCCCGACGGCGGACCGGGCACGGCCGGCAGCAGGTGCCGGGTTCCCGCCTCGCTTACACGCGGTTGTGAAGTCGTTGTTTTCGTCTGGCCCCTGGCTTTGCGGAGCTATAGAATTCTCGTCTCCGCTCGACAGTGTCGGGCGGCATCTCAAGGGACAGTTTCGGGTCATCGGGTCGGGTCCGACTCTGCTAGAGACGGAAAGGTGTGCAATGACGAAGGGACGCGCTTCGCGGGACGTTGCACCGCTGGAGAAATGCCCCACTGGCATTGCGGGGCTGGATGAAGTCACCGAGGGCGGCTTGCCCCGCGGGCGACCGACGCTGGTGTGCGGCGGGGCCGGCAGCGGTAAGACGTTGCTGGCGATGGAGTTCATCGTCCGGGGCATCACCGAGTACGACGAGCCCGGCGTCTATATAAGCTTCGAGGAAACCGCCGAGGAACTCGCCGAGAACACCGCCTCCCTGGGCTTCGACCTGCCCGACCTGATCGAACGCAACAAGCTGGCGATCGACTACGTCCACGTCGAGCGCAGCGAGATCGAGGAGACCGGCGAATACACCCTTGAAGGGCTCTTCGTTCGCCTCGCGGCCGCCATCGACGAGGTCGGGGCCAAGCGGGTCGCCCTCGATACCATCGAGGCCCTGTTCGGGGGACTGCCCAACGAAGCCATCCTCCGGGCCGAGCTGCGACGGCTGTTCCGCTGGCTGAAGGAACGCGGCGTCACCGTCGTCATCACCGGCGAGAAGGGCGACCAGACGCTCACCCGCTACGGCGTCGAGGAATACGTCAGCGACTGCGTCATCTCCCTCGACCACCGGGTGAAGGACGAGGTCGCCACACGACGCATGCGGGTCATCAAGTACCGCGGCTCCAAGCACGGGACCAACGAGTACCCCACGCTCATCGACGAGGACGGCCTGTCGGTCCTGCCGATCACCTCGCTGGGGCTGACCTACCCCGTCAGCGAGCAGCGCATCTCCACCGGCGTGGAACGCCTGGACGCCATGCTCGGCGGCGAGGGCTACTACAGGGGCAGCACCATCCTCATCTCCGGCACCGCCGGCACGGGCAAGAGCTCCCTGGCCGCCTCCTTCGCCGACAGTGTCTGCCGCAACGGCGGGCGGTTCATGTACCTGTCGTTCGAGGAATCGCCCGAACAGATCATCCGCAACATGCGGTCGATCGGCATCGATCTGGAGCTGTGGCGCAAGAAGGGCAACCTGGTGTTCCACACCGTCCGCCCCACGCTGTACGGCCTGGAACTTCACCTGGCGACGATCCACAGGCTCATCGGCCGGATCAAGCCCGACGCCATCGCCGTCGACCCGATCACCAATCTCACCAGCGTCGCCTCGGACGCCGAGTCCAAGCTGATGCTCACCCGCCTGATCGACTTCCTCAAGAATGAGGGCGTCACCAGCCTGTTCACCAGTCTCACCAGCGGCGAGCACGCCCTCGAGCAGACCGAGGCGGGCGTGTCGAGTCTGATGGACACCTGGATCCTGGTGAAGGTGGTCGAATCGACCGGCGAGCGCAACCGGATCATCTACGTCCTCAAGAGCCGCGGCATGCCCCACTCCAACCAGATGCGGGAGTTCCACCTCACCGGCGAGGGGATCAGGCTGGTGGACGTCTACGCCGGGCCCGGCGAAGTGCTCACCGGCACCGCACGCACCCTCCAGGAAACCCAGGACGCCGAAGCGCTCGAGGTCGAACGCCGGGTCGCCCGGCAACGGCAGCGCGAACTGGAGCAGGAGCAGGCGCGGCTGCAATTGGAGGCCGAGGCCATGGCCGAACGCCTCAAGACGATCGCCGTAGAACTCCAGGCCGCCAGTGCGGCCGCCGGCGAGCAGCAGGCCAGTCGGGCCCGTCAGCGTAAGGCGCTGTCCGAAGCCCGGAGAGCCGACCAGCATCAGTAACAAGGACTGACAAAGGATTTGACATGTCCACCTCCGGAACGGACCAGGCAGACCGCAAGAAGGCGGAGAGCGACAACGACTTCTATGAGCTTCGGTTGTACGTTGCCGGCCAGACGCCCCGGGCGGCGGCGGCGTTCGAGAATCTCGAACGCATCTGCGAAGAACACCTCAAGGGCAAGTATCGTATCGAAGTGATAGACCTTCTGAAGGATCCCAAGCTGGCCAAGGGCGACCAGATCCTGGCGGTGCCGACGCTGGTGCGGAAGCTGCCCGAGCCCGTCCGCAAGATCATCGGCGACCTGTCGGATACGGAGCGCGTGCTGGTGGGATTGGATCTGCGCCCGCGCCGGGCTGCAGAGGGATGATCGCCCGCGCCGCCTCGGGAGGCGGCAGGTCGACGGTTCAGTCGAGAGATGTCTGCCATGGCAAAGCGCAAGCCGGTAGAAGCATCCCAGGGGGCGGCGGCGGACAGCCTCCGCCAGGCCGCCCGGGCCGGGTCCAGCGAGGGCCGGTACGTGCTGCGGCTGTACGTCGCCGGGATCAACCCCCGGTCGGAGGCCGCGATCCGGACGATCACCGAGATCTGCGAGAAACACCTCGAAGGGTGCTACGATCTGGAGATCATCGACATCTATCAGCAGCCGTCGCTGGCCAAGGACGAGCAGATCATTGCTGTCCCGACACTGATCAAGAAGCTGCCGCCCCCTTGAGGCAGTACATCGGGAACCTCGCGGACAAGGACAGAATCCTCGTGGGCCTGGACCTCAAACCGAAGAAGAAGTGACTCGGGGAAAGACATGCCGATCGAAGACGCCGCCTTGAACGCCGGGCAGCAGTTGGAGCAGCTTCGGCTCGAAAACGAGGCGCTGCAGCGCCGCTGTGGCGCGCTGCAGTACCAGAACGACGAACTCCACGTCCAACTGGAAGAATCCCAGGATGCTCTGCGGGCCATCCAGTCCGGCGACGTCGACGCGCTGATCGTCGCCGGCGAGGGGGGCGAGCAGGTCTTCTCGCTGGCCGGCAGCGACGCGGTCTACCGCCTGATCGTCGAGACGATGGCCGAGGCGGCCTGCACCACGACGGTCGATGGAACGATCCTGTTCTGCAACGTCCAATTCGGCCAGTTGATCGGCACGCCGGCCGAGCAGATCGTGGGCCGTCCGCTGCGGGACTTCGTCGCGCCGGATCATCTGGCGGCGACGGAGGCACTGCTGGCGGATACCCAGACCCAGCCGGTCAGACAGCGCCTGGTGTTGCGCAACTCATCCGGCGATTGGGTGCCGGTGCATGTGGCCGCCAACCTGCTGGAGCAGCCCGGGGCCAGGAGCCTCTGCATCGTCGTCAGCGATCTGACGGAACTGGAGAACTCCACCGAGCTGATCCAGCAGCTTCGCAGCCAGCGGGAAGCCCTGCGCGAGAGCGAGAGGGCGCTGCGGGAAAGCGAATCGCGGCTCAAGGCCACGCTCCGCAGCACGGCCGACGAGATATGGATCGTGGACACGCAGGGGCGGATCGTGTCGCTGAGCGATTCGGTGGGGGAGAACCTGGGCGTCAGCCCAGACCGTTGGGCGGATGTCGATGCCGCCCTGGATCAGTTGCAGATCCGCCGCCTCGATGGCACTGCCCAGCCCAAGGCCGACGCCGTCCTGCCTCGCGCCCTGCGCGGCGAGGTCATCCGGAGCGAGGGGGAGATCGTCCGCAACCTCGCCACCGGCCAGCCGCGTTGGAGAGAGGTATCCGCCGCTCCGATCCGCGGCGCCGGCGGGCGAATCATCGGCGCCGTGGCGGTTGTCCGCGACATCACGGACCGCAAGCGGGCCGAGCAGGCCCTGCAGAAGGCCAAGGACGAGCTGGAGGATCGCGTGCACGAGCGCACCGAGGATCTACTGCGGACGGTCGATGTGCTCCAGTCGGAGGTCGTCCGTCGCGAGCAGGCCGAGGCCGTTCTTCGCCAGCGGGGCGAGCAGTTGCAGACGATGGCCACGCAGTTGACCCTCGCCGAGCAGCGCGAACGCCGCCGCCTGGCCGAGGTCCTCCACGACAATCTCCAGCAGTTGCTGGCCGGGGCCAAGTTCCGCCTGGGCATCCTGACGCGCAAAGCCGAAGGCCAGGTCCGCCACGACGCCGGGGAAGTGCTGGAGCTTCTGGATGAGTCGATCGAGTGCTCGCGCACGCTGACAGGCGAACTGAGCCCGCCGATCCTGCACCAGGGCGGCCTGGCCCCCGCCCTGGCATGGCTGGCCGAGTGGATGCGCAGGAAGCACAACCTGGATGTGCGGCTGCAGGCCGACGAGAACGCCGAACCCCAGGTCGAGGGGGTGAAGGTCCTGCTGTTCCAGTCGGCGCGGGAACTGCTGTTCAACACCGTCAAGCACGCCAAGGTCGACAAGGCGCAGCTCTGCCTGCGGCGCGTGGACGGCCAGATCGAGTTGACGGTATCGGACGAAGGCGTGGGCTTCGACGCGGCCGCGGCGGTGCCGCAGGATGGTACCCAGGGCGGCTTCGGCCTGTTCAGCGTTCGGGAGCGCCTGACGCTGCTGGGCGGGGGGCTCGACATCGACAGCGCCCCCGGGCGCGGCAGCCGCTTCACGATGCGGGTGCCGGAATCCCTGCCGGACGTCGAGGATGAGCAGAGCCCGGCCGCCGTCGCCAAAGCGACCGCCTCCGCGGCCGCGCGCCGGGCCGGCACGGCCGGCGCGGTCACCCGCATCATGCTGGTGGACGACCACGCCGTGATGCGCGAGGGGCTGGCGATGATGGTCCGCGAGGAAGACGACATGGAGATCGTGGCCGAGGCGTCCGACGGCAGGATGGCCGTCGACCTGGTCCGCCAGCTTCAACTGGATGTCGTGCTGATGGACGTCTCCATGCCTGGGATGGACGGCATCGAGGCCACGCGGGTCATCCACGCCGAGCACCCGGAGATCTGCGTGATCGGCCTGTCGATGTTCGAGGAGAACGACATCGCCGCCAGAATGAAGGAAGCCGGGGCGTCCGACTTCCTGACCAAGAGCGGCCCGTCCGACCTGCTCCTGGCCGCCATCCGGTCCTGCCGTGAACCGGAGGACAAGGTCGAAAGCCCAGGCTGATCGCCGGCAGGGCGTCGGGATCCATAGGCAGGATCTAGGGGAATTCCCCTGGAAGCATTGCCGGGGTGAAGTTGGTATACTTTGGTACCACTCATACAGGAGACCCGCCATGTCAACGGCCGCCGACCTGAAGAGAATTCTCATCGTCGAGGACCACCCCCTGACCCGTCGCGGCATCGCGGCGCTCCTGCAGGAGGAGGCGAACCTTTCGGTCTGTGCCGAGGCCGAGAACGTCTCGGGGGCGATCAAGGCCCTCGATGCGACGGGCCCGGATCTGGTGATCGTGGATCTGATCCTCCAGGACGGCAGCGGCCTGGACCTGGTGCGCCGGCTGAAGACCCACAGGCCCGATCTGCCGGTGCTGGTGCTGTCGATGCACGACGAGGAGTTCTATGCAGAGCGGGCCCTGCGTGCCGGGGCGAAGGGCTACGTCGCCAAGAGCGAGGACGGCCGGGTGATCGTCCACGCCGTCCGCGAGGTCCTGGCCGGGCGGATGTACGTGAACCCCGCCCAGGCCGGCCGGATGTTGTCGGGGCTCCTCAGCGGCACGGGCGGCTCGCCCGTCCAGAAACTGACCGACCGGGAGTTCGAGGTCTTCGAACTGCTCGGCCAGGGGCTCGGCACCCAGCAGATCGCCGACCGCCTGCACATCTCCACCGGCACCGTCGACGCCCATCGCGAGCACATCAAGAAGAAGCTCGACGTCCCCTCGGCCCAGAAGCTCACGGTCTTTGCCGTCCAGTGGTTCCAGGCGAGCCGGGGGGCGATCTGACCGAGTGAAACAGAAGTCCCACCATGGGCGCGCCGCGTTCAACGGAACCCCGCGAGTTCAACGGAGTGAAACTCGTGTGGAACAAAGTGAAGGGAAATGAAAGGGAGAATCTCCCGGCCGCGCCTCCAAAGAGTGGGGACATAACACTATTCCAATTATTCCGAGTATTCCCAGTATTCGGAGTGTGGCAATCTGGGTAATGTCCGGAGGCCGTCCCGGAGGCGTCGAGAGTCGGAATGGTGCTGGTTAGTGGGGTTTCGTGCATTAAGCTGGGGGGTTTTGGAGGCCTTCGGGCGCCTCAGACCCCCGCCGCACGGCATACCCCTCGCGCAGGGGCGTATCAGGCAAAAGGGGCCGTTCCCACTTCGTGGACGCTTGCGAATTGCCAGCCTCCGATCTTGGCCGGCCGTCCTTCAGAATTCCCTGGCGCCGGCGGTCAGGCGGTCGTCATCGGCGGGGGGCATTGACGCGGCGGCGGCGGCCCTGTAGGCTGGAGTCCCGGTCGCCCGAGCCGGTCTGGCCGGCGGCGGCCGCGCGTGGATGCAGGGAGAGACCGGTGCGGAAACTCATCACCGCTGTCATCGTGCTGGGGGTGCTGGCCGGCGTGCTGGCGGGGGCGGGGATGGTGATCTCCCGTTCCCGGGGCGCCGGCGGGGAGGGGGCGGCAACGACGGTCCTCCTGCACGATGTGGCCGGCGAGCAACTCGTCGAGCGGGTCAACGCCCCCGGGACGATCGAGCCGCAGACCCACGTGTCGATCAGCGCGCGGGTCTCGGCTCGCGTGGCCCAGTTGCCGTTCCAGGAGGGCGACCGCGTCGCGGCCGGCGACGTGCTGGTCCGCCTGGACGCCGCCGACCTGGAGGCGGCGCTGGCGTCGGCGGATGCCCACCGGGCGGCCCAGGAGGCCCAGATCGCCGTGCAGGCCGCCGAGATCGCCGTGCAGCAGGCGCAGATCGAGGGCGTGCGTGCGGCGCTGGAGGAGGCCCGTCGCGACCTGGAGCGTCAGCGGAACCTGCGCACCTCCGGCGACACGAGCCAGTCGCTGGTCGAGCAGGCCCAGCGGCGGACGGACGAGCTGGACGCCCAGCTCCGCGCCGCCGAGCACACGCTGCGGGCCGCCGAACTTCGCCGCGCGGTGCTCCAGCACAACCTCCGCGCCGCCGAAGCCGACATCGCCCGCGCCCGCGACGCCCTGAGCTACACGACGATCGCCTCGCCGATCGCCGGGGTGGTGACGCGGCTGAACGCCAAGGAGGGCGAGCTGGTGGTGACCGGGACGATGAACAATCCCGGCACGGTCATCATGGAGGTGGCCGACCTGTCGCGGATGCTGCTGGTGGCGGAGGTGGACGAGGCCGACATCGGCGCCGTCGCCGCCGGCCAGGAGGCGCAGGTCCGCCTGCAGGCCTACGGGGACGAGACCTTCGCCGGTTCGGTCGAGTCGATCGCCCTGGCCGAGGAATACAGCCGCGACGGCACGCGGCACTACCCGGTGAAGATCCTGCTGGACGCGTCCGAGCGGCGGATCTACTGCGGCCTGACGGGCGAGGCCGAGATCCTCACCCGTCGCCACGAAGGCGTCCTGACGGTGCCCAGCCAGGCGGTGCTGGCGCGGCGGACCGACGAGCTGCCCCCCGACGTCCGCCGCGACAACCCGCGGGTCGATCCCGAGAAGGTGTACACCTCGGTGGTCTACCGCTTCGCCGAGGGCAAGGCGGTCGTCGTGCCCGTCGACGTCGGGCCCAGCAGCCTCACGCGGACCGTCATCGAGGCGGGGCTGGACGGCGGGGACCGCGTGGTGGTCGGCCCGTACAAGGTGCTCGAAACCCTGCGCCACGACCAGCGCCTCGCCGACGAGAACGCCCCGCCGGCCTCGCAGAGCGCCTCGGCCCCCGCACCATGACCGAACCGCTGATCCAACTGGACGAGGTCCGCAAGACCTACCGCGTCGGCAGCGAATCCGTCCACGCCCTGGACGGGGTGAGCCTGTCGGTGGCGCCCAACGAGTACGTCGCCGTCATGGGCCCGTCGGGCTCGGGCAAGAGCACGCTGATGAACATCCTGGGCTGTCTGGACCGGCCCACGTCGGGCGACTACCGCTTCGGCGGTCGGTCGGTGGCGCGGATGGGGGGGGCGGCGCTGGCGCGGGTGCGGAACCGGCGGATCGGGTTCGTCTTCCAGTCGTTCGAGCTGCTGCCGCGCCTCTCGGCCCTGGAGAACGTCTGTCTGCCGCTGCTGTACGCGCCGCAGGCCGGCTGGGGCCAACGCCGCCGCGCCCGCGGCGTGCTCGAGCGGGTCGGCCTGGGCGACCGCATGCGGCACCGACCCAACCAGCTCTCCGGCGGGCAGAAGCAGCGGGTGGCCATCGCCCGGGCCCTGGTGACCGAGCCGAGCCTGCTGCTGGCCGACGAGCCCACCGGCAACCTCGACAGCCGCACCAGCGAGGACATTCTCGCCCTGTTCGACCAGCTTCACCGCGACGGGCAGACGATCATCCTGGTCACGCACGAGAACGACGTCGCCCGCCACACCCGCCGTGTCGTCCGGCTGCACGACGGGCGGATCGCGTCGGATCTGCCCGTCGGGCGCGACGTGGCGGGGGAGGGGCGGCCATGAGCATCCTGGGTTGGCCCTGGCTGCTGGGGCGGCTGCTGGTGCGATGCGCCGTGATGGCGATGCGCCAGATCTGGGCGAACAAGGTCCGCTCGGTGCTCACCACCACCGGCATCGTCATCGGCGTGGCGTCGGTCGCGGCGATCATCGCGGCCCTCAGCGGGCTGCGGGCCAACGTGCTGGCCGAGTTCGAGTCGATCGGGGTCAACAAGATCTACATCGCCTCGCGGCGGCCCGACCAGGGGCCCCATCGCCACGCCTCCTGGCGGGTGATCCGCTTCGAGCCGGACCTGTTCGACGACCTGGAGCGGCGCTGCCCGTCGGTGGGGCGTTTCACGCGGATGCTTCACGACAACGCCGTGATCCGTGCCGGCGGGCAGAGCGTCGAGAGCGTGCCCGTGCTGGGCATCGAGCCGGCCTGGCACGCCATTGAAGACCGCTCCATCGAACTGGGGCGCCCTTTCTCGATGATCGATCTGGCCGAGCGCCGCCCGGTGTGCCTGCTGACGCCCGAACTGCGGGACAAGCTCCGCCTGTCCCGCGACTGCGTCGGCCAGGTGGTTCAGATGGGCGCCCGTCGGCTGCACGTGGTGGGGGTGGTCGAGCCGGCCAAGGAACTGGCCATCTTCGGCGGCGGCAACAGCTCCCGCAGCGAGCTGATCGTGCCGTTCACGCTGCTGTGGTCGATGTACCAGGGCTGGCCCTACGTCATCGCGTCCAGCCGTTCGCCGCAGGTCTCCCAGGAGGCCCAGGCGGAGCTGCGGTTCTATCTCCGCCAGCAGCGCGGCCTGGCCCCCGGCGAGCCGGACACCTTCCGCATCGAGGTCATCGAGAAGTACATCGAGCAGTTCAACAAGATGGCCGCCGTCATCACCGCCGTGGCCTCCGGCGTGGTGTGCGTCTCGCTGCTGGTCGGCGGGGTGGGCATCATGAACATCATGCTGGTGTCGGTCTCGGAGCGGACGCGGGAGATCGGCCTGCGCAAGGCGGTGGGGGCCCGCCCGATGGCGATCCTGCTGCAGTTTCTCGTCGAGGCAGTGGTGCTGTGCCTGCTGGGCGGGCTGCTGGGGCTGCTGGCGGCGTGGGGACTGACGGCGGCGCTGGCGGCGGTGCCGGCGCTGCAGTTGGAGCGGGCGTACATCCCGTCCTGGGCGATCGCCCTGTCGTTCGGTTTCTCGGCCTGCGTGGGGCTGATGTTCGGTTTCTTCCCGGCCCTGAAGGCCGCCCGACTGGATCCGATCGAGGCACTGCGCCATGAGTAGACGCGCCATCGCTTTCATCGTGCTCGCCCTGGCCGCCGGTTGCGGCCGGCCCTGGCCGATGGACCGGCTGGACGTGGATGTCGATCCGGCGCGGCTGCAGACGATCGAGCCTGTGACGGCCGAGGCCCTGGCCGCCCCCGATGCGCCGCCGGCGCCCGCGCCGCCGGCGGCGGCGCTGGAGCTGACGCTCCAGCAGGCCCGGGCCGACGCGCTGGCCAACAACCTGCAGCTCGAGGTCGCCCTGCTGGCGCCGGCGATCGCCGCCGCGCAGGTCACCGAGGCCGAGGCGCTGTTCGAGTCGATCCTGTTCGGCCAGGCGGCCTACGTCTCCACGGAGGCCCCGACGGTGACCGACCCGACCACCTCCAGGGAGGAGGCCATCACCGCCGAGGCCGGCATCAGCGTCCCCCTCCGCACCGGCGGGCAGGCCACGCTGTCGGTGCCGACCGGGCGCAGCGATATCGACCCGGCGTACCAGGCCGACGTCGCCTTCGGCATCACCCAGCCGCTGCTCCGCGGGGCGGGGCTGTGGACCAACGCCTACCCCATCCGCATCGCCCGCGGCGACTGGCAGGTCAGCCTGGCCCGCACCCGCCTGGAGGTGATCCGCGTCCTGGCGGAGGTCGACCGCGTGTACTGGCGGCTCTTCGCGGCGCGGCGGGAACTGGACGTGCGCCGCCGGGAGCTGGAGCTGGCCGAGGCGCAGCTTCAGCGGGCTCGCCGCCAGGTCGAGGTCGGCATGGCCGCCGAAATCGAGATCCTCCGCGCCCAGGCGGGCGCGGCCGAGCGTGTCGAGGCCGTCATCGTGGCCGAGAACCTCGTGCGCCTGCGCCAGCGGGATCTCAAGCGGCTGCTGAACCGGCCCGACCTGGAGCTGACCGGCCCAACGGCGGTCGTGCCCGTGACCGACCCGGTCGTCATGCCGGTCGATCCCCAGCCCTCCCGCCTGACCGAGGTGGCGCTGGAGCGCCGGATGGAGATGCTCGAACTGGAGATTCGCATCGCCCAGGACGCCAGCACGATCGACCTGGCGCGCAACGCGGCCCTGCCGGTGCTGGCGCTGGACTACCAGTACAACCTCAACGGCCTGGGCGACCGCCTGGGCGACGCCTTCGACATGATCGGCCGCGGCGACTTCCAGAGCCACCGCGCAGGGCTGGTGCTGGAGGTGCCGCTGGGCAACCAGGCCGCCCAGAGCCGTCTTCGCCGGGCGGTGCTGGAGCGCCTGGGACGGCTGGCCACCCGCCGCCGGCAGGCCGACCAGATCCGCCAGGAGGTCCACGACGCGACCGACGCCCTTCTGGCGGCGTGGCAGCGGGTGCTGGCGGCGGGCGAGCAGGTTGCCCTGGCCGAGCGGGTCGTCGCCGCCGAGCAGCGGCAGTTCGACCTGGGCCTGCGAACCAGCACCGACGTCCTGGACGCCCAGGCCCGCCTGGCGGCGGCCCGGTCGGCCGAGATCCGCGCCGTCACCGACTACCAGATCGCCCTGGTCGACATCGCCTACGCCACCGGCACGCTGCTGGGCTGGGCCCGCGTCCACTGGGAGCCGGGGCCGTAGCGGCAGGCCGGATGCGCATTAAACGCTTGACACAAAGCCCTTCCAGGATACAATCGTGGGCAGTTACGGAGCATCGTGAGCCTCACTCTCCCAGGATGCTCCTCGACAGCGAGGGATGGAAGGCCGGCAGGGACGCGTTGTCGGCCGGCGCCCTCGATTCCGCGGGTCTGTTAGTGAATCCTGTTCTGAGGAGGATGGATCGATGAAGACGCTCTGTGCCGTCCTGGCCCTGGTCGCGCTGGCCTCGGCCGCTGTCGCGGCTCCCATCACGACGGTGTCGGTGGACTCCTTTTCCGGCCGTCTGAGCACAACGTGGGACGCCCCCAAGAGCATCGACGGCGACACGGCGACGTTCTGGTACTCCGGCCTGGCGGCGCCGGCGTGGATCGTCTACGCGTTCGACCAGGCGTACGAGATCGGCGACGTGAGCATCACGATGGACTCGGGCAATTACCGCAAGCTGTCCATCGCCGGCGTATCGGTCAGCACCGACAACGTGAACTTCACGCACGTCGCGGACTTCCCGATCACCATCACCGACGGTGCCGTGACGACCTTCAACCTCGGCGGCGCCGAGGCCCAGTACGTCCGCATCGACGGCCTGGAGGCCTTCTACAACAACTGGAGCCCCAAGTACGCCACACTGACCACCGCCTCGGACGGCAAGTTCGCCGTCTCCTTTGCCGAGATAACCTTCGACGCGATCCCCGAGCCGGCCACGCTGGGTCTGCTGGCCCTGGGCGCCGCCGCACTGATCCGTCGCCGCCGCTAAGCGGGTCGTCAGAAGCTGCGTCACAGACGGACGGAAGCCCAGGGCGTTTGCCGATGGCTCCTGCGCATCGAGCCGTGCGGCGCGACCCGCAAGCTCGAAATCCGAAGCACGAAATCCGAAACAAGTCCAAAACGACAGGAAAGACGGCAAACAGCCAAACG
>JAAYZK010000256.1 GCA_012514895.1 Planctomycetota bacterium | reverse complement strand
CCGGTACATCGAGCGCAACCCCGTCAAGGCCCATCTGGTCGACGAGGCGCCGGCCTGGGCATGGTCGAGCGCCGCCGCCCACTGCGAGGGACGCGGCGACGCGGTGGCCGAAGGTGACTGGCTCGGCGAACGAATCGCCGGCTGGATCTGTTCGTGGGCAGAGTATCTTCAAGAGCCTGATGAGGAAGGATTTGCCGTACGGATGCGGAGGTTGGAGAACACGGGTCGCCCATTGGGCGACCGGCCGTTCCTGGAGCGTCTGGGTGGCCTGCTTGGTCGCGACCTGCTGCCCAAGAAACCCGGCCCGCCCAAGCAGAGCTAAAGTTAGGTCGAAGTTCGGTATAATGTCCCCCGAACCCGCGTCGCCCGGCGAAGGCCGGCGACGCGGGGCGCCCGGGAAAAAACACATCCTGCTCCATCCAACGCTTGATCAAATGGGTTACGACTGTAACTGATTTTAGTTCCAGTAGTTATGTTGTTTTGGTCTTGACGGTTTTCACTTTGGGTGCTACGCTGTGTCCCGTACCCGCGCGACGCAGCGCGGGGGGTTTGCTGTGGGACATATCCCAGAGCCTCATAGTCATCGTAGGAGGGTTGGACTCATGCGCGGAATGCCTCAACTTCTTTCTGCAGTCGCCGTGGTGGCCGTCGTCGCGGCCGGGACGTCGGGGGCCTATGATCCAGTCGATTTCGACCGCGTGATCGATGAGGCCGTCAGCGCGAACTACACGATCCCCGACGGGGAGCGCTGGCTGATCACTCCGTCCGGTTCGGTGACGGGCAACCAGAGCGTCGGCGTCAGCCGCACCGGCGAGATCGTGGTGCTCGGCAGGCTGGACATGAGCAGTTCGTCGTACGTCTCGCGGTACGCGACCGGCGCCGGAACGGTGACGGTGGACGAGGACGGCGTGCTGAACGTCGCCAGCCGCGTGCCTATCGCCCGCGACGGCGGCACGGGCACCGTGAAGATCCTCGGCGGCGAGGCGAACTTCCTGGGCGACTGCGTGTTCAGCTTCGGCCAGGGCAAGGCCGACACGGCGACGATCCTGCAGTCCGGCGGCAGGTCGACCTTTGCCTCCAACGTCTACATGGCCGGCTGGTACACCCCCCAGAACGGCACCGGACGCTTCGCCATCTCCGGCGGCGAGGCGACGTTCAGCGGCGCCCTGCGGGTCGGCGCCAACCCCGGCACGGGCACCGCGCGGTTCGAGGTGATCGGCGCCGCCCCGACCGTCACGGTCGCCGGCTCGCTGACGCTCTACGCCGGCTCGACGCTGGGCTTCACCATCGGCGCCGGCGGCGTCTCGACGATCGACGTGACCAGCAACGCCGTCAGCCTGCTGGGCGGCCAGATCGACCTGGCACTGGACGGCGTCACGCCCGCCGAAGGCACAACGTTCGACCTGATCCGGTCGGCCGGCATCGATCCCCAACTGGTCTGCCTGGCCACCGGCGATGCCGCAGCGTGGGCGCTGCAGGTCAACGGCGCGGGCGACACGCTCCAGGCGGTCTACCTCGTGCCCGAACCGGCCACGGCGGCCCTGCTGGGTCTGGGCCTGCTCGTCGCGGCCAGACGACGGCGAGCCGGGGCGCCCGTTTAGACAGCCTCCTCCTCCTGGCATGCGGGAGCCGGTCCGGCGCGGATGCGGCTCCCGCTTGCGTGCGCGACTTCGGGAGGGTCAGGACGACGCCCGCACGTGGAGCATCGGCTCGACGCAGATGGACTTCAGCGGCTCGGACGGCCGCTCGATGGCGGCCATGAGCATGTCGACGGCCTGGCGGCCGACGGCCTCGAGGTTGTGCGAGACCGAGGTGAGCGGCACGATGGCGAAGTCGCAGTAGGGCGCATCGTCGATGCCCACCACGCGAACGTCGTCCGGGACGCGCAGGCCGCGGTTCACCAGCGCGTTCATCGCGCCGACGGCCTGCTCGTCGGATTGGGCGACCAACCCGTCGAAGGCCAGGCCCCCATCCAGCCAGTGCTCGACCGCCTCGGCGCCGGCGCGGTGGGTGAGATTGTACCTCGCCGGCCAGAGCAGTTCGTCGCACACGGGCAGGCCTGCGGCGCCAAGGACGTCGCGGCACCCCCCGGTCCGTTCGTCCATGGAACAGAGCAACCCGATCCGACGGCAGCCCCGCTCCACCAGGTGCGCCGCCGCCAGGCGCCCCACCTGCCGCTGGTCGATGCCGACGTTGGGCAGCTCCGGGCTGAGCGGAGCGGCGCCGGTCATGGCGGTCACGATGGGCGTGCCCTCGGCCCTCAGCCGCAGCAGTTCGCGGAAGATCTCCTCCCTGACAAACCCCCCGACGATCAGACCGTCGAGGATGTTGCGCCCCACCAGCGAGCACAGCATCTGCATTTCCTCGTCGTCGGAGCAGAAATTGATCAGCAGCCGCTGGTTATGTCGGCGCGCCTGGGCGAGGATGCCCTTGGCCAGCGCCTCGTTCTGCGCGGTGCCGCCCTGGCCGACCATCCGCAGGAACACGCCGATGACGTCCTGGCGGCCGCGCACCAGGGCTTGGGCGGCGGGGTTGGGGGCATAGCCCAACTCCTCGGCGGTGCGTCGGATCGCCTCGATGAGTTCGGGCCTGGCCTTGGTCGTCCCCATCCGCCCGCGGAGAACTTTGCTGACGAGGGACTCGGAGACCCCCAGCCGCGCCGCGATGTCCCTGAGCGTCGCCATGAGATCATCAGTACCGGCTGGAGGCCCCGGATGCAAGAGTGAGGCCGCGCCCGGCAACCGACAGGCGCGGCCCCAAGGAGGCGTGCGATCGTTGCGCTACCGGCCGAAGTTGGTCTTGAGGATGACGAAGTCATCCAGATCGATGTCCCCGTCGCCGTCGAAGTCGGCCCGGAGATCAGGCTCGATGATGCCGCCGAAGGCGTTTTTGAGGATGACGAAGTCGTCCAGGTCGACGTCCCCGTCGCCGTCGGCGTCGCCGGGGAGGTCGGCGGTCAGTTCATAGGGTCCGATATCCCAGCCGGCGCCCTGCGGACGGCTGACGGCGTCGCGGTCGGTGGTGAGGAAGGCCGCCAGGTCGGCTCCGGCGTCGACGCCCGGGTCGCCGGGGGCCGCGGGCCGCCAGGAGGCATCCAGGGGGATCGGGGAGTAGAGGCTGTGGAGGTTGAAGCCGTCCGCCTGCGTCTGGGCCAGATTCTGTCGCCTGACCCAGTTGAGGTAGAGCACGCAGGGTTGTCCTCCGACCAGGTTCTGTGAAGGGGAGGAGTTGTAGTGGAGGTTG
>JAAYZK010000255.1 GCA_012514895.1 Planctomycetota bacterium | reverse complement strand
GAAGTCGTCGGCATGGGCGCTGTGGGCGTCGCCGGGCAGGATGGTGAACCACTCATCGCAGTTGATGGTGCCCGTGAGCAGGTATTCCCAGTTCTGCGGGAAGCCGTCGCGGGGATTGGAGGAATAGCCGCCCCACCAGGTGCCGCGGAGGTGGTTGGGGGCGATGTTGCGGAGCAGTTCGTCCATGACGACGTTGCGGTAGGGGCCCCAGAACTCAAGGCCGTCGACAGTCAGCTCCAGGTCGCCGGCGTTGGAGCCCTCGGCGCCGACGCGGGCCGAGGGGTCGTGCTTCTTGATGATGCGGGAGAGAATTTTGAAGGCGTCGGCGTAGAGCTTCTCCGCGTACTGGATCTGGTCGTACCACGCCTGGGGATTGTCTGCCTCCTTGGCGGCGGCTGGGGTCATGCGGGGGACATCCTCGAACCGGGCGTAGCGGGTGCCGCCGGCGGCATTGTAGACCTCGATGCGGCCATACTTCTCCTTGAGGAAGGCGGGGTAGTAGGTGGCGTTGTCGGCCGGGGAGAAGCCGGCCTCGGTGGAGTAGCCGCATTCGTCGCCGAGGTTGTAGGCGCACACGCCGAAGCGGGCGGCATCCCGGGCGTTCTGCCCCACCTGCTCGTCGTAGAGCGCTTGGGTTTCGGGGCTGTAGAGGTGCTCGCGGGGGCCGAGCGCGGCGAGTTTCGCGGTGATCTCCTTCGAAGCCCGGATCATGCCGATACCGACCCCGTTGCTCGGGGTGTTGCCGACCGCGACGCGGGTGATGTAGGGAACGGTCCAGGCGTTGAAAAGCCCGCTCTCGCCGTCCCAACCTCCGAGATTGGCGTCCCACACGCCGTTCTCGACGACCTGCGGTGCGAACAGCTCGGGAATGCCGGCGACATTGATGTTGTTCCAGCTGATCCCGGCGTAGATGGGGAACTGATGGTGCGGGAAGCGGAGGATTCTGGAGGCTTCGGCCAGTTGGACACCGTTCGTGTTGACGAGGCGGGCGCGCAGCACGCCGGCGAGCGTCGGCATCGGGTAGTCCTTGATTTCACCGCTCCAATTGCGCGCGCGCGGCGCCACGGTTGCGACTTGGCGGTACCAGACCCGTCGGTAGGGCAGGTCGAACAGTTCGATGACCAGTTCGACGGGTTCGCTCTGGCCGATGCCCCAGGAAATCGCCGGGCGCATGGGGGCGCGGTCGAGGTAGACATTCTGCTGCATGGCAATGGCGAGGGGTCCGGCCGGCTCGCCGACGACGATCTTGTGCGAGCCGACCGCCACCTCGCGGCCGCCGCGCAGGGCGATGAGGTCCAGCGTCAGCTTGCCGCCCGGGGCCGGCGGGATCGCCAACCGCAGGTCGTTGCAGCCGGGCTGGAGCGCATGGTCGGCCTCGTGCAGCACGGTGTTGGCAGTGTTCCGCAGGCGGTAGTGCAGCGCGTGCGAGAGATCGATTTCCTTCTTCAGCGCGGCCAGGCCCTGCGCCAGCGCGCGGGGACTCCACTTGAAGTTGACCTGCACGGGGATGGCGGTGTCGCCGGCGCCGAGGCGGGTCGCGCCGTCAGCGTCCGCCCCGGGGAAGACGAAGCCCGCGCCCGGTTCGATGCCGGCCGCGTCGAAGAATATCCGTCCCAGGAACGCCTGGCGGTTTTCGAAGTCGTGCTTCCACTCCAGGCTCCAGCCGGGGTTCCTGTGCCGCACGACATCGACGATGCGCCCTTTGCCCAGCGTGTAGCTCTTGACGATCACATCGGGTTCGGGATACGGTCCGCTTGGAACCTTGGGCGGGTAGTAGTTGGTCTGGGTGTTGAAGGGAATCTGCGTGGCGAGGGCGCGGATCCCGCCGGCCGGCACCAGCTTGTCGGCGATGGTTTTGGGCAGCCCGCCGCCCAGGACGACCAGACCCTTCCCTTCGTCGCGGACGCGGCGGAGGATCTCGTAGAGGAAGTCCCCGCGCAGGGAGCCGGGACGGAACTGCTCGAAAACGAAAAGGTCGGGGTTGTCGCCCAGCTTGACGATGAACTGCTCGTTCTTTTCGGCGGGGCTGTAGCCGCTGACCTTGTCGGCGTAGGGCCCGGTGGTGCCGAAGGCGCCGGCGTTGGCGGCGACGAAGATGTCCCAGCCGACGTTGAAGCGCTGCACCCATTCGATGCCGTGGCGGACCCAGCCGTGCGCGGGGGCGACGTAGAGCAGGCGGAAGGTGTCGGCCGGGTTGGCCGCCCAGCGGAGGTGCGGGGTGACGTAGCCGGTGGAGAAGTTGTGCGCGTACCAGCCGTTGTAGCCGTCGTGGACGGCCGGCTTCTCCCAGCGGCGGGCATGGGGAAGGGCGACCGGCTTGGCGGGCGCGCCGGCCAGGATCTGATCGACCTTCAGCTCCCAGACCACGGATTGCGCCGCCGGCTGGCCGGCGATGAGCCCCTTGACGCCGGAGAAGGTCCCGTCGTAGTTGGTGACGGCCGCGTGAAAGGCGTTGGTCGCGGCCGCGAGGCGGCGGACGAGATCACTGCGGGGGTTGGCGGCCAGCAGGCCCTCGGCTTCGGCGACCGTGGCCGCGAACGCGCGGATTTCGTCGTTCTTGCGGTCCTCGATCTTGGCGTAGGTGATCCTGCCACTGTCGTGGAACATGATTTCCTCGCCGAGGGAAAGCCCCCAGGGCACCTTGAGGCGGGCGGCGACGATCTCGCCGATGCGCCGGCGGTCGGGCTGCTTTCCGTCGGAGAAGTAAAGGAAGCCGAACTTCTCGGGGCTCATGTAGGATCCGCCGGGCGAGGAGACGATCAATTTGCCGCGGCCCATGGCGTAGCGGCAGTGGTTGAACATCCAGACGTCGCCGGGTTTCGCCGCCGGTTGCTGGAAGTTGGCCCAGGGGACGAAAAGCTCGAGCGTCCAGCGGTCGGCGGAGACGTCGGCCGCGGCCTGGATGCCGTCGCCGTTCCAGCCGGAGTAGTAGTTCGCAGTGTCCATGCGCCATGCATCGTCGTACTTGCCCAGGGCGTTGACGACGAACTTGTAGTACGCCGTGCCGCAGGCCTTGGGATCGAGGTAGATCTCGGCGCAGTCGTCCGTCCAGAGGCGGCTCTCGTGGTTTTTGCGGATGTTGCGCTTGATCTTGGTGCTGTCGCTCTCGTAGTTGCAGACGCCGACGTAGACACCCTGCGCGTCGTAGACCACGGAGCACTCGGTCGGCATGTCGACGCGCTTGGGGTCGCCCTTCCAGTACTCGAAATAGGCGGTGTTGGGGACCGCCGCCTTCCAGCAGGCGTCGTCGAGCCTGCCGTCCAGCACCGGGGACTTCGCCGCAGGCGAGGCGGTAGTGAAGGAGATTTCACGAACGGACTGGGCCGGGAGCGACAGCACGGCGCCGAGCAGCGCGACGAACGGGAAGAGCCGGGTGTTCAATTTCATGGTCCGATGTTCTCCTGTTGTGATTCGTACGGATCGAACGACTCCTCTCCGAATCGTCCACGCCCAGGCGGGCCCAATAGCGATCTTTGAGATTTAACCTTAGCGTGTTCCTGCGCTGCCTGCAAGGCGGAAAAAAGGAAGGTAACCGTTTGGAGGCCGGGGGCGAAGAGGGAGCACCATGAAATGGACTGGTCGCTCGTTCTCGTCTGACG
>JAAYZK010000254.1 GCA_012514895.1 Planctomycetota bacterium | reverse complement strand
TCGGCCGCGAGGTCGTAGAGCTCTTCGCCGATGCCCAGGTAGAGGTTGTACTTGTAGCGTTTCGTCCGCACCATGCGGATGGGCGTGACCAGGCTGCCCATGCAGTGCCACTCGGCCAGGACGTGGTCGTGGACCTCGGTCTTCTCCCGGCGGAGGATCGGCAGGAGGCTCGTGCCGGGCAGGGCCGGGTCGGACGGCAGGC
Source organism: Planctomycetota bacterium (assembly GCA_012514895.1). GTDB lineage: Bacteria > Planctomycetota > Phycisphaerae > SM23-33 > FEN-1343 > JAAYZK01. The sequence goes on along the minus strand of JAAYZK010000254.1, from coordinate 3,129 downwards.
CGGCGATATCCATGATCGTGGGGACCAGGTCGACGTGGCTGACCAGCGCGTCGGTGCGGAAGGGCTCGAAGCCGCCCGCCTCCCCGTCGATGTTGCCCGCCCCGCCCCACGCGCGGCGCGGGGGCACGATGATGAGCGGCACGCGGGTGACGCCCTCGTACATGAACGGCCCCTTGAATGACAGCCCGTGCTCCCCGCACATGTCGCCGTGGTCGGCGGTGAAGAGGATCCACGTGTTGGGGCCGAAGCCCGAGCAGACCAGTTCGTCCAGCAGTTCGTCGATCTGGGCGTCGACCTTGGAGACCTTGGAGGCGTAGAACCGCCGGTAGTATTCCCACCGCGCGTCGGACCAGGCCTCCTGGCGGCGGACGGCCTGCGGCCAGGGCTTGGCCGACAGGTCGTCGTCCTGGTTGGGCCAGCGCGGCAGCGTGGGCTCCATCTCCATGCCGGGCCGCAGGAAGTAGATGTCGTGCGGGTTCAGCAGCGACACGACGTGGAAGAAGGGTCGTTTGTTGACGATCCAGTCGGCGTTGCGCCAGAAGCGGCAGGCCTCGGTGACGGTGGAGGGGTCGTGGCTGTTCTCGAAGGCGACCTCGAAGCCGTAGTTCTCCAGCCGTCCGCCCAGGTGGCTCTTGCCGTGATAGACCGTCTGGTAGCCGGCCTCCTGCATGCGGTTGGCGACGGTGACGATCCCCTCGGCCATGGGCCCCACCTCGTCGGTGAGGTTGCCGTACACGCCGGTCTGGGAGGGGTACAGGCCGGTGACGATGGTCGACCGGGCCGGGCAGCAGACCGGGCTGGTGGTACAGGCGGCGTCGAAGGACACGCCGGTGCGGGTCAGCTCGTCCAGGGCGGGCGTCGTGACGCCGAAGTGGTCGACCGCGGCGGCGATCGTGTCGAAGCGGTGCTGGTCGGTCAGGATCACCAGGATGTTGGGCTTGGTTCGATGCATGGGGGGATTCTACCCCGGCGGCGGACGGCTGTCACGGGGTCCCCCTCCTGGCTCACGCAACCTGCCGCGGGCCTGTTTTTGGTTGCACGGCAGGATCGCCAACGCTATAGTGGATGCTGGAGTTGGATCATCACTGCCCCACTAAAAGCCAACTGCAGACGTCAGCCGCTTACATGCCCGTATATCCAGAATGCCCCGGCTTCATACCACGGGCGCCTGCGGGCGATTCGATTGAAGGCCCGCAGGGCTGGCGCCGAATGTCTGGGAGACCTGTTCTGAGGAGTGAGACGATGAACAAGAGACGCAAGGGGTTCACGCTGATCGAGCTGCTGGTGGTCGTGGCGATCATCGCCCTGCTGGTGTCGATCCTGCTGCCCAGCCTGGGCAAGGCCAAGGAGCTGGCGATGACGGTGGTCTGCAAGAGCAGGCACCAGGGCGCCCACAAGGGCTGGCTGTACTACGAGAACCAGTACAGAGGCGTCTGGATGGCGCCCTGGCACCAGAACGACCCTGACGGCGACGGCAACGACTGGGAGGAGCAGTGGCCCTACACCATGATCCTCTACGTCAGCGGCGATTCCCTCCCCGACGGCGAATCGGTCTGGGAGAGCAGCAAGGGCGGCTGGTGGGGCCCGCAGGGGCGCCATGGGCACCCCCCGACATACACCGACAACGCTGAAGAAGGCAAGCAGCTCCAGTGCCCGGTCATGGCATCGCGTCCGCCGACCAATACGTTCTGGCACAAGACGACAACCATGTCCTACTTCATCATGGGCGCCCAGCGCAGCACCACGAGCGGAAACTGGGAGTACGGGATCAGCTACTACCCCAGGCCGGAATTGATGACCCACCCCTCGACGACCGGGCTGCTGATGTGCCAGGCCGGCACCAGTGGCGACCCCATGGGCGACACGAATGCCTGGGTCTCCTACAAGGACCGCAACGGCAGCATCGTGTTCATGAGCGTCGACCCGCACGGCGGGGAGTCCAACGTCACCTTCGTCGACGGACACAGCGAGACACTCGGGCGGTCGGATCTTTACGAGACCATGTGGATGAGCATGTGGGAGCGCGGCGACGCCGTCGACCACACGGAACTGCCGTAGAACGGCAGACTATAGACTGCAGGCTGCAGGCACGACGGCCGCGCCTCCCCGCGAGGCGCGGCCGTCCGTCTTGAACGGGGAGGGATGTGGAATCTGGAATCTGACGGCCACGGCGAGCGGTCCGAACTGTCGCCGTCAAGCCACAGGGTGCCGTTGCCGTTGCCGTCAAGTGCCAGATGCCAGATTCCAGATCCGCCTCTTCCCGCAACTTCCTGCGCGCCAGGGCCTTGATCGTTCTCGTCGTCATGCTATAATCGTGAAGTGAAGACGCGGGCGGCGGGGCGACATCCCTTCTTTCCATCCCCCGGCCGCCAGAGAACGTGCGGCGGCGCTTTGTCGGATCGACGCATGGCTATCATCGTGCCGTTCATGGCAACGGGAGCACCGTTTCGGTTGCGATGCCGCGGGTTCTCACTTCAGGAGCACATCATGAAGACGCAGCAACGACGGAGGCCGGGTTTCACGCTGATCGAACTGCTGGTGGTCGTGGCGATCATCGCCCTGCTGGTGTCCATCCTTCTGCCCACGCTGGGCAAGGCCAAGGAACTGGCCCAGACGATGGTCTGCAAGGCCAGGCACCAGGGCGTGCACAAGGGGTGGACGTACTACGGGGACTACTACCGGGGCGTCTGGGTCGCCCCGTGGGACAGGCGCAACACGGACGGCGACGGCTACGAGTATGACCAGCAGTGGCCCTACATCATGGGCTTCTACGTCGCCGGCGAGGTCATCCCCGAGGGCATCGACGCCTACAACCCCGGCCACCCGACGTATCCCGGCTGGTACACCGTGGCCGGTCAGCGAGTCCGGGCCAAGCAGTTGCAGTGTTCGATCATGGAGAACCGTCCGCCGACCAACCCCTTCTGGAAAGAACTGACGACGATGTCCTACGTCTCCATGGGCGCTCAGCGCGATCCTACCACAGGACAATGGCTGCACGGCAGCAGCAACTACTACCCCAAGCCCGAGTTGATGACGCACCCGGCCACCACCGGGCTGATGACCTGCCAGGCCGGCATCGCGACCGAGGCGGGGACGAACGCCTGGGTCCCCTACAAGAGATGGGACACC
>JAAYZK010000253.1 GCA_012514895.1 Planctomycetota bacterium | reverse complement strand
TCCGAAGTGGTCCAGGACGGGCGGACGGGCCTGCTGGTGGACCCCGGCGACGCCGGCGCCCTGGCCGAGGCCATCGCCTCCCTGCTGGCCGACGGCGACCGGCTCGGACGCTTCGCCGCCGCGGCGCGGAAGCACGCGCGGGCGAACTTCGGTTGGGACGGCGTGGCCGAACAGGTCCGCCGGGTGTACCGTAGCGTGGGGGCTACCCGTTGGTCCACTTGATCTGGAACTCGATCTCTTCCTCGTCGTCCTGGCGTTCGTGCTCGATGTTGAACTCCGCGCGGACCGGAACGTAGATCCGCTCGCCGGCGACCTGGATCTCGAACTTCCCGCCCTCCTCCAGGGCCGACGCCAGCCGGCGCAGCTTGGCGACGAAATCGGCGGTGCTGTAGACCTTCTCCACGTCACGTTCACGCTTGGCGCTCATGGACAGTTCCTTTCACGGCTCGCGGGTCTGCTCAAACGAGACCGTGGGGACCTGCTTCTGCTGCTCGGAGGCCTCGAAGTACCGGGCCTGCCCGACGCCGGCCATGGAGCAGAAGGCGCGGCCGAAGAACGATCGGGCGTAGGTGTTGACCTCGCGGACGGCGTCGTTGTAGCGCTTGCGTTCGACGGCAATGCGGTTTTCCGCGCCCTCGAGCTGGACCTGCAGCGCGAGGAAGTTCTCGTTGGCCTTGAGTTCGGGATACTGCTCGCGAAGCAGCAACAGGCGCGACAGCGCCCCCTGCACCTGGGAGGCCGCCTCGGCCTTCTCGCCGACGGAGCCCGCCTGGAAATACCGGGTGCGCGCGTCGGCGATGTGCGTGAACAACTCCTGCTCGTGGGCGGCGTAGCCCTTGACCGTCTCGACGAGGTTGGGGATCAGGTCGAACCGGCGGGCCAGGACGGTGTCGACCTGCGCCCACTGTTTGCTCACCGCCTCGTCGAGCCGGATGGCCTTGTCGTAGCCCATCCAGACGATCGCCAGTCCGATTCCGACGACCACGACGACCACGATCAGCGCGATCAGACCTTTGGAGATCTTCCCTGCCGTCTGCCTCTGATGCATTGGATGCCTTCCTTTCATGGCTGGTTACCACCCACCGCTGGCGCCCCCGCCGCCGAAGCCGCCTCCGCCGCCCCCGCCGAAGCTGCCGAACCCGCCCCCGCCGAAGCCGCCGAAGCGCCCCCCGTACCGGCCGCCGCGCCCCCCCATCATCGAGCCGAGCACCATCCCCCAGAACAGACCGCTGCGGCGGCGGCCCCGCCCCATCGCCGACAGCCCCGACAGCGCCGACAACGCCGACAGCACGATCACGGCGACGATCGGCCCGAGGGCGGCCGGGGGCGGGCCGGGCCGATCCATCGTCTGCAGGTCGGGCATGCCGCCGAGCGCCACGCCGCGATCATCGGCGATGATCTTCGCGAGCATCGCGGCTGTCTCGAACACCCCGCGCGACGGCCGTCCGGCCTGGAACTGAGGCACGAGGAAGGTCCGGGCCACCCGGTCGGCCAGGGCGTCGGGCACGACGCCTTCCCAGTCGTAGCCGACCTCGATGCGGTACCGGCGATCCTCGACGGCAACGACGACCAGCACGCTGGCGGAGGTGCGCTTGGGGCCGAACGTCCACGCGTCGGCGCGTTCGAACGCGTACTGGTGGACGTCCTGGCCGCCGGTCGTGCCCACCGTGACCACGATGATCCGCGCCGTGGTCTTCTGTTCGAGCTCCTGCAGCAACCCCACAAGGCTGCGCTGGGAGGCGGCATCCAGGAGGTTCGCCCGGTCGTCGACGTAGGTCGCCGGCGCCGGTTCGATCTTCGCCGCCGCGAGGCCCCCGCCCGCCAGGGCGAGCAGCACGGCCAGGAACACAGGCGCAGCGGGCCTCACGACGCCTCCCCGATCTCATCGACCTTCCGCGCCAGGTGATCGACGACCCGGTACACCGCCTCGAACAGCGTCTCCACCTGGCCGGCGGG
>JAAYZK010000252.1 GCA_012514895.1 Planctomycetota bacterium | reverse complement strand
GGGGCCCGCCGCTGCTCTGGGACCTGGACGGTCGCGGCCTGCGCTCCATGGAGTACATCCCCCACCACAGCACCTACCTGCTGCTGGCCGGCCCCCACGACGGGAAGGGCGGCGGCGCGCTCTACCGCTGGTCCGGCGATCCCGCCCAGCCGCCGGCGCGGGTCGTGGAACTGGACGCCTCGCTGAATTTCAGCCCCGAGGCCCTGATCTGCCCGGCGCCGTCGGCGCAGGTGCTGGTCCTCAGCGATGACGGCGACGCCGAGGTGAGCGTGGGCGGCCCCGAGGACTGCGTCGCCGGCGAGTACCTCGGCAACGGGCGCTGCCTGAACAAGCACCAGATCCCCCTGGAACGCCGCTGGTTCCGCGGAATACGGCTGACGCCCTGAGGCCGCCCCTGTTCCACCAGCCCTCTCAGGGCAGGCGGTACCCGCCGTCGACGATCAGGTCGGTGCCGGTGATGTACGCCCCGGCGTCCGAGCACAGCAGCACCGCCGCGCCGGCGCAGTCCTCCGGCTCGCCGATGCGCCGGACGGGGATGGAGGCGCCGACCTTGGCCCTCACCTCGGGATCGGTGTAGACCGTGCCGATGCGTTCGGTGGCCATGATGCCGGGCACGAGGTTGTTCACCGTCACGCCGTGCGGGCCGAGCTGGCGGGCCAGGTTGCGGACCATCTGCTCCAGGGCGTTCTTGAGGGCCCCGTACGGCACCATCATCGCGTAGGGCCGATACTGCTGCACGCTGCCGACGGTGACGATCCGCCCCCAGCGGCACTCCATCATGGCCGGGGCGGCGCGGTGGATCATCTCGAAGACCGAGCGGAAATTCACGGCGACCTGGCGGTCGAATTCCCCGCGGTCGAACTCTTTCCACGTCCGGGAGTACTGCACCGAGGCGTTGAGCACGAGGATGTCGATCCCGCCGAGGGCCGCGACGGTCTGGTCGAGGATCCGCGCGGGCGCGTCGTCGTCGGCCAGGTCGCCCCCCACGACGCACCCCCGCCCGCCCAGTTCGGCCAGCACCTCCCTGGCGGCGGCCTCGCGGCTGGCGTAGTGCACCGCCACCTTCGCACCGCACCGTCCCAGCCCCAGCGCGATCGCCCGCCCGATGCCGCGACTGGCCCCCGTCACCAGGGCCCGCCGGCCCGTCAGATCAAACCCGTCAAGCATGGACCTTCGCCTCCGCACGCGCACAGCGAACCCCGCCGGACACCCGACCGGGCTCGCACATGCCCATCATTCGTCGCAGGCCGGCCGCGGTCAAGACCGCGCCCCGGTGCGGTCGGCCGGCCCTTCCCCCTCCGCTCAACCCAGGGCCCGGTCGACTCCCAGCAGCCCGGCCGCCAGTTCGTCGTGGATGGCCGCGAAGGGCAGTTGACGGCAGATGAACGGGACCATGTCCGATTCGTAGCCGCCCTTGGCGGCGGCGGCGTGGTCGAAGGCGTAGCCGATGCTGTTGTTGGTCAGCCCCATCACCAGGGGGATCGGCGCCGTGGCGGCGGCGACGACGTCGTTCTTGATCGCCCGGAAGATCTCGAACGGCCCGCCCAGGAACGCCACCGGCCCGATGCGCAGGCCGTGCAGTTCCTCCGGCGGCGAGAGGTCCTCCCCGCGGTCGAGCCGCTCCAGCAGCGTGCGCAGGGCCAGGGCGTAGACCATCGCCATGCGGACCTCGCGGGCGTCGTCGCGGGCATCGGGGGCGTTGAGGACCGCCTCCTGCTCGGCCAGCAGGGCCGCGAGCTTGCCGCGGTCCATTGGCTTGCGCGTGAAGGCGACGTGGTGCTGGGCCGCGGCCAGCCGGTCGATCGCCAGGGGTCTGGCCACTTCCAGTCCCTTCATGATCACCCGGGCGTAGCGGGCGCCGATGACGTCCAGCACCCGCAGGGCGTCGGGCTCCTCCATGCAGACGCGGCAGGCGTTGATGTCTCCCTGGGCGCCCTGAAGGAAAAAGCCCGTCGCGCCCGGATGGAGCCGCTCGACGAGGTTCGACGCGATCCCCGGCCAGTCGCCGTGGATCTTGCGGCAGCCGGGCCCGCCGATGACGGGGTGGCAGCCGTAGTACGAGAAAAAGCCGATCATCCGGCCGGCGGCGTCGTCGACGCGGAAGACGTGGGCGGTCGTGTCCGTCAGTTCGGGCTGGGGCGGCTGCCAGTTCTCGTCGAAGACCTCCTCGCTGGTCTTGGCGCAGTACAGGTCCAGCCGGCGGTTGGTCGCGATGCCCCGGCACTCCACCTCGGCGTGGGCGAGCGTCGCGTCCTGCAGCGACCCCAGGGCGTCCAGGCAGGCCTTGGCGATCCTGCCGGGCAGCAGTTCGAGGTAGACCGGGTCGGGCGTTCCCCACCCGCTGTAGACCCGCACGGACGGGCCGCTGTGCGTGTGGATCGCGTGCACCATGATCCGCTCGCCCGGCAGCCCCGTCGCGGCGCCCACCCGCTCTCGCACCCGGCGGGTGATGTCGGCGGACACGCCGATCAGGTCGCAGCTCACCAGCACCGCGCGCTGCCCGTTCACCGACACCGCCAGCGCCCGCGCGTAGAGTCGGTCGCGCACGCCGTCAGAGTGACGGCAGTGGAACGGGCCGTAGCCCTGGAGCTCCACGCCCACCCGTGGGGTGATGTCGGATCGGCCAAGGCCGATCTGCAGATTCGAAGCCGATGCACTCATGCGTTCACTCCGTATGGCGACAGTCGATCGGTCGTCCCGGCCCCCGGCGGCCGGGACGACCTGAAGGATGCTCACCGGTGCCGTCATGCCCGTCGCCTCACGCAGTTGTCGGCGACGTCACGACACCGGATCAGGACCGGGCCGTTCACGGCTGGGCGAATCCCTCGTGGCCGTCGGCCTTGATCCTGTAGAGGTGCACGTCCCAGTCGGCGAAGTCGTCTTCGAACGTGCGTCCCGTGCAGGTGATGGTGCGGCCTTCATCGATGACCTCGACCTCGGCGTTCTCGCCGATGCCGTACACCGTGAAGCGGGCCTTCGTGCGCCCCTCGCGCATGGCCGCGGCGAAGATGTAGACGTAGCCGTCGCGGCTGCGGAAGGTGGCCTTGACCGGCACGTCGGGGTCGGCGTACCAGACCGTCGCGAGGTTCTCGATCACCGGGGCGTTGATCACCGGCGCCAAGGACTGAACCTGGTGGTTGAGCTTCGTGAACGGCTCGCGCAGTTCGTCGTGGGTCAGGACGAAGTGGTCGTTGAACTGCGGCTGGAACTGGTGGCAGAAGTAGATGATGCCGCGGCTGCCGTGAATGATGGCCGACCAGACCTCGTTGCGGACCTCGCGGCCGGTGGGGATGTGGCTGCGATTGTCATCGAGGTTGATCGGCGAGACTTCAACGCAGTTCCAGACGATCTTCTCGCCCTGGCCCCAGGTGTTCAGGCGCGACACGCCGAAGGGCACGTACCAGAGCTGCCCGCGGTACTTGGCGACGGAGTGGTTGGCGGGGTAGATGTCGAAGCTGACGATGTCGCAGGCGCGGGTGTAGCGGGGGTAGTCCTCGGTGTGCCTGGTGCGGGGTCCGCGGCCGCCCCAGTCGGTGTAGGCGACGGACTGGCCGAGGTTCAGCAGGACCGGCCGCGAGGGGTCGTCCCGCTTGAGCTGTTCGTAGCCGGCGTAGATCTGTGCCGGGCCGTACCCGGGCCCCCACATCCCCTCGGCGATCCTGCGGGCTTCCTCGAGGCTGTACTCGGGCCAGTGCTGGCGGATCTTCTCGGCGTCCCTGTTCCAGACCGATTCGCTCTGCCGGGCGTTGTCCGGCTCGTCGCCGTGCATCCAGGCGATGAAGACCGGGTCTTCGATGTTGGCCCTGGCGTAGTCGTTGAGGTGGCAGACGACCTTCATCCCGGCGGCCTTGAGCTGAGCGATCTGCGCTTCGGTGGGTCCGCGGTGGAGGCTGACGTAGACGTTCACGCCGGCAGCCCTGTACTGCTCGGCGTTGGCGGGGCTCTGGGCCCACACGGCCAGGGGGAAGAACGACGGGTCGGTCGACGGGCCGCGCGACCAGCGGACGTAAGGACCGGCGTCCGGGGCGTCGGCCGCGAAGGCCGAGGCGGTGAGACCTGAGACGGCGCATACCAGACAGACCAGGAGGGCGAGTTTCATCGATCTTCTCCTTGCACGTGAGAACACCCGAAACACTGCGAGCGACGCGACAACAGGCCGCGGCCGGTGCTATTATGGACGGCGCGCCCAAGGGATGGCAAGAGCGTTGTCGCGCGGGAGATCATGGCGCTGCGGGGGCGCCGGCCTGCTTCGAGTTGGACCCTCCCCGTCCGGCATTCGCTGCCCGCCGCTGCCGCTGAAGGCGGTCTCAGGGATTCTCATCTTTCAGCAGGCAGCATTTCTTGTACTTCTTCCCGCTGCCGCACGGGCAGGGGTCGTTGCGGCCCACCTTGGGTGCGGCGCGGAGGGGAGCGTTCCAGGCGGAGCCATCGAGGTCGTCGTCGAAGGGGTCGTCCTCTTCGTCGCAGACATCGAAGGCCTCGGCCTCCAGGCCGAGTTCACGGAACAGGGCCTTGCGCGGCACGTGGACGTGGGTGTTGCCCGCGGGGTCGGGGGCGGTGCGGATCAGGGCGGCGACCTCGCGACGGCCTCCGGGCGTGCGGCAGGCCTGGCGGGGGGTCCGGCCGCCCAGCATCGGCAAGGGCATGTCGAGCCAGCGCCGGTAGTAGTCGTCGAACTGCGCCTGGAGGTCCGCCCGCATCTGGTCATCGACCTCGAACGGCTCGTCGTCGTCTTCGTCGTCGTCCTCGTCCTGCCAGCCTCCGCCCCACTCGCCGCGGCCGGCCGGCCTGGGATCGTGCGTCTCCACGGCCAGGAAGGCGACGCCCGGCAGTTCCTCGACCCACCGGCGGGCGTCTTCCCAACGCCCGGCGGAGTTGGCGGTCAGCGTCATCCGCCCGTCGTCGACGACGATCCTGGCCAGCAGGACCTGCCCGCCCAGTTGCTCGGCGGCCCTGCCGGTGTGGCTGAGCCACTCGTACTCGCCGGTCTCCCCGACGTACTGGACATCCTCCCGCGCCTTCAGCGCCTCGCCGACGGCCGCCTCGTCATCGACGCGGAACGTCGCGGTGTGCAGGAGCAGGTCCTCCCCATCCATGTTCTTCAGCTCCGGCGGCCTGGCGGTCAGGATGTCGTCGCACCAGGCCCACAGGCGGCCGAACAGATGGGCGTCGTGCCGCAGGCCCTCGGCCGTGAACTCCAGTCCTTCGGCCACCAGGAACCCGATGGCCTCGGGGCTCAGCGGGGCGTTGATCGGGGGGCCCGCCAGGTCGACCAGAGGGTAGTTTCCGACGCGGAAGACCCGCGCCGGGATGACCAGTCCCGCGGTGAGACTCTCCGACCCCAGCCGGTCGTGGACGGTGACGGCCCCGCCCAGCAGCAGATCGTCCAGCACGACCGTCGCGGCACCTTTGTTGCACCTGACCACGCGGTAGAGGCTCACGTGACTGTCCATGCGGGCCCGCAGCAGCGCCGCCTCGGCCGCCGGCAGCCCCGCATCGAGCATCTTCTCGGCCTCGGTCCTGCTGTTCCTCGTCGGGCGATAGTCCAGCACGAGCCAGTCGCCGAACGCCTTGACCACGCCCTGCGCGTCGTACTCTTCGAAGAAGTAGTCGATGTCATCGTCGCCGAAGAAGCGGCGGCTCGCCCGGCTGGACCACGCGCGCTCCCCCTCGAAGACGTACCGCTGGAAGCGCGCCATCAGGCGCCTGTCGGCGCCATTCCACGCCTCCAGGTCATCGGCGGACGGCTCGACGTCGGCGTCAGACTCGAGGTCGGCGTCAAGCTCGACCTCGCCCCTCTCCCCCGCCGACGGGGCTTGCCCGGCGAGGAACTCCATCGCGTCCTCGTGGATCTCCTGGAGGATATCCGCCGACGGGCTGAACTCGCACTGCACGCCCTGCGCCCGCAGGGCCGGCGCCACGGCGTCGTACAGCCGCCGGCTCGAGAACACCATGCGGGCGGGCACGCCGGGCACGGCGCCGGGCGTCCCTCCGCCGAAGGCGGCGTTGATCGCATCGATGGCCCCATGCAGGTCGTCGGCAAAGAGGGACCGGGCCTGGCGGATCATCGTGCTGTCCTCGTCGACGACCAGCAGCAGTCGCATGCTCCGATCGTCATCCTTGACGCCGCCCGGCAGCGGCGGCATGCCCACCAGCCACGTCTGGCCCCGGCGGGGCAGGCCGGCCAGGTTGATGCCCGAGGCGATGAAGGGGCTGGGGGCCGGCGGGGGCTCGATCGGCAGCGGCTCGCGGGTGACGGCCACCCGCGGGGCGGGGCCCTCGCCCGTCAGCGCCAGCGTGCAGACGCCGCCGGGATCGTCCAGTTCCGTCGGTTCCAGCAGCCCCTGGCAGTCGGCCGCGACCAGCCCGTTGAGCACCCTCAGCAGCAGCCTCAACTCGTCGTCGTCGGGATTGCGCGCCAGGCGGTTGGTCGGCTTGGACAGCAGGAACGGGACCTCCTCGATCGCCTCGGGGTGGATGCCCGCCCGGCGGTAGAACCGCTTCAGGTCGTCGCTGAGGTCCTCGAAGGGGTCCATCGAGAAGCTCAGCATGTCCATGGCGTCGGTCGCGTCGTCGTCGGGGGCCTCCGACTCGATCAGGGCGGCGAAGCACGCCGCCGCGTACGGCCCGCGCAGGAGCATCAGGCCGAACTGCTCGCCGCCGGCCCCCATTACGCTGGCGACCAGCGGGTGCTCCACGCCGTCCGAACGGATGGCGATACAATGGGTGTTCTCGAAGCGGTCCCACAGCTCCCGGGCATCAAACGCCCTGGCGGCCCGGATCACTTCACTCAGCAGGCTCTTGGCGGCCATGATTGACCTCGCTCCCCGGCGGCGCCTCGGTGCTGCCGCCCGCACCTTGTCATTGTTGAGGCCGGCGGCGCGGGGATCAAGGCCGCGGTTGGCAAAAGAGAGGAACGGCAACGGCAGCGGCAAGATAGCCGCAGAGCTGTTCATGCGGCCAAAGTCGCATGAACAGCTCTGTGGCCACTCCGCTGAGCCCACCCATCGGGCAGGCAGACACCCCTAATACTACAACGCTACAACGGCTTCCATTGACACTTGATCAAGTCTTTCAGGTATAGGCCGAGTGCGTGCAATCGCGCCAGCGTCCGTTTGCGATGCGAAGGTTGGGCCCTCGCATTGCGGCGT
>JAAYZK010000251.1 GCA_012514895.1 Planctomycetota bacterium | reverse complement strand
TGCCCGTCGCAGAAGGTGAAGTTGGATTCGCCCATGTGCGGGTCGATCGACATGTAGTTGATCTGGCCGGTGTCCCATCTCTTGTAGGGGACCCAGGCGTTCGTCCCCGCCTCGGTCGCGACCCCGGCCTGGCAGGTCAGCAACCCGGTGGTCGACGGGTGGGTCATCAGCTCGGGCTTGGGGTAGTAGCTGCCCGAGTAGACCCACGCTCCCGTGGTCGTGCTGCGCTGGGCGCCCATCTGGATGTAGGACATTGTCGTCCAGTCCTTCCACCACGGGTTGGTCGGCGGACGGCTCTCCATGATGGGGCATTGCAGTTGTCGGGCCTGGACCCGCTGGCCACGGACCGTGTACCACCCGTCGGGCCAGTTCGGATCGCCGTTGCTGTACGCATCCCTGCCCTCGGGGATGACCTCGCCGGCGACGTAGAAGTTCATGACGAAGGGCCACTGCTGGTCGAGAATGTAGCCGTCGCCATCGGCCGTTCCGTTCACCTGGTCCCACGGGGCCATCCAGACGCCCCTGTAGTAGTCCGCGTAGTACGTCCACCCCTTGAACGCGCCCTGGTGCCTGCTCTTGCAGACCATGGTCTGGGCCAGTTCCTTGGCCTTGCCCAGGCTGGGCAGAAGGATCGACACCAGCAGGGCGATGATCGCCACGACCACCAGCAGTTCGATCAGCGTAAAACCCCGACCCCGTCGACGTCTCGTCTCCATGATGCACTCCTGATGTCTGGAATTCCCAACACTGCAGGCCCGTCGGCTGCTCCCGTTGTCGGCTCCGCCCCGATGACGGCGGGATGCTCGTCGGTCCAGGCGATGCCGCGCGCTGCCACCCGGCCGGAGGGGCGGCCCAGTGAGGACGATCCGGCCACGACAGAGGCTCACCAATTGTAGCAGGGAAATCCGCCGGATCAAGACTCTGCCGCCCAGGAAGTTGCGGCGAGAGGCGGATCTGGAGTCTGAAATCTGGAATCTGACGGCCACGGCAACGGCACCCTGTGGCTTGACGGCGGCGGCTCGGACCGCTCGCCGTGGCCGTCAGATTCCAGATTCCCCATTCCTCCCTGCTCAAGACGGACGGCCGCGCCTCGCGGGGAGGCGCGGCCGTCGTGCCCGCAGCCCGCAGCCTGTAGCCTGCCGTTCTACCGCAGGGCGTCGCCGTCGGGCGGCGTCAACTGCCCGGCAGTTCGTCGTGTCGGACCTCGTCGCCGCGCTCCCACATGCTCATCCACATGGTCTCGTAGAGATCCGACCGCCCCAACGTTTCGGTATGCCCGTCGCAGAAGGTGAAGTTGGATTCGCCCATGTGCGGGTCGATGGCCATGTAGGCGATCTGGTTGTTGTTCCAGTTCTTGTAGGAGACCCAGGCGTTCGTCCCGGGCTCGGTGATCACGCCGGCCTGGCAGGTCATCAACCCGGTGGTCGCCGGGTGCGTCATCAGCTCGGGCTTGGGGTAGTAGTCGTTGCCGTACTGCCACGCGCCGGTAGTCGGGTTGCGCCGGGCGCCCATGACGACGTAGGACATCGTCGTCAGCTCTTTCCAGAATGGGTTGGTCTGTGGACGGCTCTCCATGACGGAGCACTGCAACTGCTTGGCCTTCATCATGTTGTCGCGCGTGGAGCGGCCGGTCGGCGTGTACCAGCCGCCGGGGTAGTTGACGGTCTCACCCTCGGGGATGGTCTCGCCGGCGACGAAGACGCCCATCGTGTAGGGCCACTGCCGGTAGGTGTCATCGCTCTCCCAGGATTTCCGCGGGGTGCCGCCCGGCTCGTAGCTGCGGTCCCACGGGGCCATCCACAGGCCCCTGTAGTAGTCCCCGTAGTACGTCCACCCCTTGTGCACGCCCTGGTGCCTGGCCTTGCAGACCATGGTCTGGGCCAGTTCCTTGGCCTTGCCCAGGCTGGGCAGGAGGATGGACACCAGCAGGGCGATGATCGCCACGACCACCAGCAGTTCGATCAGCGTAAAACCTCGACTCCGTCGACGTCTCGTTTCCATGATGCACTCCTGATGTCTGAAACTCCCAGCATTGCAGGCCCGTCGGCTGCTCCCGTTGTCGGCTCCGCCCCGATGACGGCGGGATGCTC
>JAAYZK010000250.1 GCA_012514895.1 Planctomycetota bacterium | reverse complement strand
TGGTGAACATCTGGCATTCCGTGTTCGACACCACCTACACCAGGCAGATCATCGGCGGACTCACCCAGGAGGTCGTCGATCGCCTGCTGGCCCGCGGGGGAGCGGCGATCAACGACTACAATCCCAGCACATACGCGCGGCTCAACAGCGCCGAGCTGATCTGCCAGCTCGACGCGCTCATCCGCGAGCACCCGACGATCCGACCTTTCCTGCACACGCGCTTCGTGCGCCCGCTCGTGCGCGACGGGCGGGTCACCGAGGCGATCGTCGAGGACAGGACGGGCCGGCGGGCGATCCGGGCGAAGGTGTTCATCGACGCTTCCGGCGACGGGGACCTGCTGGCGCGGGCGGGCCTGCCGACCGAGAAGCGCGACGACCTGCAGCCGCCCACCGTCTGTGCGATCCTGGCCGGCGTCGACGATGTCCAGGCCGCGGATGCGTCGTTCAATCTCGGCGGCGCCCTGTGCGATCCGGCCCACCCCAAGGCCCTGCCGGTGGGGTTCGTGTGGAGTTCGCCCATCCCGGGCCTGCCGGGGCTGCGGATGATCGCCGGCACGCGGGTCAGCGGGGCCGACTGCAGCGACGCCGATCAGTTGACCGCCGCGGAGATGGAGGGGCGGCGCCAGGCGCGCGCCATGCGGGACATCCTGGCCGACCGGCCGGGCGGGCAGTCCGTCGCGCTGGCGCAGGTGGCGTCGTATATCGGCGTCCGCGAGACGCGGCACGCGTGCTGCCTGTACCGGCTCACCGAGCAGGACCTGCTGACGGGCGTCCGCTTCGACGACGCGATCGCCAACGGCAGCTACCGCGTGGACGTCCACCATAGCGGCAGGCCGGGGCTGACATTCCGCTACCTCGACGGGCGGGAGGAGTACCTCGTCCCCGGCCGTCCGACGGTGATCGGCCGCTGGCGCGAGCCGATCGACGAGGATCCGACGTTCTACCAGATCCCCTACCGCAGCCTGGTGCCCCGCGGGGCCGTCAACGTCCTGGCCGCCGGGCGCCTCATCGACGCCGACCGCGGCGCCTACGGCGCCACGCGCGTCATGGTCAACTGCAACCAGACCGGCCAGGCTGCCGGGGCGGCGGCGGTGCTGGCCATCCGCGGCGCCTGCGGCGTGGCGGACGTGGACGCCGGCGAGATCCGGGGGGCCATCGATTGGCGATGCGGGGTCTGACGGCGATAACAGGAGGGGGATGGCGATGACGGCAACGCTGCGGCCCTACAGGCACGGGCGGGACTACGAGGCGATCGGGCGGTTCCTGGTCGAGACGTATGCGACGGGGGGCGCCCACGTCAACTGGATGCAGCCGCGATGGGAGTACATGCACTTCCATCCGCTCATCGAGAACGTCGACCTGGACACGATCGGCGTGTGGGTCGACGGCGGGCGGATCGTCGCGGTCGCCCATCCCGAGCACGGGCCGGGGCGGGCGTACTTCCAGGTCCGCCCGGGCTGCGAGGCGCTTCGGCCCGAGATGCTCGCGTATGCCGAGCGGCACCTCCGCGGCCTCCGCCACGGCCGCCGCGTGCTGCAGGTCCTCATCAACGACCGGGACACGGACTTCCAGCGGTGGGCCTCCGCCGTCGGTTACGAGCGGCTCGCCCACAGCGAGCCGATGTCGGTCCTGCCCCTGGGCGAGGGGCCCGGCCCGATCCGCCTGCCGGCGGGCTTCCGCCTGATCAGCCTGGCCGACGACAACGACCTGCCCAGGCTCACCCGCCTCATCTGGCGCGGCTTCGACCACGGCGACGAGCCGCCGGACGACGGCCTGGCCGAGCGGCGGCTGATGCAGTCGGCGCCGAACTACCGCAGGGACCTGAACATCGTCGCCGTCGCCCCCGACGGCACGTTCGCGTCGTACTGCGGCATGTGGATCGAGCCGGCCGGCCGTCTGGCCTACGTCGAGCCCGTCTGCACCGACCCGGCCTACCGCCGGCGCGGCCTGGCCACGGCGGCCATCACCGAGGGCATCCGTCGCTGCGCCGCCGGCGGCGCCGCCGTCGCCTGCGTCGGGTCGGCCCAGCCGGTCTACCTGGCGATGGGGTTCCGGCCCCTCTACACCAGTTCCCTCTGGCAGCGGATCTGGACGTGATCGCCTCTCCCCTGGCCGGTCCGAACATGGTATAAGGATCCCTTCGTACACCCCCACGGGGGCGCCGCGGCGGCCGGTGGGCCTGCCGGCGGAGCCCCGGCTGCTTTGAGAAGGATGGATCATGCAAGTGCAAGTGGAACGCCGCAAGCCGCTCACGGCGAGGGTCGGGATCTTCGCCGTCGGGCACGACACGTACTGGGACCAGTTCGAGGGCCTGCTCGATGAGCTGATGGGCTATCACGCCGAGGTCATCCGCAAGATCGAGGCCCACAACGTCGAGGTCGTCGACTTCGGCATGGTCGACAACTCCCGTGCGTCGTACGAGGTCCTCCCGAAGATCAAGGCCGCGAACCTGGATGTGCTGTTCGTGGACATGGTCACCTACGCCACCAGCAGCACCTTCGGCATCATCATGCGCGAGGCGGGTGTGCCGGTCGTCCTGGTCGCCCTGCAGCCGAAGACGGCCATGGACTACGACCAGGCGACGACGTACATGCAGTTGTGCAACGACAACATCTGCTCGCTGCCGGAGTTCACCGGCGTGGCGGTCCGCATGGGCAAGAAGGCCCCCGAGTGCATCATCGGCACGCTGCACGACGACGCGGCCGCCGACGCGGAGGTCGCCGAGTGGTGCCGCATCGCCCACGTGCTCCACGACGTCAAGGGCGCCCGGATCGGCCACTGCGGCCACGTCCTGGAGGCGATGCTTGACATGCACTCCGACCCGACGGCGTTCACGGCCCACTTCGGCCTGCACGTCGTCCAGACGGAGATCGGCGACCTGGTCCGCCTGGAGAAGGCCGTCACCGACGCCGAGGTCGAGGCCAAGAAGGTCCAGATCCTCAACATGTTCGACACGCCCGACCCCGGCGCCGAACGCATCGCCAGCAAGCTCACGGAGGAGGACCTGGTCGCCGCCGCGCGCGTCGCCGTGGCCCTCGACAGATTCGCCGCCAAGCACGACCTCGACGGGTTCGCCTACTACTACGAGGGCCAGGCCGGCAGCGACGTCCGCCACGTGGCGGCCAACCTCATCGTCGGCAACTCCCTCCTGACGGCCGCGGGCTTCCCCATGTGCGGCGAGTCCGACATCAAGACGTGCGTGGCGATGCTCATCATGGATCGCCTGGAGTGCGGCGGCAGCTTCGCCGAGTTCCACCCCATCGACTTCGGCGAGGACTTCGTCCTGGTCGGCCACGACGGGCCCCACCACATCAACATCGCCGAGGGCAGGCCCGTCCTGCGGTCGCTGGCCAAGTACCACGGCAAGCCGGGCCACGGCGCGTCGGTCGAGTTCAACCTGAAGGTCGGGCCCATCACGATGCTGGGACTCACCAGCACCTACGAGGGCAAGTTCAAGTTCGTCATCGCCGAGGGCGAGTCCTGCGCCGGCAAGATCCCCGCCACCGGGAACACCAACACCCGCGGCCGCTTCAAGCCCGACACCCGCACCTTCCTGAGACACTGGTTCGCCGAGGGCCCCACCCACCACTACGCCCTGGGCGTCGGCCACCACGCCGGGACGCTCAAGAAGATCGCCGACTGTCTGGGCATCGAGGCGGTCATCGTGGACCCGCGGTAGACCCTCCTCCCCCCCGACAACCCCGAGGCGGGGCGCCCGGCGCCCCGCTTTCTTTGTGCGCGCGGGCCGTGCGCGCCGGCTTGCCTTGGCGCTTACAGGGGGCTATCATGGCGGCCCTTGCGGGAAAGGAAGGCGGCATGGGACAGACGGGAAGCACACTGGCGATCCTCGGCGGCCCGCGGACCCTTCCCGCCGACGCCGACCACAAGGACCTGTTCCGCTGGCCCATCGTCACGGCGGAGGATGAGCAGGCCGTGCTGGAGGTCCTGCGGTCCGGCGCCATGTCGGGCACGGGCGTCACCAGGCAGTTCGAGGAAGAGTTCGCCGCGTGGATGGGCGTCCGGCACGCCCTGGGGTGCTGCAACGGCACAGCGGCGATCCTCGGGGCGACGTGGGCCTGCGGCGTCGGCGCCGGCGACGAGATCATCGCGCCGAGCCTGACCTACTGGGCCAGCGCGACGCAGGCCCTGCAGCTCGGCGCGTCGGTCAACTTCGCCGACGTCGATCCCGACACGCTCTGCATCGACCCCCGCGACATCGAGCACCGCATCGGCCCCAGGACCAGGCTCATCGTGGTCGTCCACTACGCCGCACACCCCTGCGACATGGATCCGATCATGGCGATCGCCCGCAGGCACGGCGTCAAGGTCCTCGAAGACGCCTCCCACGCGGTGGGCACGCTCTACAAGGGCCGCAAGGCCGGGACGATCGGCGACATCGCCGCGATGAGCATGATGACCGGCAAGGGGTTCGCGATCGGCGAGGCCGGCATGACGGTCACCAACGACCGCGGGCTCTACGAGCGGTGCATCGCGTACGGCCACTATGAGCGCACCGGCGTCAGCAGCAACTTCAACCCGGTCGACGCCCAGGTGCACGACGCGTCGCTCACGCGGTTCGCCGGGGTTCCCCTCGGCGGCGCCAAGCACCGCATGAACCAGACCTGCGCCGCGATGGGCCGCGTGCAACTGCGCCACTACGACCGGCGCATGGCCGAGATCCAAAGCGCGATGAACCGCTTCTGGGACCTGCTCGAAGGCGTGCCGGGCCTGCGCGCCCACCGCCCGGCGGCGGGGTCCCAGTCGACCATGGGCAGTTGGTACTTCCCCCGGGGACTCTACCGTGCCGAGGAACTGGACGGCCTGCCCTGCGGGCGGTTCTGCGAGGCGGTGCGGGCCGAAGGCGTCGGCCACTGCGGGCCCGGCGCCAACAGGCCGCTCCACCTGCACCCGGTTTTCCACGAGGCCGACATCTTCGCCATGGGACGCCCGACGATGGTGAGCTTCGGCCAGCGCGACGTGCGCCAGGGCCCCGGATCGCTGCCGGTCACCGAGAACACGGGCAACACCGTCCTGAGCGTGCCCTGGTTCAAGCACGACGATCCCGACATCATCGCCCGGTACGCCGACGCCTATCGCAAGGTCGCCCTGCAGGCGGACCGGCTGCTGCGGGCCAGCCGCCCGGAATGACCGCCGACGCGCGCCGATGGCGATCCCGCCGCACGGGGGGGCCGTCCCTCGCGCCTCAGGCCTTTCGTCCACCCGGCCGTCCTTGACCGGCCCCATCGAACGTGTTACACACAACACCGTTGGTGAACGACCCCCCTGCACCACGAGAAGGACAGCACGATGTTCCGAACCGTCACCCCCCAGCAGTACAACAAGGTCACCCTCGAAACGAGCCTCAAGCCCTTCATGGACCTCAGCGATGCGGGCATCACCGCCACGTGCACGAAGCTGTGGACCAACTGGGAGAAGCTGATCGACCGCGCCCGGACCGTCGCGGTGCTGCTGTGGACCGGAGACGGCAGCGAGATCTTCCAGTGGCGGGGCTTCATGGACGACGTCGTCCCGGCCGCCCAGTCCATCGGTTTCTGCAACTACAAGACCCCCGGGGCCTTCCCGCCGGACAACCGCCACTATCGCGTCAACGCCGCCGTGCCCTACGTCGACAACCCGCCGAAGGTGACCTACGGCGACCTCAGGCGGATCATCGAGTCCCTGCGGGCCGTCGCCAAGGCCTTGTTCGACCTGGACATCCTGATCGGCGCGACGATCGACCCCGGCCCGGAGTTCGTGGAGAACGACTGGAAGTTCGTCAACCACCCCGAGATCCTCACCCCCGACGGCCCCCGCCGGTTCCCCAACATGATGCACTTCCTGACGCATCAGAGCCGCTTCCACGCCGACGGGCTCGTCTACGCCGCCTGGCCCGAGGGCTTGCCCGAGGGGCTGCCGCTGGGCACCTTCCTGGGCCGGCAGTTCGCCCACGCCGCCAGGACGTTCGGCTACGACTACATCTGGTTCTCCAACGGCTTCGCCTACACCCACTGCCCGTGGGGCTTCCGCGGAGAGCTGTTCGTCGGCGACCGGTTCCTCCCGGAGAAGGCCGACGAGCAGCGGGAAGGGGTCAACCGGTTCTGGCGGGAGTTCCGCGCCGAGTGCGACCTGCCCGTCGAGGTCCGCGGGACGAACTTCTCCGTCGGCATGGACCTGTCGTCGGATGGCTGTTCCCACGTCGACATCAACCGCATCGGCAGGCTCGACGTCATGCCCACCAACCCGCCGTGGGGGTCGCGGGCCCTGGGGATGGAGATGGTCACCTACCTCACGCGCATCGCCAAGACGCCCGCCGCCCGCCTCCCCTTCCGCTTCTATCTCAACGACCCGTGGTTCAACTCGACCCCGTGGTACGACTACTACGGGCGCGAAACGTTCGACCTCTACGTCCCGATGAGCGTCAGCCGTCTGAACGCCGACGGGACCGTCACGGCGCCGACCGACCTGGCGCTGCTGACCATCGACACCGAGCGGGGGGAGCTGCTGACCGACCAGGCCAACGAGTCCATCCCCCACATGATCCGCGCCCTGGACGAGCGTGCCGACGCCGCCGGGCCGGTGGTGTGGGTCTACCCCTTCGACGAGTACGACGCCGTGCTCAAGAAGGAACCCGACAAGCTCGCCGGCCTGTTCTTCGGCGACTGGTTCATGGTCCAGCTCGCCAATGCCGGCCTGCCGGTCAACACCATCTGCAGCAGCGACGTCTTCGTCGCCCTGGCGAAGGCCGGACGGCTGCCCAACGCGGTGTACGTCGCCCCGGTGCCCCTGGGCGACTGGGCGTATGAACAGCACCTGATGGACCTGGTCAAAGGGGGCGGCCGCGTGCTGCTCTACGGCGCCCTGGCGGGCGCCTCGCCGGCGGTGCGGCGGGCCCTGGGGGTGAAACTGGGCGAGCCGCTCGAGGGCGACTTCGACGTCAAGGTCCGCTTGGCGGAAGATTGCTTCGGCCGCCCGCCGCAGGCCCCCACGGGCATGGACGCCTTCGGCGCGTCGATCGGCATGCGGGAGGCCGTCGCGACCGAGACGCCCGATCCGGCCCGGCGTCCCCTGCGCCACCGCGGGCTCATCAGCGGCGGCGGGCTGCGGGCCGTGGTGGACGACTGGAAGGACCGGGAGGTCCTCGTCGTCGCCGGCCAGAAACGCCAGAAACGCGCCTACGCCATCAGCCGCACCCGCAGGGCGTGGAAGGGCGGGCGACTGGGGTGGATCCGCGGAACCGTCAGCTTCGATCCCTTCAAGGACATGCTCGAGGGCACGCCCGACCAGCCCTGGAACGTGCGGCGACCCGACGACTGGGCCCGGCGGATGCTGGCGGACTTCGGCATCGACATCCTCCAGGAACGCCTCGACGAGGGCACCCGGGCGGCCAACCTGTTCATCAAGCGGTGGAAGGGGGCCTGGGTCTTCGTCGGCCACAAGCCCAACACCACCGCGAAACTCTGGGTCAGGACCGCCGACGGCGCCCCGATGTTCCCCGAGAGCGAGACGCCCATCCGCAACGGCTACGCCGGGGAGTGCTTCGGCAAGACCATCAACGCCGAGGTCCGCTGCTTCGTGAAGATGGCCGACGGCGTCGTCCAGGTCAAGGAGATGCCCACCCGCACGCACGGCCGCCGGCACCTGTCGCTGGCCAACCTCGATCACGCGACCGTCACGATCTACCCCGACCCCGCGGCCCTGGCCGACGGCAGCCTGGAACTGACTTCCGTCATCTCCTCCGACGACCTGGTCCCCTACGCCGTCGACGCCGCCCGCGGCTGCGTGACGATCACCGATTACACCGGCGTGCTTTACGCCAGATGGTGAGGCGGGACGGCAGGCGCCCAGGCCCCGGTCATCCCCCGCCGGCCACCGTCGGCCGCGGCGTGGCCAGCAGGCAGATCGTCTCGACGCCCTCGGCCTGCAGGTGGGCGGTGTCGTTGAGGCGGATGAGGGAGCGCTTGCCGTTGGGTCTGGCGCCCAGGACCGTCAGGCTCGCCAGGCCCGTCTCGAACGACAGCGGCGTGTCGCCCCCGTCGGTCAGGCCCAGGGCGAGCCACCAGTGGACGATGCAGATGTTGGCCCCGTAGTGGGCGACGACGATGAGCAGGCGGTCGTCATCGGTGCCGACGAGGCGGTCCATGCACCCGGCGACGCGGCCGTAGAACGCCGGCCAGCTCTCGGCCTGGCGATGGGCCAGCAGGTCCTCGGTCACCCGGGAGTCGGCCGGCACGTACCGGCGCAGCTCGGCCTCGGTCACCTCGGGCGCCAACCCGCCGTGGTACTCGCGCAGCTCCGGCGTGGTGCGGACGGGAACATCGAGGGCGCGGCCGATCGCCTCGGCGGTCTGGCTCGCGCGCCGCAGGTCGCTCGACCAGAGGCGGCACGGGCGGTCGGACAGCTCATCCCGCAGCCGCCGGCCGACGGCCTCGGCCTGGCGGCAGCCCAGGTCGCTCAGGACAGCGTCCACCCAGTGAGCGGCGATCGGGATGTGCCGATCGTCGGGCTGAGCGTGGCGGACGACGATGATCGGATTCATGACAACCTCCCGGAACGCAATGGCGGACAGCCATGGTAGCAGGATCGCCCCCCCGGTCAAGGACCGCTCCGCTCCACCGGGGCGTGAGCGAGGCGAGAACCTGCTCACCCGCCGCCGGCCAGGTTCGCTCCGCCCTCGAAGGCTGACGGCAGGCTCCAGGCTTCAGGCTCCGGGCTTCGGGAACGACAACGGCCGGGAGCCGCTCTCTGCCGTGCCTGAGGTCTGAAGCCCGAAGTCTGAAGCCTCCCACGCACCTGACCTGACGGTTCTCATGGAGTTCCGGAACGCCGCAAGACGATCTCGGTCACGCCGGGGCGCCCGGACCGGCAGCCTTGAACTTCTCCCGTCTTTCCGGTAGGTTGCCTTCCGTCGTCTCGACACACCCCGTGAGCGGAGGGTCCGGCTTGGCTGTTTCGCGTCGGGAAGTCCTGGCCTGGCTGACCGGTCGGCGCCTGTTCGGCGCTGGCGACCGGCAGGCCGGCGGCGCAGATCCGGCCGGCGAGGCGCCGGCCGCCCGTCTGAAGGATGCCCGCCTCCAGCGGCTTCGCCGCCGCAGCGGCGAGCAGATCCGCCGCAGCGTCCCGGATGAAGGCACTGTGCGATGCGCGCCGGCGGTGCCGGCCGCTCGGAAGGAGGCCGATGGTGGATGTGACCCGTCGTGATTTCGTCAAGGCCGCCAGCGGGCTGGCGGCCGCGGCCGGACTGATGGGGGCGTCCCAGGCCCTGGGCCTGCCCGCCGGGTCGGGAGGGGCGCCCGCGTCGCAGGGCGGTGCCGGAGCCGGCAACGTGGAGGGCAAGGCAGTGGCAAGGGTATACCGGGAAGACAAGGCGGTCGGCAATCCGTATCGGCAGCGGTATTTCGACCAGATGGCCGACCTGGTCCGTCGCCGGCATGCCCAGGCCACTGTCCGTCGCGAGGCGGCCTTCCGGCCGGACTGCTCGTCGCCGGAGGCCTACGAGGCGTCCATCGCGACGTACCGCCGGCAGTTCGTCGAGCTGCTGGGCTGGCCGCTGGCGGGCGATGACGCCCCGGTCGTCGGCGGGCCCGTGCCCCTTCGCCTGGAGCACGTCGCCGAGGAGGAGCTTGGCCGGATCGATCGGGTCTGGATCGAGACGCTGGAGGGGCTGGAGACGTACGGCCTGCTGTTCACCCCGCCGGGCGAGGGGCCGCACCCCCTGGTCATCAGCCAGCACGGCGGGGGGGGCACGCCGGAGGTCTGCTCGGGATTTCTCGGGCCGGACAACTACAACGGCATGACGCGACGGGTGTGGCGCCGCGGCGCGGTGGTCTTCGCGCCGCAGTTGTACATGTGGTCCGAGACGTACGGCCCGGCCACCAATCGCCCGGAGATGGATGCGCAGCTCAAGCAGCTCGGCGGGAGCATGGCGGCCCTGGACATCTTCCAACTGAGCCGCTGCATCGACGCGCTGGCCCAGCGCCCCACGGTGGCGCCCGGCCGCGTCGGCATGCTCGGCCTGTCCTGGGGCGGGTTCACCACGCTGGTGACGGCCGCGGTCGAGACGCGCCTGCGCGGCGCGTACGCGAGCTGCTTCTTCAACACCCGGCGGCTCTACCCCATGACCCCGGCGGTCTGGCAGGGCGGCGCGGAGCGGTTTCAGGACGCCGAGATCGCCGCGATGGTCTGCCCGCGGCGGCTGTACATCGAGGTCGGACGCGCCGACGAGCTGTTCAGCGCCGCCTCGGCCGCTCCGGAGGCGGCCAAGGTCCGGGCGATCTACGACCGGCTCGGCCTCGGCGGGCGGTTCGTCTATTGCGAGCACTCCGGCGGCCACGCGTTGGACACCGACGACGCCGGCATCAATTTCCTGATGGCGGCGCTGGAGGCCTGATCCGCCCGTGACAGGCCGCTTCACAGCGGCCGGGCGGCCGCCTGAACGCGCCGGCGGTGAACGTACAGGGACCCCGCCAGCAGGGCGGTGGCGACCATCGACAGGACGGTCCAGCAGAGGATCTGTCCGGTCGTCACGCCCAGTTTGGTCAGCCAGCCGCACGCCATGGCGACCACGCTGCCGATGCCCCAGGAGCAGCCCATGATCAGCCCGGCCCGCAGCGTGGGCGTGAGCTGGGGCGCCCGCCGGGCGGCGGTGGCCACCAGGGGGAAGAACCCCCCGCCCAGGAAGGCCCCCGTCGGCACGCTCCAGAGCATCAGGGCCGGCGACGAACGGGCCGTGACCATCAGCAGGAAGAACGGCACGCACAGCAGTTGGCCGACGGCGATCAGGGCGAACGGCGACACGCGGCTGCTCAGCCAGCCCCACAGGTAGGAGGCGATCGCCCCGCTGAGTCCGACGATCGCCAGGGCCCTGCCGCCCCAGGCGATCCCGCCGGTGCCCCAGCGGGCCTCCAGGTCGACGGTGAGGAACATGTACAGCACGCTGGTCGCCGTGACGACCGAGACGCCCAGCGGCAGCAGCGCGTAGAAGTTCAGGTCCCGCCGCGTCGACACGCCGGGCCGCGGCGCCGGCGGCGCCTCGACGTGGTGGCGGGCCAGGCCGGTCAGGACGATCAGCCCCACCACCAGCGCCCCCGGGATCGCCAGCAGCCAGAAGCCCTCGAAGCCGCGCGCGGCGACCCACTGGGTCGACAGCCACGCGCCCACGCTGAAGCCCAGGTACCCGCCGGACAGGAAGACCGGCACGGCGACGTGGGCGCTGGGCCCGGCGGCGTCGTGCGCCGCCACCAGGGCGCCGGGGTGGTACACGCCGATCCCCACGTGCGCCGCCACCACCACCGCCGCCAGCACCGCGTACGACGCCGGCACGCCCAGCAGCGCCATCAGCAGCGCCAGGGCCGGGCCCAGCAGCAGGAATCCGCCGCAGTTGTGCCGCAGGGTGAACCAGCCGGCCAGGGGCTGGACGGCGTTGACGACGATGTTGCAGACCCCCGCCAGGGTGGTCATCGCGACCAGTTCGACGCCGACGTGCTCCCTGAGGGCCGGGATGAGCGGCTGGAGGAAACCGGCGTACATGTCGACCGCAACGTGGCCGAGCGTGAGGGTTCCCAGCAGGACCGCTGGATGATGGCGCCAAGTACTCACGGATGTCTTTCCTTCTGGCGGCCGCAAACCCGCCGCCGGGCGGCTGACCATTGTTGACATCCGCCCCGGCGGCTGCAAGACTGATCCGGTGCGCTTTTGTCGCAGGACCACCACCGTTCAATGAGGACATTCGACCATGCCCAGCAAGACGCGCGTTGTCGTGGTCGGCGCCGGGGCGATCGCCCAGCGCCGGCATCTGATCGAGTTCAAGGCCCGGCAGGACGTGGAGCTGCTGGCCATCGTGGACATCAACGCCCAGCGGGCCAGGGACGTCGCCGCCCACTTCGGCGCGCCCCACGCGATGACCGAGTTCAAGGACGCCCTGGCGCTGAAGCCCGACGCCGTCAGCGTCTGCACGCCCAACTACCTGCACGCCCCGCAGACGATCGCGGCGCTGAAGGCCGGCGCCCACGTGCTGTGCGAGAAGCCCATGGCCATCAGCGTGGCCGAGACCCGCGCGATGATCCGGGCCGCCAGGACGGCCAGGAAGCAGTTGATGATCGCCCACAACCAGCGGTTCGTCCCCGCCCACGCCCGGGCGCGGGAGATCCTGGCGTCCAGGGAACTGGGGAAGGTCGTCGCCTTCTCCACCAGCTTCGCCCACGGCGGCCCGGAAGGCTGGTCGGTCGACGGCGAGAAGGGCTTCTTCTTCAAGAAGAACGAGGCCGTCCTGGGCGCCATGGGCGACCTGGGCGTGCACAAGCTGGACCTGATCCGCTACATCCTCGGCGACGAGGTCAGCCAGATCGGCGCCGCCGTGGCCACGCTGGCCAAGCCCCGGTGCGGCGTGGACGACACGGCGTTCGCGACGATGGCGATGGCCTCGGGCGCCCTGGGACAGATGTTCGCCGGCTGGATCCACACCAGCCCCGGCGCGACCAATGCCACGATCGTCTACTGCCAGAAGGGCCAGCTCCACCTGATGGACCACCCGGACTACCCGCTGGTGATCAGGCGCCGCGGGGGCGAGACGGCGCACGTGACGCTGCCCAAGGTCTCCAACTCGGGCGTGGTCGATGCCTTCGTCGACGCGATCCGCTCGGGCAGGCCCAACCCGATCCCCGGCGAGGACGGGGCCCGCAGCCTCGCCGCCGTCATGGCCTGCATGGAATCGGCCCGGACGGGCCGGTTCGTCAAGCCGGCGAAGATCGCCTGACGCATCGGCCTCGGCCCAATGCACACGGGCGGCGCGACGGGAGAGGGTCCCGTCGCGCCGCCCGTTTCATATCTCAGGCTCGTCAGAACCCGCGTTCGACGTCGAAGCCGCGGCCGCCGACATCGGACCGCTCGGCGTCGACGCCCCGGTCGGCGCCGATCGTGGAGCGATCGGTGTCGTCCATGCCGTGATCCGGGAAGGTCGAACGGCTGAAGTCCGGCTCGGGCTCGGGGAGGACCGGCGGCTTGGGCCGCACGGTCGGGATGAACGGCTTGGGCCGGGGCGGTGCCTTGCCCTGGTGGAAGAGGACGTAGTCGTCCAGGTCGACGTCGCCGTCGCCGTCGAAGTCGCCCCGCCACCATTCGGCGCCCTCGGTGAGGCCGAAATTGCTCTTGAGGATCAGCAGGTCGTTGTTGTCGACGACCCCGTCGCCGCTGGCGTCGCCGGGGCAGGCCCCGTCGCGCGTCGCCCAGACCAGCAGCCACGTCTGCAGCGTGTCGCCTCGTGCGGCCTTGTCGGCCACGGCGTTGTTGGCCAGTTGTCCGAAGCTCCTGCGGGCCCGGGAGCCGACCACCACGTCCAGCCCCATCCACGTCCAGTTGTCCAGGGCGACCTCGACGCTGTCGTCGCTGTCCACGCGGCCGTCGGTGTCGACGGCGCCCCAGCCGGCGTAGAAGGCGTAGGGCACGATCGCCACCTCGTACGTGAGCGTCTGGCCGATCGGCCCGGCGGCCCACTGGGCAACCAGGTCCGCCGCGATGAGGAGCTTGGAGCCCGTGGAGATCCACAGGCCGCCGCCGTCGATGATGATGTGCTGGCCGTACCCCATCCGCGGCCCGAACGCCGTGCCGTGGTCGGCCGCGTCGAGGCTGATCTCCAGGGCGTCGAAGGCCGCCCAGGTCCCCGGCGTGCCGAAGCGGTGATCGGTGTCGACCACCTCGACGGCCACGTAGAGGAGGTTGGCCCCGTCGTCCCAGCGCACCGCGTAACGGGCCGAGGTCACGTCCTCGGGGTTGCCCGACAGGACGGTGTCCAACTCGATCCAGTAGTCGTTTTCCCACTCGCCCAGGTCGCCGTCAACGACGACGGGCAGCCGCGGCGCGTAGTACGGCGTGGCGATGTTGTGGGCGGCCAGCGCGGCACCGCACCATCCGACCGCCGCCAGCACCAGGATGAGCTGCATCGAGCGTTTCATGCCTGCTATCCTCTTCGTCGGGTCGAACGGCCGTCAACTTGACCTGAGCCATTCACCTGTGCACAGAACCATTGTACCACAAAAACGGCCGAGCCGGTACACCTGGCGCCCGGGAACCCTCACCTCGCGCCGGCGGTGCTGCCGAAGTTCGTCTTGAGCAGGACGAAGTCGTCCAGGTCGACGTCTCCGTCGCCGTCGAAGTCGCCCATGGCCCGGGTCGCGCCGGAGGGCGTGCCGAAGTTCCGCTTGAGGATCACGAAGTCATCCAGATCCACGTCGCCGTCCCCGTCGGCGTCGCCGG
Organism: Planctomycetota bacterium; assembly: GCA_012514895.1. Taxonomy (GTDB): domain Bacteria; phylum Planctomycetota; class Phycisphaerae; order SM23-33; family FEN-1343; genus JAAYZK01. The sequence goes on along the minus strand of JAAYZK010000250.1, from coordinate 19,944 downwards.
GCCTGGCGACCAGATCCCGCCAGTCATCCTCGTACAGGCACAGGCCCAGCACGTAGTGCCGCGTCACCGACTCGGAGAGGCTGCTCTCGGAGTACGGCACGCCGGCCAGGAGCATCGGCTCGAACTTGGCGGCCAGGGCCGGGAAGTTGTGGTTGATCATCAGGGCCGAGATGTTCTTGGCCGGCCCTTCCTCGGGGCTCTTGGTCACCGGCAGGGCGGCGTCGGCGGCCAGGACGAAGGCCTCCTCGAAGTGCGGGAAATGATACCCGTCGTAGTTGGCCCGGAAGTTGCTGTTGAGGAAATACAGGTACCCCATCAGGTGGCTGGCGAAGTAGCCGCCCCGGTCGTTCCACACGGGGACCTCGTTGAGCAGCCCCCAATAGCCGCTGCGGACGGTCTGGTCGGGATAGCTGTAGAGCGTGATGCCGCGGTCGGCGGCGACGTCCCACCAGGTGGCCGGATGGTTGGGGAACGGCGTCCAGGGCGCGGCCGGGCCGCTGCTTCCGCCGGGGGCCCCGCTGGAGCCGAACAGCTCGCTGTTGTACTCCGGCATCACCGCCGCGATGATGTTCGCCCCCACCAGCCACGCCGTCGACCACATGCCCACGTCGTAGCCGTTGGGATCGATCCAGCCGGTGTACGTGCTGGAGTAGCGGGCCGACGTGTTGACAGCGAAGTGGGCCAGCATGTCGCGCATCTTGTAGTCTTCCACGGCGGTGAAGCCGCTGGGATGCACGCCGGCCCGCATGTCCTTGATCACCCAGTCGTACGCCAGCGCCATGTACAGCGGCGTGGCGACCGAGTAGTAGCCCTGGTAGTTGAGTTCCTTGCACGGCAGGGCGTTGTTGTGGTTGCCCTCGCGGCCGATGGGGTCGAGGTTCAGGATGTTGTCCAGCAGGCCGTCGCGGAGCATGGCCGCGGCGTCCGGGTGGGAGTCGAAGCCCTCGATCAGCAGCGGGAAGGCGTTGTGCAGCAGGGCCCCGCGGAGGGTGTTGCGCCGGTCGCCGTTCATCAGCGTGTCGCGCCCGCGCCGGTGCAGCCAGGAGTTGGTGAGGATCTCGTCGTAGAGGTTGCGGTACAGCGCCCGCTCGCTCGCCGGGTCGTTGATGCGGTCGCGGATGCGCTGCAGGCCCTCGCTGCCCTGCCAGAGGATGCTGTGCGGATGCTCTTCGGCGTCCGAGGGGTACGCCGGATCGTAATGAAGGATCCGCGTGCGGATGGCCCCGTCGTCGCCGATGCGGCAGCGAAGCTCGTACCGCGTGTCGGCCGCCAGGGCCAGGTCGACCGTGCTCAGCGGCCCCGTGTAATCCTGCCAGAAGTCCTCGGCGGAACCTTCCTCGCGCAGGCTGTAGCGGACGGGCGCCGCCTCCAGGGCCGCCAGTTCGATCAGGACGTCTCCCTGCAGGTAGGTGGTCTGTTCGCGGAACTTGGGAACGAAGTAGGCCTTGATCGGCGTGGTGTACCACTGGGCGTCCGCCGAGGCCTTGGCCAGCGAGACGCACGGCGTGGCGGGATTGACCACGAAGTAGTGCATCCTGCCGTCGGAGCACCACGTGTCATAGTAGGTGTCGGGGTCGTAATCGTCGTCCCAGACCGACAGGGTGTGCCACTGGTCGCCCGCGGCGTCCACCAGGCCGCGCCAGTAGAAGCCGGTCGGCACGCTCATCAGGGCGCCCGGCAGCGGGCCGGTCGCGTTCAGCACCGCGGCGCCGTCGGGGTAGCGCATCGTGTCGAAGCTGGTGCCGTCCACCCACGCCGGGTAGGGCGTGCCGTTGCCCTCGGTGAAGGCGTACATGGCCGTCATGTCCATATCCGGCCGGTAGCGGATGGTCCCCCCGCCGTCGGCCCCCACGACCGTGGCGGCCAGCAGGTTCATGGCGTTGTGGGTCATCGCCAGGGGGACGTGGCTGCGGATGTAGATCGTGCAGCGGGGATCGACCGCCGGATCGTGGTACCAGTTCTCCACGAGGTAATCCAGGCCGTACACGCCCTGGACATCCAGGGAGATGCCGCTCTTGAACTCGCTGATCGCGTTGCCCAGCAGCGCGGGAACGGCCCGGACGTTGACCGTCACGGTGTCGGTGTCGCCCAGGCCCGTGTCATCGGTCACCGTCAGCGTGATCTCGTGAAGCCCGACGCTCAGCGTCACGTCGGCCGTCGCCCCCGTCGCCAGCGCGGTGGCCCCTTCGCTCCAGGCCCACGAGACGATCGTGCCGTCGGGGTCGCTGGAGGCCGTGCCGTCCAGGGACACCGCCTCGAAACCGTTGCCGTCGATATCCGCGGCCCGGATCAGCGCCGGCCCCGCCTCGGCCACCGGCGGCCGCGGCCCGCCGTAGATCACCTCGACGAGCACCTCGTCGGACTCCTCGGCGCCCGTCGAATCGGTCACAGTCAGGGTGACGGCATGCGTGCCGACGGGGAAGTCCACCGCCGCCACCGGACCGGTGGCGATCGTGTCGCCGTTCTCGGTCCACGTGTAGGAGGTGACCGCGCCGGTCAGGCTCGTGGACAGCGAGCCGTCCAGCGTGATCGTCTCGAAGCCGTCATTGTCGGCATCGAGCACGGAGACATCCGGCCCGGCGTTGGCCACCAGGGCCGGCTCGTTGAGCTCCACGTCGTCGACCAGGTAATAGTTGGCGTTGGCGGCGCCCTTGTAGCCGAACATCACGAGGATGTAATCCCACCCGCCCTCGTAGAGCACCGTGGTCGAAGCCGTCGTCCACACATCCCGCGGCGCGGCGGCGACCGGCACGGCGACGGCGCCGAGCTGCACGTAGTTGCCGGCCGCGCCGGTCATCACGGCGGCGATGCTGGAGGGGTCGTGCGGATTGGCCGTGGTGTCGGCCTGGCCCGCGCCGGCGGTCTTCATGGCGATCACGCGCACGTACAGCGTGGCCGTGTCGACCGCGCCGGTGAGGAACTGGTAGCGGAAGCTCAGCTCGAGCGGCATGTTGGCCGGCAGATTCGCGCTGGAGATCGCCTGGCAGTAGCTGTGGTTCTGCTTGCGCAGGTTCACCGCCGTGCCGCCGTCGCCGTCGGAGGCCCGCCAGCCGGCGTGGGCGCAGCAGGGAACCCACTGGCCGACGACCTCGCCGTCCCAGACCGGCGACCCCACCGCCACGGGAAACCCGGTGCTGACGTAAGGTCCGAGGTAGTTGCCGCTGTAGTTGCCTTCGAAGCCGCTGTAGTTCAGCAGGTTCGCCGCCGCGGGGCACGCCGTCGCCAGAATCGCCGCCAGCACGCCGATCGCCGTCCGATGCATCGCTCCCACGTCATGTCCCTTCTTCAAGAGTTCTCACCCGCCGGCACCGAAGTTGGACTTGAGAATGACGAAGTCGTCCAGGTCCACGTCGCCGTCGCCGTCCAGGTCGCCCTCGGCGCGCGTGACGCCGGCGGAACCGAAGTTCCGTTTGAGGATGACGAAATCGTCGAGATCCACGTCGCCGTCCCCGTCCACGTCGCCGGGCTGGACGGCCAGGTCGCGCCAGTCATCCTCGTAGAGGCACAGCCCCAGCACCTGGTGGTAGTGTGTGGAGTACCAGAGGCTCTCCTCGCCGACGCCCGTGCCGGCGGCGAGCACCGGTTCGGCCTTGGCCGCCAGGTCGGGGAAGCGGTGGTTGATCAGCAGCACCGAGTAGTGATGCAGCGGCCCTTCCTCGGGGCTCTTGCCGGGCATGAGGGTGCCGTCGATGATCTGGTCGAAGGCCGTCTCGAAGTGCGGGTAGCGGTGCCCATCGAAGTTGACGCGGAAGTTGGCGTTGACGTAGAACAGCCAGCCCATCATCTTCCCGCCCCAGTAGCCGCGACGGTCGCCCCACTCGACGTTCTCGTTGAGCAGGCCCCAGAAGCCGGAGCGCTTGGCCATGTTGGGCGTGCCGGGCAGGGGGGCGTTCTTGTCGGTGGCAAGGTCCCACCAGGTGATCGCCTGCTCGGGGAAGGGCGCCCAGGGACGCGGGGCGCTGAACGTCCCGCCCGGGGCGCCGCTGGTGCCGAACACGTCGCTGTCGTAGTCGGGCATGACCGCGGCGATGATGTTCGTCCCGAACAGCCAGGAGGTCGTCCACATGCCCAGGTCGTACCCGTTGGGGTCGATCCAGCCGCCGTAATCGTCGACATACCGCAGGGCCGTGTGCAGGCAGAAAGCCGCCAGCATGTCGCGCATCTTGTAGTCTTCCACGGCGGTGAAGCCGTGCGGATGGATGCCGGCCCGCAGGTCCTTGATCACCCAGTCGTAGGCCAGGGCCATCGCCAGCGGGGTCGTCACCGAGTAGTAGCCCTGGTAGTTGATCTCCTTGCAGGGGTTGTTCGTGGAGTGCACGCCCTCGACGCCGACGGGATCGAGGTTGAGGATGTTGTCGAGCATCGCCTCGTGCAGGAAGGCCGACGCCTGGGGGTGCTGGTCGAAGCCGTCGATGATCAGCGGGAAGGCGTTGGCGAGGATCGCCATGCCGATCGTGTTGCGACGGTCGCCGTTCATCAGCGTCGCGCGGCCGCGCTGGTGGTACCAGGAGTCGTAGAGGATCTCGGCGTACGTGTCGCGGTAGACTTCCCGCTCGGGCGCCGTGTCACGGATCCGATCGCGGATCCGCTGCAGGCCCTCGGGTCCTTGCCAGAGGATGTTCGTCGGGTGCGGCTCGCCGTCGGAGGGATAGGCCGGGTCGTGGTGCAGGGTCCGCGTCTTGACCGGCCCGTCGGCGCCGATGCGATAGCGCAGCTCGTAGCGGGTGTCGGCCGCCAGACCCTCGGCGGCCGTGCTGATCGGCCCCGTGTAGACCTCCCACACGTCGTCCGCCTCGCCTTCGGCGCGGAGCGAATACTGCACGGCGGCGCCGTCCAGGGCCGCCAGCTCGATCAGGACGTCGCCCAGCAGGTAAGTCGTCTGGGGGTGGATCTTCGGCACGAAATGCGCCTTGGGCGGCGTGGTGTACCACTGCGCGCCGGCGGAGGCGGCCGTGAAGCTGATGCAGGGCGTCGTCGGGTTGACCACGAACGTGTAGACCTTCCCGTCGCTGGCCCAGGCGTCGTAGTACAGGTCGGGGTCCTCGTCGTCGTCGCCGACGGCGATCACGTGCCATTCATCGCCGAACGGCCCGACCATCCCGCGCCAGTAGAAGGCATCCCGATCGCTCCACGCCACGCCCGGCAGCGGGCCGGTCGCGCCGACGACGGGGGCGCCGCCGTCGTACCGCATCCCGGCGAAGCTGATCGGTGCGGTGTAGGCCGGCCAGCGATGCTCCGCACCGGCCCACTTGGCCCGGACGGTCATGTTCTGATCGACGCGGTAGCGGATGATGCCCCCGCCGTCGGCGCCGACGACGTTGCCGGCGACGAGGTTCATGGCGTTGTGGGTCATCTCCAGCGGCACGTCGTCGCGGATGTAGATGATGCAGCGCGGGTCGATGAGCGGGTCGTGATAGGTGTTCTCCACCAGGTAGTCCAGGCCGTACACGCCCAGGGGCGCCAGCGTGATGCCCGACTTGTGGGCCGAGATGGCGTTGCCCAGCAGGACGGGCACCTCGCCGACGTTCACCGCGACGGTGTCGGTGTCGCTGAGACCCTCGTCATCGGTCACGCGCAGCTCGACCGTGTGCATGCCGACGGGCAGATCGACCTGCAGCGCCGCGCCGCCGCCCAGGGCCGCGGCGCCTTCGCTCCAGAGGTAGCTGACGATCGAGCCGTTGGGGTCGGTCGAGCCGGTCCCATCCAGCGCGACCGGTTCGCTCCCGTTGCGGTCCTCGTCGGCCAGCCGCTGGTCCGGCCCGGCGTCGGCGACCGGGGCGCTGGTGAGGATGTCGATGATGACGGTGTCATCGGCCGTCGCGCCGGTGTCGTCGGTGACGGTCAGCACCACCTCGTGCGTTCCGACCGGCAGGTCCACCGTCGCCGTCATGCCCGTCGCCAGGACGGCGGCGTTCTCGCGCCACACATAGCTGACGATCGTCCCGCCGGACGAACCGGACAGCGACCCGTCGAGGGTGATGGTCTCGACGCCGTTGCCGTCGGCGTCCAGGACCGACTGGTCGGCCCCGGCATGGGCCACCAGGGGCGGCTGGAGGAGCTGGACGTCATCGACCAGGTAATCGCTGGCGTTGGCGGCGCCGCTGTAGCCCACGACGAGGACCAGGCAGTCATACCCGCCGGGGTAGACCACCGGAACGTCGATCTGCCGCCACTGGTCGCGCGGGGCCCCCGCCACGGGGGTGTTGCCGTTGCCGATCTCGGCGCTGTTGGCCGGCTCGCCGCCGAGGATCGACGCCAGCGACGCCACCGGTCCGCAGTTGACGGTCGTGGCCGCCTCGCCCGCGCCGGCGGCGCGGACGGCCAGGACGCGCACGTAGACGGTGGCCGCGTCGGAGGCGGCGGCCTGCAGGTAGAGCCTGTATCGCAGCGTCAGCTCCGTGCCGCTCACCAGCGTCGCGGCGGGAATGGCCTGCATGAAGCCGTTGTTCGCCTTCCGCAGATTCGCCAGGCGGCCCGAGACGCCCTCGGGATCGACGCCGCTCCACGCGCTGTGGTCGCTGTTGCGCACCCACCGGCCGACGACCTCGCTCCAGGCGGCCGAACCGACCGTCACCGGCACCCCGCCGGTGACCGCCGCGCCGATGTAGTTGCCGTCCGCGCCGATCGTGAAGTCGCCGTTGACGACCAGGTCCGCCCGGGCCGCGCAGGTGACGGCCGCCAGGAGCATCGCGGCGCAGAGCGCCGTGCGCGATGTGGTGATCATGATCCCTCCGCAGCTCGGTTGCCGACGGTGCGGCCGGCGCATCAGGCGCCGGCGCCGAAGTTGTTCTTCAGGATGACGAAGTCGTCGAGGTCCACGTCGCCGTCGCCGTCCAGGTCGCCTTCGGCGCGCGTGACGCCGGCGGCGCCGAAGTTCCGCTTGAGGATGACGAAGTCGTCCAGGTCCACGTCCCCGTCGCCGTCGATGTCGCCGGGCGCGTCGGCGCCGTTGGCGGCCGCGTACGCCCCGCGGTTAGGCGCGGCGGCGTCAAAGGCCACCCCGTCGATGTCGGCGGGCACGCACTGCAGCGGGCGGCCGCTCCTGAAGGCCGGCGAGGAGGGGTCCAGCCGGTAGTTCCGCGCGGCGGGGTCCAGATACCCCGGGCTGCCGGTGGTGATGTTCGTGCCCATGGGGGTGCTGGAGAAGTGGCTCGAATCGACGTCCACACCGGTGATGTCGGGGTCGTTGTAGGTGCCCATGCTGCCGAAGATCGAGTTGTAGACCTTCACGTTCGTCCCGACGTAGTCGTCGCGCCACAGCCAGCTCTGGTTGATGATGTTGATGTGCAGGAACATCACGTTGTCCATGGGCCCGGAGTACTGGCTGTACATGACGGTGTCGGTGGTGCGTTCGAACAGCACGTTGACGAACGCGCTGTTGCGGAGGCGCGACCCGAACAGGCCCTGGCTCTTGCAGGCGTAGCCGCGAACGTTGTAGAGGATGACGTCTTCGACGAAGTTGGGCGCGGTGGTGTAGGACTGGTGGAAGTCCGGGTGGGCGCCGGTGGAGCCGGGGTCGATCCCGATGCACTGGGAGTTGACGACCAGGCGGCTGCCGCCGGTCCAGGCGTCGGAGGTGATGGTGTCCAGCGTGTGGCCGCGGATGATCGACCCGCCGGGGCCGTTGGCCATCTGGGTGGTCACGCCGCCGGTGATGTAGGAGACGTACTTGTTGCCGAACGCGATGGCGCCGGAAGCCCAGCGACCGGGCTTGTTGTAGACGTAGCAGTCGTCCAGCCACACCGAATGCGAGCCGCCCTCGCCGGTGAGAATCGTGTGGTACGCCCCGTCACTCCAATCGCCGAACAGCGTCACGTTGGTCCACTTCAGCCGCTGCGTGCCGGGCCGTCCGGGGCCGATCTCCACGTCGGCGCGGTCGACGCCGGGGGCCGCCTGGATCGTCGTCCAGTACGGACGGCTCGACCCCCCGCCCAGCGCGTTGGAACTGTAGGTGCCGGCCTGCAGGTTGATCGTCCCGCCGGCCGGAGTGCTCTTGACGGCCTTGACCAGCGTCGCGTACGGCGCCTCCTCGGTGCCCGCGTCGGCGTCCGACCCATTGGCCGGGTCGACCCACTTGACCACGGTCGAACCCAGCGTTCCGCCGCTGTTGGCGTAGAGGTTCAGCGACGGCAGGTCGAAGGCGGGGTTGCCCGGCGTGTCGTTCAGGCACACGGCACGGGCGGTGATCGCCAACGGCCCGTCCGGGTACGCCGAGGGATCCAGCGGGAACCAGAACTCCCACACCTCCGTCCGCGGGTTGTACGTCGGCGCCGCCGCCGTCGCCACCGGCGCCCCGTTGACGCTGAACTCCACCTGCACGCCCTCGACGTGGAACGCCACGACGCCCACATTGAAGACGGAATCGATTAATTGATCAGGGACGACATCCCATCGTGCCACAGGTCGGGCAGCTTGAGCAACGGATACACATCCCAGAAGGACTGCGACGGCATAGGTGAACGCGCGGGGGCGCATGGCGTCCTCTCCTCCTCATTGGCCGCCATCTATGCTCCATAACGACTTGCCACACAAAGGCCAAAGACCATATGGCGGCGCTCCGCCCGGCCTCGCTGCAGGCGGCGGAACCCTCCGACGACTCCTGCCGAGACGACCGGCGGCCAACGGCATCATACCATCCAGCCGCCAGTTAGGCATCAGGAATCTTGCACCTCACCACCCCCGCGACGACAATGAACCCCCTGTAGAAAGGTCCCGATTTCAGCCCCCCTGCCCGGAAGGATGAGAATCGTGAAAGCGCTGCTGCTGGCCCTCGTCGCCCTGCTCGCCCTGAGACAGACCGCCGTCGCGGACGACCCGCCCGCCGAAACGACCAGCCCTGAAGGATGCCAGATCGTCAAGTTGGACATCCCTTCGGCGTGCATGGGCCGCCCCATCCGCGCTGTCGTCGTCCTGCCCCCGGGGTATCAGGCCAGCCCGGACAAATCCTATCCGGTCCTCTACGCCCTGCACGGCCTGGGTGCCCCCTACACGGTCTGGTCCGACATGGCCCCCCTGCGGGCGGCGCTGCGGACCCAGCCGATGATCGTCGCCAGCTTCGACGGCGACCATGCGGGCTGGTACATCGACGCCACGCAGAAGCCCGACTCGAAGTTCGCGACGTTCTTCTTCGATGAATTCATGCCCGCCATCGAAGGCCGCTTCCGCTCCAGCGGCGTGCGGGGCGTCACCGGCTTCTCCATGGGCGGATACGGCGCCATGGGCTACATGCTCCAACGCCCCGAGCTGTTCGCCTCGGCCAGCGCCCTCAGCGGGGCCTTCTACACCGTGTTCAACAGCGACGGCAAGAGCCACCCCTCACTGGAACCCCTGCTGGGACCGATCGATGCGAACCGCCAGGCATACGAGGCGATCGTCCTGGCGCCGCGCCTGGCCGCGTGGGTCGAACAGGACCGCAAGCTCCCCCCCCTCATGCTGCACTGCGGCACGGAAGACCACCTGGTGGAGAACAACCGGCGCTTCCGCTCCTTCCTGGTCGAACAGAACGAATGCATCCGCCAGCGCCTCCAGCCCCAGGTCGCCGACGAACCCGACCCCCGCCAGCGGGAACGCCAACTGAACCGCCTCCTGGAAACCCGCCGGATCGACTTCACCTACATCGAGTCCCCCGGTGCCCACAACTGGGACTTCTGGCGCGGCGTCTCGGCCGACCTGATCGCCTGGCACTGGAAGCATTTTCAGCAGGCTCAACCTGTTCCCTTGAAACAGGTCTCACCCTGAACCAGCGCGACGCGCGGGGCGCGCCCAGCCTGTCCCGCTGAAGCAGGCTGTACGCCGATTCAGTCCACCAGCCGCAGGCCCCTGTCGCGGGCGTAATCGCGCAGGGCGACGATGTCGGCCGGGTCGGTGGTCTTCGCCAGGGCGGGGTACTCCATGTCGTGGAAGGCCGGGTGGTACTGGGCCATGATGTTGATGCTGCAGCCGGGCGCGGCGTCGGCGACGATGTCGATGACGCCGTGGCTGGCGGCCAGGTCGTCGGGCATGACCAGGTGGCGCACGAGGACCCCGCGCGTGGCCAGGCCGCGATCGTCCAGGACGAGGGGGCCGACCTGGCGATACATCTCCTCCAGGGCCTCGCGGGCAACCTGGGGGTAGTCCGGGGCGGCCGAATAGGCGCCGGCGGCCTGGGCGTCGGCCCACTTGAAGTCGGGCATGTAGACCTCGATGAGCCCCTCGAGCAGGCGCAGCGTGGACGCCAGGTCGTACCCGCCGCTGTTGTAGACGACCGGCACCGTCAGCCCCCCCGCCCGGGCGCGGACGATCGCCTCGGCCATCGCGTGGGCGACGTGCGTGGGGGTGACGAAGTTGATGTTCGCGCAGCCGTGCCGCTGCAGTTCCAGCGCCAGCGTCGCCAGCCCTTCGGCCGACACGGGCTGCCCCTTGCCCGACCGGCTGATGTCGGCGTTCTGGCAGAACACGCACGCCAGGTTGCAGCCGGCGAAGAAGATCGTCCCGCTGCCGCCGGGGCCGCTCAGGCAGGACTCCTCCCCGAAGTGCGCCCCGGCCGAAACGACCACGGCCTCGGCGCCGATGCCGCAGCGGCCGACCTCGCCGATCGTGCGATTCACGCGGCACTTCCGCGGGCACAGCGTGCAGCAGGTGACGATGTCGCGCAGGGCCTGAAGCTGCGGGTGGGCTGGCAGTGTACTCATGCGGGCATTGTACATCGTTGGCATCCTGAACAGCGAATCGTATTCCCATCGCTTGCGTCGGGCCGCGCCGGCAGCCATCATACGCTCGGACAGGCAGCCCCCCCCGGCCTGCCCGGGAGGCCCGCGATGGCACAGACGCACGACCGCTTCGACTACCCCGATCTGCTCACCTTCGCCGACGGTTCGCCCGTGACGACGGGCGAGGCGTGGCCGCGGCGGCGCGAGGAACTCAAGCGCCTGTTCCAGCAGGAGATGTACGGATTCTTCCCCCCGGCGCCCCAGAAGGTCGCCGCCGAGGTCCGTTTCGCCGACGAGGGCTACCTCGACGGCAGAGCCACCTTGAGCGAGATCGCCCTGGTGCTGGGGGCGGCGCCGGCGACGTCGATAAACCTGCTGCTGGCGGTGCCCAACGCCCGAAAGGGGCCGGTCGGGGCGTTCGTGGGCATGAACTTCGGGGGCAATCACACGCTCAGCGATCACCCCCGCGTCGCCCTGCCGCAGGGGTGGGTGCCCAACTGGATCGAGCAGACGCAGAACAACCGGGCGACGGAGGCCGCCCGCGGCCTGCGGGCCGATCGATTCCCCATCGCCCAGATCATCGAGCGGGGCTACGCGCTGGCCACGTTCTACATGGGCGACGTAGATCCCGACACGCCGGAGATCCGCGGGGCCATCCACGCCCACGGGCAGTTCGGCACGCTGGTGGCCTGGGCCTGGGGCCTGCAGCAGGCCGCCGCCTGGCTGGGGACCCACCCGGCCATCGACGCCGGCCGCATCGCCACGGTGGGCCACTCCCGCAACGGCAAGACCGCCCTGCTGGCCGCGGCGTTCGATGAGCGGATCGCGATGGCGATCCCCCACCAGGCCGGCTGCGGCGGCACCGCGCCGAGCCGCACGGCCATCGGCGAGACGATCCGGCAGATCAACGACCGCTTCCCCCACTGGTTCAACGGCGCCTTCAAGCGGTACAACGACCGCCCCGAGGCCCTCCCGTTCGACCAGCACGGACTGATCGCCCTGATGGCGCCCCGCCCGGTCCTGCTGACCAACGCCGCCGGCGACCAGTGGGCCAATCCCGCCGGCCAGTTCGAGATGCTCCGCCTGGCGGCGGCGGCCTGGCGGCTGCTGGGCGCCGGCGACCTGGACGCCGAGGCCATGCCCGAGTTGAACCGGCTCGTCGACAGCACCCCGGGCTACCTGATCCGCCCGGGCAACCACAGCATGGGGCCGCAGGACTGGAGCGTGTTCCTGGACTTCGCCGATCGCCGGCTGGCGGGCCCTGCGCCGGTTTCATGATCGCACCGACGATGGCCGTCCCGGGGTGCATGCGCCGTTCGCCGCAGCGATGCTGTTGAGCAGTGCGGAAGGAAGTGGATTCGTGCTTCAGCAACAGTGCCGGCGTTCCGGCGCGATTCGGCTGCAGTTGAAGGCGATTCTGGCTGCCGTCGAGCCAGACCGATGGCCTCGAGAAGTCGAGTTCTTCATGCAACGCTCAGCAGAGGTCCGGCGGGAGGGCCGCGGCCTGACGGCCGCGCGCAAAAAGGGCGGGCCGGCCCCGAAGGGACGGCCCACCCTGAAGTCGCGTCGAACCGGCTTACCAGACGAGCATCAGCTCGTAGCGGGCGAACGTCGCGACGTCGTTGGCGGCGTCGGTGTAGTAGTTGCCCGGCAGGAACGCTTCGCCGGTGATCACGCTGGTGGCGTGCTCGTTGTGGGTCATCTTCACCTGGGCGCTGAACAGGTGCCCGCGGACATCGCCGCTGTCGGAGAAGCCGGCGGTGCCGGCCAGGTTGTTCTCGTCGGCCAGCAGCAGGTTGTAGTTCAGCAGGACGATCACGTCCTCGACGGGCTCGGCGGCCGCCCCGACGTTGAAGCGGTGGAAGTTGCTGGCGGCGCCAGCAGGGAGGCCTTCAAGCGTTTCCAGGTTTCCGGCGAACAGATCGGAGAACTGGACATAGCGGCCCCACAGGATGTCGAAGTTCTTGGCGGGGTTGTCATCGCCCGAGCGGTACTCGTACCCGGCGTGCAGGGCCGTGTCCATGGCGTCCTGCACCAGGTAGGTGATGCGGGAGTTGACGCCGAACGCGTCGCGGACCTGGGCGCCATCCTTGTTGCCGAACTGGTAGGCGCCCTCGGCGCGGTACTGGATCTGCTCGCCCCAGTTGCCGGCCACGCGGGCGCCGGCGGTGTACAGGTCGGCCATGTTGTCCGCCGAATCGGGATCGTCGCGGTGGACGTAGATGAAGTACCCGTTCCAGGTGAGGTCTTCGTTGGCGGTGTTGGTCAACCACAGGATGCCGCCGGTCTCGTCGGACTCGGCGATCAGGCGTTCGACGGCATTGTCATTGAACGGCTTGATGTAGCTGTCCGTATCGGCCGTGTTGGCGACGAAGATCGCGTCCAGGCTCATGTTCTGGTCGACCATCGCCCAGGTCGTCCGGATGGCGTCGAAGTAGGTCGTCCGCGAGCCGTCCAGCGGGGTGCCTTCGAACACCAGCCAGCCGTCGCCCAGGCGCATATTCTGACGGCCGACGGTCACCTCCACCGGCGCGCCGAGCACGTCGGTCCACTTCACGAACAACTCGTCGAACGTCACGTCCGAGCTGGGGGTGTTATCCGCCGCCTCGGGCTTGCAGATGACGAAGAATTCCCAGACCAGCCGGGCGCCGATCTGCACATTCTCGACCGGGGTCGCGTAGGCCCACAGGCGCGGGCGGAAGCGGCCGAGCAGGCCTTCCTCCGTGCCGTTGGCGCCCAGCGTGGTGGCGTTGGTCTTGTACTCCACGCGGTTGCGCAGATCCAGCCCGAACTCGAACCAGCCCGGCAACGCGCCGGCGACCGACTTCTTCACTTCACAGATCCCGCAATACTCGGTTTCGGCGGCAACAGTCTCGTCGCCCGCCTGGGCCAGGGCCGGCGATGTGCATGCGAAGCTCACCGCCGTCACGGCCACTGCCATCAGTACCGCCCACGTCGTCGTTTTCATCTGCAAACTCCTTTTTATGTCCCGGAATACCTTGGCCAGAGGCCGAAGCCTGGTTGCCACATTGCACGGCCGTACGAAAGTCTCCTATCCACTGTCGGCAAAGCCATCGCTCGAACTACAGGGATTTATGATCCCGCGTCCGGACAATACTCTGCAACCTCCTCATGTCAACAGGCTTAAGGCAAATAGAAGCTACCGCTTCTCTCCGAAGCACCTGGTCAGATGGGCCTTGTCGGGCGCCTTGGTGAACAGGGTGACCAGGATCAGCACCAGGGCCGACAGGGGCAGGGCGACGACGATGGGGTCGACCACGTTCCAGTTGCCGATGGTGGGGAGGCCTTTCCCGAGTATCGTGTCGGCGTCGCCGGTCACGAACAGGGAGCGTTTGCCCAGCAGCTTCCAGCACAGGCCCATCGCCCGGGCTTCCTGATCCTTGACGAACAGCAGCCAGAAGCCGGTAACAAAGAAGCCGGTGACCATGGAACTGATGGCCGCCGGACGGGTGACCCGCCTGGAGAACAGCCCGCCGATGAAGGTGGGCAGGAACGCCGACGCGCACAGGCCCATGAAGATCGCCGTTGCCCGGGCGATGAAGTACCCGCCCCGCATGTAGAGGCTCAGCACGATGGCGGCCAGGATGCCGATGATGATGCCGATCCGCGTGACCAGGATGCCGCTGCCGCGGGTGCCGACCGCCTGCTCGTAGACATCGCGCCCGATGCTGGTGCCCAGGGTGTGGAACTGGCTGGACAGCGTGCTCATGGCCGCCGCCAGCATCGTCAGCAGGAACAGCAGGCCGAACCAGCCGGGCATGGCCCGGGTGATGAAGTTGGGGATGATCGAGTCGCCGTTGAAGGCCCATTCGCCCGCCCGCGTCCTGATCACGGCCCGCATGAAGGCGTTGGCGCGGGGCTTGACGCTGATGGCGCCGGTGTCGGGATCCTCCGAGAGGATCTCGGCCTTGGGCAGCAGGTCGGCCACCGGGCCGAGGCCGAACTCGACGATGTCGATGTCGGCCCGGCCGTCGCTGTTCGTGTCGATGTGCATCAACTGGGCCGGCAGCGGCGCCTTCAGCCCGGGCTCATCCTTCGCGACGACCCTGGCATCCGGCGTCCGGCCGATCAGCGTGCCGTCGATCTTCTCGTACTCGCGGAAGTAGACGTTGCTCAGCGCCCCGACCGTGAAGGCCACGCCGGTCATGACCAGGATGAAGATCCCGCCGATCAGCACGGCGCGGTTCAGCTCGCGCTTGCTCTTGACGGTCATGAAGCGCACCGCCAACTGCGGCTGGGCCAGCACGCCGATGCCGACGCCCAGGGTCATCGTGCTGACGACCATCCACCAGAGCTTGTTGACGTCGGCCGTCTTGGGGTCGGCCCCGCCCCAGCCGAACTGGGGCATGTGCGTCCAGCCCTTGAACCCGATCCCCTCGAACAGGCTGGGCTGGCTCTGACCCAGGGCGGCCAGCGAATCGTGGGCCTCCCTGACCCCCCCCAGCGCCACGTACGTCCCGACCAGCAGGGCGGCCATGCCGATGAACATCAGCGAGCCCTGCAGGGCGTCGGTGTACATCACGCCCTTCAGCCCGCCGGTGACCACGTAGGCGGCGATGATGATGCTGAACACCCAGACCGACACATCATAGCCGATGCCGAACTTCGCCTCGATGAACTCGCAGCCGCCGATCAGCACCGCCGCGGCGTACAGGGGGATGAAGATGAAGATCAGCAGGCCGGCGAAGACCTGGATGAACTTGCTTTCGAAACGCCGTCCCAGCAGCTCGGGGAAGGTGTGGGCCTCCAGCCGGTGGCCCATGCGGCGGGTGGGGCCGCCCAGGAAGACGAAGGCGATGAAGATGCCCACGAAGATGTTGCAGAACGTCAGCCACAGCAGGCTCATGCCGAACATCCCGGCCACGCCGCCGAAACCGACGATCGCGCTGGTGGAGATGAACGTCGCTCCGTAGCTCAGCGCCATGACGAAGGGGTGGACGCCCCGCCCCGCCACGAGGTAGTCCGTCGCCGTCTTCGTCCGCGTGTAGCCCAGCCACCCGAGGTAGCCGACCATCAGGAAGTACGCCACGACGACGATGATCTCCACCGGACCTAGTGATTGTGCCAGCAGCATGGGGTATCTCCCTGACCTATGGGGTGTGCGCGGCCGGGCCGCGAGGGGCCTACAGCTCCTGCTCGACCTTCTTCTCTTCCGCGGCCCACTTGACGTCCTCGTCGCGGAGGGGCTCGTCGCCCTTGTTCCAGTTCAGCAGGCCGTACACGATGCACAGAAGGGTGCTGAGGATGCACAGCAGGTAGGCCAGCCACACTGCGGGGCCTTCAATCCCGAGTAACGCGACCATGGATGTGATCTCCAACTGGGCGGACAGGACGTACGTGATTCTCGTACACCAACGTCCCGATACATTCGACCATCGCCCCCCTTTTTTCAAGAGAAATTCCTCTCCAATCCTTACCCTTTCAGTGGGTTAGGGCGCGACCCCCCGGCGGAGCCGAACGGCGCTGTGAATTCTGGAACGCTTGAACCAACTCCCTTAAGTGAAGCCTTCACAGCGTGATGTGGCCCGTTTCCCGCGGCGCCCGCCCTCTGGGGGCCCAGAGCCCCCGCCGACACCGCGCACGGCCGACCGCCGCTGTCCCAAGACCGCTGACTGTCGGGACTTCGGTTCCCCCTACGGGTTTCACCCTGGACCGCCGACCCAACAAGCTTGCGGCCAGACCCCCCGGGAGGCTATCGTCGGCGCATGATCGGCTGTCACCTGTCCGTGGCGGGGGGACTGCACCACGCCCTCGTCGAGGCGGCGGCGCTCAAGCTGGAGTGCGTGCAGGTCTTCACCCAGAACCAGCGCCAATGGAAGGCGCGACGGCTCACACGCGAGGCGCTCGATCTGTGGCGCCGCCGGCGGGTCGCCCGCCGTCCCGTCGTCAGCCACGCCGGCTACCTGATCAACCTGGCCGCCGCCGACCCGGCCCTGCGCCGGCGGTCCATCGCCGCGCTGCGGTCGGAACTGCGCCGTTGCGAGGCCCTGGGGATCGGCGTGCTGGTCCTGCACGGCGGCGCCCACAACGGCGCGGGGGAGGCGCACGGGCTGGATCGTGTCATCCGGTCGATCAACCGGGTTCATCGCGGGCTGCCGGACGGCTCGACCGTCCTGTGCCTGGAGACCACCGCCGGTGCGGGTACCACGCTGTGCGGGACGCTGGAGCACCTGGCCTTCATCCGCCGCAACGTGGACGAGCCCGGCCGCGTCGGCGTCTGCCTGGACACCGCCCACCTCTTCGCCGCCGGCTACGACCTGTCCGGCGCCGCCCAGACGCAGGATACGCTGCAGCGCTGCGAAGCGGTCCTCGGATGGGACGCGGTGCGTGCGGCCCACATCAACGACTCCAAGACGCCGCTGGGCAGCCGTCGCGACAGGCACGAACACATCGGGCACGGCCACATTCCCCTCGAGGCCTTCGCCGAGGTGGTCAATCACGCGTACCTGCGGACGATCCCGCTGATCCTGGAGACGCCCAAGGCCGTCGCCCCGGACGGGCGTTCGTGGGATGAGGTGAACCTCGCGGTGCTCCGGGGACTGCTGGAGTAGCCCGCGCCGGTCACGCGCATTCCCGCTTGCGCCGCCGCAGGCCCAGGGCGCCCAGCGCCAGCAGCGCCAGGGACGCCGGCTCGGGCACGGCGGTGTAGAGGTAGACCTGGCCGTCCGAGCCGCCGACGAGCAGGTCGACCAGGCCGTCGTCGTTGTAGTCGCCGGCGAAGGGGCGCGACCGGGCGGAGCCGGGCAGGTCGATGGTCGCGCCGGCGGCGGTCAGGGCGGTCGGCAAGGCCTCGAACAGCGGCGCCTGCGCGGTCCCGACATTGGGACAGGCCCACAGCAGCCCGTTCGTGTCCCCGACGACCAGGTCGAACAGCCCGTCGCCGTCCAGGTCGGTCATGGTCGGGCTGGAGCGCCCGGAGAGCGCATCCAGGACGCCGGCGGTCGTCATGGCCTGGACGGCCATGCCCAGGGCGGGGGCCGGACCGGCGCCGATGTCGGCGTAGACCCTGACCGTCCCATCCAGGGCGCCGGACACCAGGTCCGGTCGGCCGTCGTCGTTCCAATCGAAGAACGAGGGCGTCGCGCGGTCGCCCACGTCGATCATCGTCCCGCCGGCGCTGAGGTACGTCCCGGCGTCGAAGGCCAGGGGGGCGTCGCCGTCGCCCGTGGCGTTGGCGAAGAGCATGACCTGGCCGCCGGCGCGGCCGACGAGGAGGTCCAGCAGGCCGTCGCCTTCCCAGTCGATGATGCGCGCGAAGACGCCCATGCACCCCGAACCGCCCAGGGCGAGGTCCGCGCCGTTCGCCTGCGCATAGAAGTAGTCGCCGTACGCCGGAGCGGCGGCGGTGCCGATGTTGCGGTAGACGCGGACCTTGCCCGACGCCGTCCCGCTGCCTTCGCCCACGACCAGGTCGAGCAGCCCGTCGCGGTCCCAGTCGGCCAGCGAGGGCACCGAGTAGCCCGGCACGTCGATCGGCCCGCTGCCGGTCGAGAGAATGACCCCCGCCGCGTAGTCCGGCAGGGCGGCCGAGGCCGACAATGCCGGCACCAGGATGCCGACCAGCATCGAAATCGTTTTCGCGTGAGCCACCGCCGACCTCCCTCTATAGAATAGATGCCGTGCCCCGACGAAAAGCCGCCGGACACGTCGAGAGTGCAACCTGCTGCCTCCAAAGACCTTGGGTAATGAGCACTCCGCCGGGTGAGCCCCCCGGCGTCGTATCGGACTATTGTACCTTAAATCCTGTACTTGTAAAGGGTTTCTCCGAGGGACCTCCCGGGATGGACCCATGCTCGACATGACCGCCACCATTGCCGCCGTCTCGACCGCCCCGGGCCTGGGCGGGCGGGCGATCGTGCGCCTGACGGGACCGGAGGCGATCGCCCTGGCCGCGGGGGTGTTTGTCGCCGACGGGGTCCCGCTGGGCCGGCGGCGGGGGTTCACGGCGACCGCCGGGACGGTCGCCACGGGCGAGCTGTCGCTGCCGGCGCGGGCGTACGTGTTCGTCGCGCCCCACAGCTACACCCGCCAGCCCCTGGTGGAGCTTCACGTGCCGGGCCATCCGATCGCCGCGGACATGGTCCTGGGGGCCCTGCTGGCGCGGGGGGCGAGGGCGGCGGCGCCCGGCGAGTTCACGCAGCGGGCGTTTCTCAGCGGGCGGATCGACCTGTCGGCCGCCGAGGCCGTCGCCGATCTCATCGCCGCGACGACCGATGCCCAGCTTCGGATGGCCCGGGCCAACGCCTCCGGCGCCCTGGCGCGGCTCTGTCGCGCGTGGACCGAGCCGATCGCCGCGGCCCTGGCGGACGTGGAGGCCAGCATCGACATGGCCGCCGAGCAGCTCGACCTGACGGCCCCGGCGGCCCTGGCCGACGACCTGGCCGTCCTGGCCGCACGGATGGAGAAGGCGGCGGCCGAGGCGGCGCGGCCGACGGCACCCGAGCAGATCCCCACGGTGGCCCTGGCCGGGCGGCCCAATGCCGGCAAGAGCAGCCTGCTGAACGCCCTGACCGGCCTGGACCGGGCGATCGTCTCGGCCACCGCCGGCACCACCCGCGACGTCCTGGCGGCCCCGATGCGCCTCGGCCGCGGGGAGTGCCTGCTGATGGACCTGGCCGGGCTGATGACCGACGCGGCCGGGATCGACCGGGAGGCCGGCGCCGCCGCCGGCGAGGCCCTGGCCGCCGCCGACCTGGTGCTCTGGGTGGTCGACATCGCCGGGCAGGACCCCCCGCCGGCCCGCGCCGCCGGGCGGAGCGGCGGCAGCGACCTGCTCGTGGCGGCCAAGGCGGACCTGCTCGACGCGGCCGCCGTCGACGCCCGGCGGCGCGGCCTGGAGGCGCGGACCGGCCTGGAGGCGCTGGCGGTCTCAGCCGTGAGCGGGGAGGGGCTCGACGCCCTGCGCGACCGCCTCGAGCGGCGCCTGCAGTCCCTGCCGGGGCGGCCCCAGTCGCCCTACGCGATGCACGACGCCCAACGCCGCGCCGTCGGCGAGGCCGCCGGCGCCCTCGAGCGGGCCGCCGCCCTGCTGCGCCCGCTGGAGCACCTCAGCGACCGCGCCGAGTGGGTGGCCGTCGAGCTGCGGGCGGCCCTGGCGGCGCTGGGCATGCTGACCGGCGAGGCCGTCGGCGAGGCGATCCTCGCCCGGATCTTCAGCCGCTTTTGCATCGGCAAGTAGATCCCGCCAACCGCCGGTCGCCGGCGGCGGCCTGGCCGCTTCCGCATCGGCAAGTGA